>NZ_JBPOFP010000007.1:0-80623 GCF_051252315.1 Paraglaciecola sp. | reverse complement strand
GATCAATAGATTAGGTAATCACTGTGAACTAGGTTCACAACAATATTCGGAGAAAATTATGCGCACTTTGGTTTTGGCTAGTTTATTTGTTTGTGGTTCAGCATTTGCTGCTGATAATCACTGCGATGTGAATCTTGATGGAGAGTTCCAAATAAAGAATAAAGTGATAAGCGTTAACATAGAAGACAAAACTCAAATTGAGATTGACGCTCAATATAACTTGTCTGTTGATGGAAAATCCATATCACTAAACAGTTATCAACAAGCATTAGTTGAAGATTATTATGATGGAATTCATCAAGCAATACCGCAAGCAGCTGACATTGCAAATGAAGCAGTCAGCTTAGCAAACACTGCTATCAATGAGGTATTTGCAGAGCTATTAGGTTCAGATAGTCATACATTCGAAAAGCTTTCAATCAAACTACAAGAATTGGATGAACAAGTGCAACGTAGCTTTTATGCTCACGATGGCTCACTGAGAGTAGATTCTAGAACATTTAACGACGGAGACTTTTTTGGCGAGCAGTGGGGAAATGAATTTGAACAAGTAATTGAAGAGGTGATTTCTGAATCTCTTGGCAGCGTAATGGTGAATTTAGGTACACAAATTCTATTTAGCGGTGGTGACATGGAAGCTTTTGAACAAAGAATGGAAAGATTTGGAGAACAACTTGAAGAAACAATTGAGTTTCAAGCCCAAAGGATAGAACATAAAGCTGAAGATTTATGCAAAACATTACAACATATAGAGCGCACTGAATCGCGCCTTCAAGCCAAAATTCAACAGCTGAGTCATTTAGATATTTTACAACTCGACACACCACGTAATGCTATGTAACAGTTAGCAAAAGTATATTTAAAAAGTAACCTATTAATGCAAATAGCAATAATTGGATGTGGTTGGTTAGGCTTACCGGTTGCCAAACATTTAAAACATAGTGGTCACAAGATAGTGGCCACTCGTCGTTCTACTGCGGGTGTAGCTGAACTGAATTCACATAACTTACTTGGTATCGAATATACGTTAGGTGAACCTCTAGATACAACTAGACTAACGCCGTTATTCACGAGCGATATTTTGTTTTTAAATATTCCTGTTGGTCGAAAATCTCAAGCTTGTGAAGACTTTCTATCTAATATTGAAACACTGCTCAAGTTTGCTTCACACAGCAATATTCAACAGGTTATTTTTATCAGCACTTCATCCATTTATGGAGACGATACTCGGATCGTCACTGCGAAAAGTGCGCCAAACCCAGTGACCGAGTCAGCTAAAATAAACCTGCAAATTGAAAAGTTAGTTGGCCGTTTCTTTCCACAAACTAGCACGATTTTGAGATTAGCTGGGTTAGTAGGTAATGACCGTCACCCAGCGAAGTATTTAGCCGGTAAAAGCCAATTACCAAACCCCAATCAAGTCGTCAACCTAGTCCATCAAAGTGATGTGGTACAAGCGATAGATAAAATAATCGCCGACAATATTTGGGGAGAAACCTTTGTATTAAGTGCGACTGAACACCCAACTCGAAAAGACTATTATACTTGGGCAGCTGAAAGGTTAGAGTTAGCCGCTCCAAACTTTATACAGCAAGATTCTAATGCGAACCTAGGTAAACGAATCGGTAAACGAATCGATGCCTCTGACAGCATCAAAACGTTAGGCATTAAACTTAAATACCCGAGCCCTTACGATATGATTGACGCGCAGCCTTGATTCAATTAACGCTTAGTCTCAATTAGATTAATACTAAGCGTCATTTTCTATTGTGATCTTTTAACCAATTAAAGCCTGACCAAAATATTTTAATGCCACCGTATTAACAAAAACGGCCAATAATATAATGGGTATAAACGTACTTACCGAGAAGTTAACGTATTTGATAAACCAGTTGTTCCCTTGAGGATTTGAATTGGCATCCATTTCTTCAGTGAAGTTTACTTTTTTCCACCGATACATCACAAAAATACAGATTAACAAACCATTTAGAGGCAGGATGGTGTCGTAAAACACATCAATAATTAGATCAAAGAAGGACTTTTGCTGTCCTGCATATTGCGTGAATTGAGTAAAGAAATCAGATAATCCAAAAGATGTAGCAGCCATTAGTCCCATTACTACGAGTAGTAACCCCAATACACCCAGTGCTTTGCGACGTTTATATTTCTTTTCTTCCATAAGTGCAGCAACGGGAACTTCAAAAATAGACACCATAGAAGTAATAGCGGCAAAAAAGACTAAAACAAAAAACATACTAGCCACTGCACTTGCACCTACATATCCAATACTGGTTTGCAGTGCTAAGAATATTTTAGGTAAAAAGGTGAATATCATGCCTACTGACGAGTCACTTAGTTCACTGGTATTAATATTAGGATTAAAAGAAAACACCGCAGGCAGAATTAATAAACCAGCAATAAAAGCAACTGCGGTATCCAGTAAAGCCACCATTTTAGCTGAACCAGGTACGTCACTTTTACTGTCTAAATAAGAGCCATAAGTAATCATGATCCCCATACCTAATGATAACGAAAAGAATGCTTGTGATAAGGCAGCACTGACTACTGAAGCGTTTATTTTGCTAAAATCAGGAATAACGTAATATTTAACTCCTTCAAAAGCATTGTCTAAAGTTAATACAAAAATAACCAGACCTACTAACATAATAAATAGTGCTGGCATCATAATTTTTGCTGCTTTTTCGATACCTTGCTTCACCCCGCCTTGCAGGATCAAATATACAATGGCAAGAACAGCCAAGGAATAATAAATCAGATCAGTGCCATTTATAAAAACGCCAAAAGTGTCTGGATCTGCCAACATGGCTAAGTTACCCGTCAGTGATTGATAAAGGTAACCAAATATCCAAACGGTAATGACCAAGTAAAACACTGCAATCATGAAAGGGGTAATAATTGACAACCAACCCGCAATTTTCCAGCCATTGTGGTTATTCGACATGACAGAATAAGCCCCTAAAGGGTCTTTCCGACTATGTCTACCTACTGACATCTCAGCCAACATGACAGGTAAACAAATAAAGGCAACAAAGATCGCGTAGATTAACAAAAATGCGCCACCGCCATTTTTTGTCGCGGCAACCGGAAACCCAACCATATTACCAATTCCCACAGCAGAACCCGCTGCAGCTAAAATAAACCCTATGCGTGAACCAAATTGCTCGCGAGTCGCGCTCATAACTTTTCCCGTTTTATTTTTATAATAAAACCAATGTTAACAGCACAAAATTAAAATGTCGTTAACTGGCTTGAATTGTCTATAGTTGGTAGCCACATATTAAGCAGTTAATTAGGATAATTTTGAGGAAAGGTTATGAATAATATTCAATCAGCGACATTAGCGGGAGGATGCTTTTGGTGTTTGGAATCTGCTTTTAATAGCCTGAATGGTGTCGTCTCTGCTTACTCTGGTTACGCAGGCGGGCAAGTAGACAATCCTACTTACGAACAAATTTGCCAGGGCAATACGGGCCATGCAGAAGTGGTACAAGTTAACTTTGATAGTCAGCAACTCACATATCGTGATGTATTAGAGATATTTTTTGCTTTGCATAACCCCACTCAACTCAATCGTCAGGGAAACGACACGGGCACTCAATACCGTAGCGGTATCTTTTTTCACAACGAAAGCCAAAAGGTAGAAGCTGAACAAATAATTCAAGAAATTAGTGATGAGAAAATTTGGCCAGATCCTGTAGTGACAGAACTTGTACCCATTAACAATTATTATCAGGCTGAAGACTACCACCAGGATTATTTTTCAAACAATCCACAAAACCAATATTGCAATATGGTGGTTGCCCCTAAACTTGCTAAGTTCAAACAAAAGTTTGCCAGCAAATTAAAAGCCTAAGTAAACCGATTATCATTGAAGGAGCACTGTGTAATAGAGCTCAGCTTTTTTACACAGTGGATTTTAGATGTGATGGAATTATTCGAACCAACTAGGTTGAATCGCTAAACTAAACAACAGAGGCGCAAATTTACGGTAATTATTCTTGTTTTGTGGGCATCGAATGTTATTTAGATAAACCGCTTTCCAAGGGTCATTCACCATCCATAACGTTTTGCCTATGACAGCAACACCTTCTATTGAAGTATTGTCCATCGGTTCGAAATCTTGACAAACACCTACGCCACTTTCAATCTCAGCATGAAATTCTAGAGGCACTATTTTGGCTTCCTTTTGCCCTGATAAGTCTGCAATCCATAACTTTTGGTCGTTTCTTGCAGCTAAAATCAAAAACTCACTACCACTTTTTGTTTGGTAATAATCCATGCCATTAATTGGATGATTACCTTTTACAAACTCAGGAAGCTTTACCTTAACATCCACAGGAACAGCAAAATCATCTGAAGCCCAAAATGTTTTATCTAGTACTAATGAAAATATCCGAGCTTTTTTCTGTTGATCTTTTTCAATACCAAGGTACAAAGTTCGATTTTGGCCAAAAGCCAAACCTTCGAAACCATCATTTGGAAAATTACCTATTTGCATATCAGCGTTAAACTGTATTGGTTTAATATGAGTTATGTATAAATTTTGATCTGCTTGAATTTCCAATTTGAGTAACAAACTTGGGTAATCAGTCGAGCCTGTTTGCGCATACTTTTGTTGACAAGCTTCTGACATGGGTTCCGCGTTTGAAGCGTCTTCAGTGACCACGTAAAAAATATTATCATTTTCAGGATCAACCGTTAGCGCTTCTAAATCTGGGTTACCACTTACATAATTAGCAAAACAACTTTTTTGCGCATCTGTTGATAACTTCATTATCATGTCTGGGCCGTCTAATTGAGCATTTTTTGGCTCGATTGAACGTAATCTCAAGCGCTGAGAAGTATGTGCGCTTCTATCACTTAAGGTCAGTAATTTACCTCGCCAATATGTTAAGCCAGAGGGCTGTGGATCTAACATCACCTCGCCATTTGATTCTTTTATCCAATGGCCGTAGGTTTTCTTTATATAACTCTGAGAATCTTCAGACGTTCCAGAGTCACAACTCATCAATGAGCATATACCCAAAACGAAAAACAAAAGTTTCATATGTAGTCCAATCTATATGAGATAAATTTCCCTAATTGCAGACCTTTATAAAGATACCGGTCCACATGGTCAAGTTATTAATTGGTATTTGTGCTAGTTGAAACAAATATTTAATTTTTATACTTATATTTACGAAAATTATGTGCATGAATGAACAAAGCATCAAAAAATCCAATGTGTAATATCTATTTATCAGTTTGCACAAGATTTAATTGCTTCTGTGATTTATCATTCGCCCAGTGTATGCCCTAGTAAATAAAAATCATTGGATGTTATGACTCAAAGTACAATTAAAATCGGTTTATTTTACGGTTCAACCACTTGTTATACCGAAATGGCCGCTGAAAAAATTCAAGCTAAGTTAAATGAATTAGTAGGATATGAATGTGTTGAGCTATTTAATATTAAAGATAATGCTTTATCCGAATGCCAAGGCTTCGATAAATTAATTTTTGGTATTTCCACTTGGGATTTTGGCGAACTACAAGAAGATTGGGAATCAACTTGGCAAGACATTGCGAACTTAGATTTAGCCAACAAAACGGTAGCGATATTTGGATTAGGTGACCAACTAGGTTATGCCGATTGGTTTCAAGATGCTGTGGGCATGTTACATGATGAACTCATAGTTCTGGGCTGCAATATTATTGGTTACTGGCCAAATACAGGTTATGACTTTACTGAATCGAAAGCCTTGACCACGGACCGAGAGTTTTTTGTAGGCTTAAGTTTAGATGACGAAAACCAATACGAACAAACCGATGAACGCATTGCCCAATGGTGCGAACAAATATTAGCCGAAATGATCCAATTATAATTATACAGTGACGACCCCAGATTCAAGGATTCACCAACCATTTTATCGCAATGGCCCATCGCACCGTGATGGCGCTGATGTAACTTTTGGCGACATAGTTAAAATATTTGGCTTTAGATCTATCACTATTGGCAAATGGGTAACGGCCAAAGAACAGCAAATCGCAGCGAACCTTTTCTTTGATGCTTTATTTGATCTAATGGATATTCTGTCTATTCCAACTCCCGTCATTTCACTAAACAACAATTTATCATTAGCCTTTGGCCATGGTGGCCAAAAGCACAGTAGCGCACATTATGCCTCACAAACTAAAACCTTAGCCTTAGCTAAAAATGCCGGAGGAGGAGCCTTAGCACACGAATGGTTTCATGCTTTTGACCACTATATTGCACAAAAACTATTTACCGATGTAAAAGCGCAAGACTTTGCGTCAGCTTGTTGGTTAAAAGATAAAAAACAAATCGAACATCCTATCAACAAAAACCTTAGCCTTTGTTTTGAATCAATCTTTTTAGCTGACAATAAAAACCAAGTCAGTGAGTATGTCAATCGAAGTGCTCAAGCAGATAAGGCCCTAAAAACATATTATTACGCTCAACCACAAGAATTAGCAGCGCGAGCATTTGAAGCCTGTATTCAAGATCACTACCGTAAAAATGCGTTTTTAGTGCAAGGCACCAAACAAAGTCCAGAAGCCAAGTTAGGGATTTACCCACAAAACGAAACAAGAAAATTGATTAACCAACATTTTATTCATTATTTCAGTCTTCTGGGTAATACAATTAAAAAAGTGTAACTTCTAAACACAAGCTTACGCCGCTAAACTCAAATCAGAACTATCATTTTCGATGCTTTTTGAGTAGCATCTCGGCGATTTTTTCAAACGGTGATATTTAAATTTTGCACACTTTAGCTCAATTAAAATCGGGCGCCTTATTGGGCGTAACAAAGTTATCTTTATCTGAAAACTTGTCTGAATTTCCTATGGAAATATTGACGTTAGCAGACTCTTTAGAAATTTTGGATTTATCCAATAATCAACTCAACACCTTACCTAAAGAGCTAAAACAACTCACTCAACTAAAAATCATTTTTGCATCCAACAATCATTTTGAAGTATTGCCCTCGGTATTGGGTGAATGTGAAAACCTTGAAATGATCGGATTTAAAACCAATCAGATCAAACAAGTGCCAGCTGAATCATTACCGAAAAATCTCCGTTGGTTAATTCTTACCGACAATAATATTGAAACCTTGCCCGAAAGTTTGGGCCACAGACCCAGATTACAAAAATTAGCGTTGGCGGGTAATCAATTAACTCGATTACCACAATCGATGGCAAATTTAGTAAATTTAGAGTTAGTCAGGATTTCAGCCAATCAACTTACCGAATGTCCCACTCAGCTATTAGACTTGCCTAAACTTGCTTGGTTTGCCTTTGCCGGCAATCCATTTTGTAAAAATGAACAACACATAGATTCTGTGCCTGCAGTGCCTTCGGCTAGCTTTACTTTGCAAGAGCAGTTAGGTCAGGGTGCGTCAGGTGTCATTTCAAAGGCAACATGGATTGAAAACCCATTAGCTTTACCTAGTGAAGTGGCGGTCAAAATGTTTAAAGGCTCTATTACCAGCGATGGTTATCCAGAAGATGAGTTAAATGCATGTCTACAGGCGGGTAATCACAATAGCTTAGTGAAAAACTTAGCTCAGGTTAATGAAGAGGATTGTTTGGCTCTGATTATGGCGTTGATCCCCTCTCATTTTAGAAATTTAGGTTTACCACCAAACTTTGACACTTGTACACGAGATACCTTCCCTCAAGGTTTTGTCTTAACCAAACAGCAAGTGACTCATATAGTCCAACAGATGCAAGACGTGTTTGAACATCTACATAATAATCATGTTTGTCATGGCGATTTATACGCCCACAATACGCTGTTTGATCAAGATGCCAATATCATCTTTGGTGATTTTGGTGCAGCGTCTATGTATCAGATGTTAACCACAGACCAGCAAGCAAAAATCAAACAAATTGAACAACGCGCCTTGGATTATTTTGTTGAAGATTTAAAAAGTATCTGCGTGAATTAAACCCACAATGTAAGGCAATTAAAACTTGTACCCAATATCTAAAGTTATCATGGCCTTAGGTTTAGGGTTTTCACGTTCATGACTAAAAAGCCGTGTGAATTCTTTTTCATCGTAAACCCCAATTCCCGTACCGAACACCCAGCCATGATTGTTGAATCCACTAGGATGATAATTGTAAGTAAGAAAACCATAATAACTATCATGATCAAATATACTCTTAATATTCCCCACAGATAAACCCATAGTGTGTTGTTGGTTATCTGACACTGTCGTTTGCATGCCAACTCCATATCCAGGCAACCCAACTGAGATGTAATATTTACTATCATTGTTTTTAAGAGAAAATTGAGTACCGACTAAACCACTGTATTGAAATCCTCCTCCTAAAGAAAATTCGAATTCAGAACCTAAAGTATTAAGTGAGATAAAAAAAGTAAAAATAATAATAGAGTATTTACGCATAAAATCTTCCCTGTTGATTTATGCCAGAGTATCTAAGGCTATTTTCTCCTTGTATAGATTATCTTGGTAAAAATTTGTTTCAGTTAACTAAAAAAGCTTCACAAACTGTTGAAGTTAGGTGATGTGGCTCAACTCGAGTGACTGAAACTGAGTCACATAATTGAAAAGCCTGAAACTTTTTAACTGCTTTTACCAATTCAACAACAATCGTATCAACATCAAATTGAATAGGCTCAAAATTCAATGATTTTATTTCCAAATGTTTGGTTTTCCGATGGGCTTTACAATCCATTCGGCCCACAAACTCCCCTTGGTAAAGCAGAGGCAAACTAAAATAACCATATTGTCTTTTTGCTTCTGGTACATAACATTCAATTTGATAATCAAAGTTAAATACTGCTTTTAAGCGGTTTCGTTGAATAACAGCGTTATCAAAAGGGGAAAGAATTTTGAGCTGAGTGTTTATTCTTGGTAGAGGCTGTTCCAGCACCTCAGGCGTGGTTATAAATATTTCTTGGTTACTGGTTTGAAATTGTAATAGTTTACCTTGAGAAATTTTGTCACTAACTAAGGTTTTTACTGCTTGTCGCAATCCTTTGTTTTTGCGTAGATAAGTAAACCCTTTAAGTGAAACAAAACCGTGACAACGCAATTGCTGTTCAACTAAGTGTTCAGCAAATTCATCGAGTGATGGTTGGCAGGTGTTAATATTTGCGGGTAAAACCCTTTCGGTTAAATCGTATGTTTTTTGGAATCCGGTGCGATCACACACCATGACATCACCTTGCATATACAATTGTTCGATTGCTTTTTTAGCGGGCTTCCAATCCCACCAGCCTTCAGATTGTTTTGATTGTGTTTCTAGATCACGAGAACGCAGAGGACCCTCGGTTTTTATTCTGGCTAAAACTTCAGCCATCATCTTCTTGTCTGGATTCTTATACCAGTGAGTTTGACCGCTTTTAATGGCATGTTTGTAGGGTAAAGAAAACCGAAAGTCTTCAATTGGCAAAAATGCCGCTGCATGACTCCAGTATTCAAATATGTCTTTATTGAGCAATAACTGGTTAGTCATCTCTGATTTAAATTTAGGTACACGAGAATACAGAGTGTGATGATGAGCACGTTCAATTACGGAAATGGTATCCAGTTGTACATAGCCTAAATGTTTAATGGCATTTTTCGCTCCAACCAAACCTTGACCAAAAGGTTTAGCTTGCGCCAAACCTTGGGCAACTAAAGCCATACGGCGTAAACGGTTTTGATCTAACAAGCGATGTAGTTTAATCATTTAGATTCAATCTGAAAATGTATGCTTTACTATACAACTACTTTGAATCATTAACGGAGTAAATACTATTACTTAACCTAAGTCTTCGCTCTACCCAAATTAATTTGAATATCGAGCTTCTTTCAATAAATCCAAAGTGCAAAGGCTTAATATTCTCACATCCTTGTGAAAATACTAACCTCCCCTAAGAAACTAACAATCTACAGTTCATTACCGTCTTTATCTTTTCCCACCAGAATCAAGTTTGGATCATCACTGTAATCAGGATGTTCGGTCCAATTACTTGAGTCTATGATCCAAGGCTGTAGACACTCTCTATCGGTAACACATGGATCGGTTAATGCGCCCATAAATTCAATTACAGTGGAGGATTGATCTGTGTTGATATCGATCTCTGGTGCAGGCGAGTTTGATACGGTTTCATCAAAGGTTTGCCTGAACAAAATACGAGTGTTAAGGAAAGCGTCAGGATTTATATTGTTATAAACCTGCTCACAAGTTTCACCTGTTTTATCCATGATATCTTTGACCGATGTAAGCTCACAATAATCTGCGTTGTTGAGTTCATTAAAGACCGCATTACCATTTAGTATGGTACTAATGCCCAACAAATCATTCATTGCACCACCAGGATTGCCGTATACATCCATCACTTGACGTAACGTAGATAAGGCACCGTTATGCATATAAGGGCCTGTTTCGGTGATATTCAGTAATGGTGAGGTTCGAAAGTGATAAGTGTCTCCCACATCACCACTGATATTCGCACGGCCAAAGTCGCTATTGTTTACCGGTGGGAAGCTAGCACTATCTCCATTGCCCGGTCCCACTTGTCCTAAACCAATTGCGTGGAATTCCTCGTCAGTGAAAGTGTCACCCGAGTGACATTCGCTACAAGCTGCACCACCTTCGTCACCCGCTGTCATAAATAACACTGCACCTATCTTCTCATCTTGAGTCATGACATCTATATCCGTCCCTGGATCTCCACGTAAGGCAGCAACATACTCTTGCCATGGATTATCTGTAAACACCATAGACTCTTCAAATGTAGCCAGGGCTTCAGCTATGCGATCAAAACTAACCTCAGTATCGCCAAAGGCTGCCTGGAACATCGCCTCCCAATCAGCATTGTCGGAGAATCGTGCTGCTAACATATCGCGATAGGCTTGATTATTATTATCAGTTAACGGCTCGTCGCCACGCATCTCGTTATGATTTGCCGTAGGAAAACGCGATTGTGCATTGGCTAACGAAGATCCCTCTGGAATATTATTATCGGCCGTAATGAAGTCTGGCGAATCTGGTGTAATGATGCCAGCGTCTGTACCGCGGGCACCTTCAGTTGCACTCACACTTTCAACTCTGGAGTCCCAGAACAATCCTCGATCTAATAGTCCAACATTAAACAAGGTTGGAGCGTTACGACCAATCACTGGGTATCCAGGCAGTTCATCATCTTCACTACCATTAAAGTAACGACCTTCTCCCAAAACGTCTGGCGAAAAGTTGTGGAAGACATCCACTGCATCGTAACCCACAGGCCATGACAAGTTATCACCACCACCTAATATAGGGTGGTGGCAAGAAGCACACGCCGCGTCGTATTCACCACTCAAACGCTTGGAGTAAAACAGCGCTTTACCTAACTGGGCTTTTTCATCGCTGATATTTGGTAAATCTCGACCTGTTGTTGGGTCTCCGGTAAAGCCTTGTTCATCAATCAACACTTGTGCATGCACATCAACTGGCTCCATCACACCGGCAGGAGTACCAAAACCATCATCTTCAACAATAGCCATACCATCTTGTGCATCAACCTCTGCTAGAGCCAGATCATCTGGGCCTGAACGCACCATTCTAACCAACATGTTGCTGCTGCGTCCTTTGAACCAGTTCAAGCCTGCTTTAAAATTCACAAACCAAGCATCCTGCCTAAAGTCAATCATAGGCGATGAAGACCAAGTATAATCAACTGTAGTTGCTGGAAATACGTTCAAGTTGATAGCTGGTTCAACCCGATTAAAGTCTACTAGGGAGTACAGCTCTTTAATGTTTGGCAGGCGCCAATCACTGTAACCGGCTAATTCACTGGTTTGAGCATGTTCTAGTGCTAAGCCCCAATCCATCGCTTCGGCTGTGCCATTGCCACATTCTATTCCACTAAGACCAGCAACACATTGTGCCCACATTAGGCCTGTTTCAAGATCGGTTACCGTGCCATTGTTATGTATTTCATAACGATCATCGGGTGTTTGTTCGACATTGTCAGTGTATGGATCCATCACTCGAACTAAGCGCAACGCCGAAGGCTGGTAGCGTTGAATATTTTTGTTGTTACCGAACGCTAGCTGGAACGCCCAAGCATAAAACTCACTGTGTGCACCGCGGTAAGGCGACGCAGTCCAGTAAAAATCATTGGTAGCATTCGGGAAATAATCCTGATCAATCTTACTAGAGGCCGGGCCAAAACCATCACCAAAATTCACCAAAGACATAAACTGAGAATTATTAGGTACACGCCAATCACTATAGCCACAAAAGTTAGCCTGATTGGTACTGATAATTAGATTGTTCCAATCATCATAGTAATCACCTTCGCGGTCGACATTGTCTCTATCCTGGGCAGTTAAGCCTCCCCAGCGATAGAAGTTTTTCGCATCATGAATACTGCTATCATTGGTTTTTACTTCCCACAACAAGCCAGTGCGATCATCACGTACACATGCCCAAGGCTCTGTAGAAAAATTACCACTGCCACTATATTCACTGCCATCGGCATTAATTCGAGTGAAATCAAAACCGCTTTCTCCATCAGTATCAGAATTAGCGGTGGTACTGCGCCCTTGACTACAATCTTGCTCAAGTCTTGAACCGTCAGTACCGGTAATAGTTGTGCTACAGGCTCCACCATTACTAGTTGCATCAGAGCCAAAACCAATACCGGTATCGTTTAGTAATGCCATACCTGTATAAAATTTATCAGTTAAAACGCCATTGTCGCCACCGTTATCACCGTCGTCTCCGCCAGTACCACCATCGTCTCCGCCAGTACCACCATCGCCTCCGCCGGTATCACCATCATCATGGATTCTAATTAAAGAAAGCTCTGTTTCTAATTCAGTCATTATTGTTTGTTCCGCAGAACTTAACGAGCCAGTTGCAATAAGGTCTGTTTCTTCGTGAGGATCAGCAACTAAATGGAAAAGTCGTTTGCTGCCATCGGCATTAACAATAAGTTTGTACTCGCCGTCACTAATAGCCCAAAGGTCAAGCGTACCGTTTTCCTTTTCAGTATATTGATAATCTCTAATGTGCTGGTCTTGGGTAAATAAGGGTTTCAAACTTAAGCTGTCATGGATGTTGGGGTTTTCAATTCCAGCAAGTTCAGAAATGGTACTAAAAATATCTGTTGCAGTAGCTAAGTTTTCGATAAGTCCTGAACGTGTTATACCTTTACCTGTCACAAATAATGGAACATTCACACCGCCTTGCATCACCGAGCCTTTTGAACTAAATCGCCCATAGGGTGATTGAGAAACAGTTGCTGGCGTACCGTTGTCTGCCATAACAATAATAACTGTGTTTTCCAATTGGTCTTGAGGAATGTTTTCGAGTAATCGACCGATTTGATGATCCATCGCCTCAATTGCGGCCAAATAATAAGGCAATGCATCCACCCCCTCTTCATAATCCGCTAAATCTCCTTGGGAATGCATAGTGCTGGGAGGCACATGAAATGGCGTATGAGGTGCATTGTAAGCCATCCACATAAACCAAGGTTTGTCGTCTTCTTGTTCTGTTAACCAGTCAATTGCAATATCGGTGAGTTTAGTCGTGGCATACTCGGTTTGCGTAGTGGGCACACCATCTTCTGACAACTGCCAATTGTAGTAATCATCTACTTCTCCACTATTGATCCCTGCGTAGTAATCAATACCAAAATCTTCAGGATTGGCGGTAGGGTTGTCACCAGACAAGTGCCATTTACCCACTAGGGCTGTCGAATAACGATTGTTAGTCAAAGTATTAATGTGGCTTTGCAAAGTCACTTCTTGAGGATCCAAAGTGTCTTGTACCCATTTTACATCAGTACTATAGCCGTATTTACCGGTTATCATGGAAGTTCTAGTAGGGGCACAAGTAGGTGAAGCCCAGAAATTATTAAAAGATAAACTTTGGTTTTGAATATCGTCCAAGTTTGGCGTCGTAGGTTTAACTAAGCCTTCTGAAAAGCCGTTTGTTGCGTCTTTGCCCATATCGTCAGCGATAATCAGTAAGATATTCGGGTACGGTTGAGGCTGGGGTTCTGGTTCGATTATTTCTGCCACAATAATTTGCGCATTTGTTTGGGTTGTGCCGCCCTCGCCGCTACAGCTTAATTCAAAGTCGAAGGTGCCGGCTGTTTCAAATACGCTACTATCTTCGCTACCTGTTAGTGCCTTGTCGCCACTCCAAGCGCCAGAAGCTACACAACTTGTTGCGTGACTACTCGACCAAGTGAATTTGCTGCTCTGGCCTGTATTAATGTTTTGCGGGCTGACAGAAAAAGAGACGGTTGGTTTTGCTGGAGTGGTATTTTGATTTCCGCCAGTGGTAGTTTCATCATTTCCACCTCCGCCGCCACAAGCGACTAAAACAAACGTAACTGCAACAAAACACAGTATTTGAAACGTACTTTTATTTTTTTGCTTAACCATAATGATGCTGATCCAAAATATTTAAATTTATAAATTAACTTGAACAGACTTTAATATATGCAACATGAGAGGAAGATGAGCGACAGAAATACTTCGCTATTCTTTTGAAAAACTCTTGAGTGAAGAGCTGTTAGAAACTGATTAAACTCATTTTCAGTATCTGCTTATCTTGTAGTTCTGCAGTTAATTCTAAAGATAGTGCTTTAGCTGCAGTATGGGCAATAGATAGCCCTAATCCCGTATGTTTAGTCCCTGTTCGTGAAGCATCTTTTCGCCATAACCTGTCAAACATAGCGACTAAATCTTCTTCGTTTAAATCTGGAGCGGAGTTAATTACAGTTAAAATCGCAGTATTTTTTTCACTATTTGAAGTAGCTTCACAATTTAACATGACTTCAGTATCAGCTGGCGAATACTCGACAGCATTATTAATTAGATTAGATATGATAATACGCAGTAACCTAGGA
The DNA here is from genome assembly GCF_051252315.1 of Paraglaciecola sp. Taxonomy (GTDB): domain Bacteria; phylum Pseudomonadota; class Gammaproteobacteria; order Enterobacterales; family Alteromonadaceae; genus Paraglaciecola. The sequence goes on along the minus strand of NZ_JBPOFP010000007.1, from coordinate 65,727 downwards.
TCACTTTGCAAACAAGAGGGGTTATAGATTGATTTAGAAATACGTAAATTACGTTCCTTTATACGAACAGATTGTAACGACAGACATTCATCAATAATCAAGGAAACATCTACGTTTTCAGACAACTTTTCTGCACCTGTATTCTCAATTCTAACCAAGGACAACAAGCTATCAATCGTCTGTTGTAACTGGGCGGAAGATTCCGCTATATATCGATAATCATCAATTGAAGCCTGCTCTGGCCATTTCAATGCGACTTCACTTGTTGTTCGAATAGCTGCCAATGGAGTGCGTAACTCATGTGCGAGATCACTATTAAACTGTCGTTCTCTAGCAAAACTTAACTCCAACCTCTCAAGCAATTGATTTAACCTATTTACCAATGGGTTAATTTCAGTAGGTATATCAGTTTCAATCAACCTATTGTGCAAGGATCCCGCCTCGACATTAGAGACTTGCTCAGACAAGTTTTGTATCGGCTTTAAAGTCTTCCTAATGGTATATACAAGTATTACTGATAACAAAAAGCAAAAGAATATACCGCCAATAATTAACCTTATTGCGAATCTGGTTAACTCTTGATAAATACCTTTAATGCTTATAGCAACCGATACATTTATTACACCTACCCGAGGCCCTTTTCTCAGTGAAAAACTAAGTACTCTAATAGCTTCACCAGATGTTAACTCACCGTTGTAACTTATTTCATCATTACCTTGTTTAAGTGAGCGAATTATTTGTAACTCATTTAAGCTTGAAGACTTACTCAAGGTTTCACCTTTTTCATTCCAAGATTGAAGAAAAAATTCGTTACTTTCATCACCAAGAATTAATTTAGTATTTGCAGCAATATTGCCGCTTTTTCCAATAGGCCCTGCAAAACGAGGAGTAGGCATTTTGTTTACAAGCTTAACTGTCCGAGCCAATTTATTAAGCTCATTATCAATATTGGTATCAAGCCTACGCTTTTCAGATAGATATAAAGATGCTCCAGCTAAAATTGCTATAATGACAAAACTAGGGACGAGCCAAAGCAGCAACTGAATACGAATACTTTTCATGATTTTTCTGCACTTAATACGTAACCCATACCCCTTCGAGTGTGAATAAGTACCACACTATTTTTAGATACTGTAATCGCTTTTCGCAGGGCACATATAGCGGTATCAACTACATTACTCATAGGAGAAGCATGTTCATCATAGATATGTTGCTCAATTTGCGTACGAGATATAACACTATCTGCATGCAACATTAGGTATTCTAATAAAGAAAAAAGCTGAGAAGATAAGGCGACATCTTGCCCTGCACGCTTGACCGTTTTAGCCGACATATCCAACACAAGGTCGCCAACCACTAACTTAGGTGAACGATTTTGATACTTACGCCTTGCTAAAGCTTCCACTCTGGCAATGAGCTCCTCAATAGCGAAGGATTTCACCAAGTAATCATCAGCACCTAAACGCAATCCTGTAACACGATCTTCAATTGAGTCTTTAGCGGTAAGAAACAACACAGGTGATTCATTATTTGCCTCCCGCAACTTTTTTAACACCTCATGACCATCTAAGCCTGGCAACATAATATCCAGAATAATGACATCATAATCATGCTCTAAAGCCATCCATAAACCTTCTTGCCCATCTCCTGTTTCGTCTACCGCAAAACCGGACGTTCTTAAAGCTTTGGCAACAGCTCTACGTAACCCTTCGGAATCTTCAACTAACAATAACTTCATATCAAATTCCCCTTATATAGACTCAAGTGGCACGACTAATCACTCATAATTGTGAATTAGATATTGCTAGTTTTCAAATATACCAAAAGTTACATGAGCAGAAGATGAGCGCAGAGCTGTTTCTTAATGAAGCAACTAAATATTAACTATAGATAGCCGCGAGCTCTTTCACGGCTTTTTTGGCAAGAGGTGTGAGTTCGTTATCATCTTGCTTTGCGTATTCAATGATTTGTTGTTTCATAGACAAGGCCCAAAATTTTTTTAGATGATTGAAGATCAAATCCACAGATTCTGCTTCTGTTTGATGGCTGTTATTATTGGCAATTTGATTAACCATTTTAACTAATTGATTGAGTTGTTCATTCGCCACTTTAATTACCTATTGATGTTTTCTAAAGGGGGATTGTTTAGAGGAATCGGTATAATGCACGTGTTTATTTGGTCTAGCAAAACCTATCAATTTAAGCCGACTTTGCTGGGCTAATGTCACTGCAAAGGCTGTTGGAGCAGAGACTGAAACTAAAACACTTATGCCTACACTGACTGTTTTTTGCACCATCTCGTAACTTGCACGGCTTGATACCAAAACAAAACCTTGGCTTAAGTTAGTGTTGTTTTTATGCAATACACCGATTAATTTGTCGAGGGCATTATGTCGGCCTACATCTTCTTTGGCCAATTGAATGTTGCCATTTAAGTCACACCAAGCGGCACCATGACATGCCCCCGTTAAAGCCTGCAGAGGTTGAAATTGTCCGAGTTGTTTGACTGCAACTTGAACAGCACTATCTGAGACCTCAACACAGGTATTAACCACACAGCTGGGACGAATGGACTGTTGCAAAGATTCTGCGCCGCACAATCCACAACCTGTCCTGCCAGTGAGATTGCGCCTAACCTGTTTTAATTGCGCGAACCGTCTAGCAGAAATCGTTAACAGCACTTCTATGCCGTTACTTTGTTCGATTATTTCAATATCTAAAATTTCAGAAGCTTGTTCAACAATACCTTCAGTCAGACTAAAACCCAGCGCAAAGTCTTCAAAATCTTGTGGGGTAATCATCATCACCACATGAGAAATACCGTTATAAACCAAGGCGACTGGCACTTCTTCAATCAGGTCATCGCTCAGTGTTTTTAACTCATCGTTTTGCCATTTAATGACTTCAAAAGGCTGATTTGAGGCTTGAATATATTGCGTCATAAAATCCGCCTCATCTAATCTACTCTGGCCTTTTTAGCTTCACGGCCTTGCTTAAGTAAACCTTGCTGTTTGGCATTAAATTCAGCAAACTCCTTTTGCCATTGTGAAGGCTGACTGACTTTTTCAATTTGTACTGCTGTAACTTTATATTCTGGGCAGTTTGTCGCCCAATCAGAATTATCAGTGGTGATCACATTAGCGCCACTAGAAGGATGATGAAATGTGGTATACACCACACCCGGCTGCATTCGGTCATTAATCCAAGCTTTTAATACCGTTTGCCCAGAACGACTGGTAATTCCTAACCAATCACCGTTTTGAATGCCGCGCAACTCAGCATCACTAGGATGCACTTCTAGCACATCTTCATCATGCCAGACTTGGTTATCGGTACGGCGAGTTTGTGCTCCCACATTGTATTGCGACAATATGCGTCCTGTTGTGAGCAACAAGGGAAAACGCCTATTACTTTTTTCTTCTGTGGCCAAATAATTTGTTATCGCAAACTTGCCTTTGCCAATAGGAAAATCAACTTCATGCATAGTCGGTGTGCCATCTGGATGTTGTTCGTTACACGGCCATTGAATACTGCCTTGTTGTTCCAGTTTTTCGTAACTCACCCCCGTAAACGAGGGGGTTAAGCTGGCAATTTCATCCATGATTTCAGATGGATGTTGATAATCCATGGGATAACCTAAGGCATTGGCTAAATCGACTGTGACTTGCCAATCTTCTTTGCCGCCTAATGGTGCCATGACTTTACGCACTCGATTTATCCTGCGTTCTGCATTGGTGAAGGTACCGTTTTTTTCTAAAAAGGTAGAGCCTGGTAATAACACGTGGGCAAATTTGGCCGTTTCATTTAAAAAGATATCTTGCACAATAATACAGTCCATTGACTTAAGTGCTTTTTCGACGTGATGGGTATTCGGGTCAGACTGGGCAATGTCCTCACCTTGTATATACATGGCTTTAAATGTGCCAGCTATTGCTGCGTCAAACATGTTGGGAATACGCAATCCAGGTTCGTTATCTAAGGTCACACCCCAACTTTTTTCGAAGTTACCTCTAGCAACATCATCAGCTACGTGCTGATAACCCGGCAATTCGTGAGGAAAAGACCCCATGTCACAAGAACCTTGAACATTGTTTTGACCTCGAAGCGGGTTAACTCCCACACCTTCTCGACCAATATTACCTGTAGCCAAAGCTAGATTAGCAATGCCCATCACCATAGTAGAACCTTGACTATGTTCGGTCACACCTAAACCGTAATAAATAGCGCCATTACCGGCTTTTGCATAGGTACGAGCAGCTTGACGAATATCTTCGGCAGCTACGCCTGTAATACTTTGCATGGCTTCTGGTGAGTTTTCTTCTAGTAAAATAAAGTCGCGCCATTGAGAAAATGCTTGGCTGTCACATCGCGAATCGATAAACGCTTGATCCTGTAAACCTTCTTGCATCACTGTGTGTGCAAGTGCATTAACCAATGCCACATTGGTGCCAGGCTTTAGAGGAAGATGCAAAGGATCATGTAAATGTGGCGTATTCAGCAAATCTATCTTGCGCGGATCTGCCACGATTAATTTGGCACCTTGGCGCAAACGTTTTCGTAACATAGAGCCAAATACTGGATGCGCATCGGTGGGGTTAGCACCTATAACTAAGGCACAATCCGTTTTTTCTATTGAGTCAAAAGTTTGGGTACCTGCAGATTCGCCTAAAGTGGTTTTAAGACCATATCCTGTAGGGCTATGACATACTCGCGCACACGTGTCGGTATTATTATTACCAAAGGCGGCACGGATCAGCTTTTGTACTAAATAGGTTTCTTCGTTGGTACACCGAGATGATGTAATTCCGCCTACACTTTGTTTACCATATTTTTCTTGTGTGGCAAGTAAGCGATTAGCTGAAAACGCAATGGCTTCTTGCCAACTCACCTTACGCCAAGCTTGGTCAATACTGTCGCGGATCATGGGCTCGGTAATGCGGTCTTTGTGGGTGGCATAACCAAAGGCGAAGCGCCCTTTCACACAAGAATGTCCTTGGTTAGCTTGGCCACCTTTATAAGGCACCATACGTACCACTTGGTCGCCTTTCATTTCAGCTTTAAATGAACAACCAACACCGCAATATGCACAGGTTGTTACAACGCTGTGTTCTGGTTGACCCATTTTTTCTATGTTCTTTTCAACTAAGGTCGACGTTGGACATGCTTGCACACAAGCTCCACAAGATACGCAGTCAGACTCTAAAAACGAACCGCCTTGTCCAGCTGCAATTTTGGAGTCAAAACCACGACCTTCAACTGTTAGCGCATAGGTACCTTGTACTTCTTCACACGCTCGTACACATCGCGAACACACAATGCATTTGCTCGAATCAAAAGTGAAATAAGGATTACTGGTATCTTTTTCGGCCTGTAAATGATTTTCACCTTCAAAACCGTAACGCACTTCTCGTAAACCCACTTCACCGGCTACGTCTTGTAACTCACAATCACCATTGGCCGGACAGGTTAAACAATCTAATGGATGGTCAGAAATATACAGTTCCATTATGTTTCGGCGTAACTTAGCTAACGCTTCGTTTTGTGTATTAACTTGCATATCGGCTACTACCGGAGTGGTACAAGATGCAGGGTAACCTCGTCTTCCTTCTATTTGCACAGTACACATACGGCACGAACCAAAAGCTTCGAGATTATCTGATGCACATAATTTAGGAATGTTAATTCCGGCTATACTCGCTGCTCGTAAAACTGAAGTGCCTTCTGGAACGGACACGGTTTTGCCATCAATATTAAGCGTTACCATCACTTTAGATTCACTGACTGGCGTGCCGTAATCTTTGTCGAAATCAATTGATTTAGGATCGAATATTTCTACCATTACTGTTCTCCTGCATTTTGACTTTCAACAGCAAAATGTTTGAACGCACTTTGTACAGGGAAAGGCGTCATACCTCCCATGGCACACAAAGATCCGTGGATCATGGTTTCACATAAATCTTCTAACAATTCAGTGTTTTTCTCGGGGTTAATACCGGCGCGAATTTTATCAATCACTTCAACACCACGAACCGAACCTATACGACAAGGTGTACATTTCCCACACGATTCGGCCACACAAAACTCCATTGAGAAACGAGCTTGTTCGAGCATATCTACAGAGTCATCAAATACCACAATACTGCCGTGTCCCAGTACTGCTTGAATGGCTGAGAAGGATTCATAATCTAATGGAGTGTTCCATTGTTCTATAGGTAGATACGCACCTAAAGGCCCACCTACTTGAATAGCGTGCATAGGCCGGCCGGTAAACGTGCCACCAGCAAACTCTTCAAGCAATTGGTTTAAGCTCGTACCAAAAGCCAGCTCAATTAAACCACCTTGTTTGACATTTCCAGCTAATTGAAATGGCAAGGTCCCTTTTGAACGGCCCATGCCATAGTTGGCGTATGCGGCCGCACCTTTATCTAAAATATAGGGGATCGCCGCTAGTGATAACACATTATTGATCACTGTAGGTTTGCCAAATAGCCCCTCAATGGCAGGTAAAGGAGGTTTAGCCCGAACTAATCCACGTTTACCTTCTAGGCTTTCTAATAGAGACGTCTCTTCACCACAAATGTAAGCCCCAGCACCTAATCTCACTTCTAACTCAAAACATTTACCGCTGGCTTGAATGTCTTGACCTAAGTAATTATTTGCATAGGCGGTTTCGATGGCTTCATTCAAAATTTGATGAGCAATTGGATATTCAGAGCGTAAATAGATGTAACCTTGATTTGCTCCCACGGCTAAACCGGCAATGATCATGCCTTCGATGAGCATAAAGGGGTCGGCTTCCATCACCAGTCTATCGGCAAAAGAACCAGAGTCTCCTTCATCAGCATTACAAACAATATATTTTTGTTCTGAAGGGCAATCAAGTACGGTTTGCCATTTAATCCCCGTTGGAAACGCTGCGCCACCTCTGCCTCGTAATCCAGAATCAGTTACAGCTGACACAATTTCTTGAGGTGTGTTGTTTAATGCTTTTTGTAAACCTTTAAATCCGTCATGGGCTGCATAATCATCCAGGCTCACTGGGTCAATCACACCAGCACGTGCAAAGGTTAATCTTTGCTGTTTGGCTAAATAGGGGATCTCTTCGGTTAAACCTAAGTGCAATTTGTGTTCAGATTTGCCTAAATGAAAACCGGCATCAAAAAGTGCACCTACATCCTCTAAACAAACTTTACCAAACCCCACTCTGCCCAGTGGTGTTTGTACTTCCACCAGAGGTTCTAACCAGAATAATCCCCGTGAACCATTGCGAATAATATGAATATCTAAGTTACGTTGCAGGGCTTCTTTTTCAATCAACAGGGCGACTTTATCTGCGTTATTCGCAAGTGCAGCTGTGTCTCGTGGAATATAAATATTGTAAGTCATTAGGTTAATTCCACGAGGTAAGTTGTTTGTTGTGACTTTAAGGCATCAAATTTGTCTGCCGTAACCTCGGCTTCAAGTTTGTCGTTGATTTGAATATTAGGCCCGTTGGTGCAATTACCTAAACAATACACAGGCTCTAAGGTGAATTCTTGGTCACGAGTTGTACCGTGATAATCAATATTCAGAGAATTTTTAATATGCGATTCCAGTTGGCGGGAGCCTCTAGCTTGGCAGGCTTCTGCCCGGCACACTTGAATAACATGATTGCCGGATGGTGTGGTACGAAAGTGATGGTAAAAACTAATCACACCATGGATTTCTGCAGAAGTTTGCTGAAGTGCTTTGGCTATCATAGGTACCGACTCTTTAGGTATATAACCTAGTTGGTCTTGGATTTTATGCAAAATAGGCAAGAGTGCACCGGGCTTATCTTTAAGCTCATCGATTGCAAGTTGTACATCTTGAGGATCCCAATGTGTTGGCTTATTCATTTTTTATCCGCTATAACTCAAGTAAACCCAATATATGTAAAAAATTACATATATCTATTCTAGTGATCGATTAAGAAACTAAGATAACATGGCCACACCTGACGACAAATATGAAACAAAATGCATATTAACAAGCTAAAAATTCAACCTAACTGGACATTTACTGATGAGCAAGGCAATGCACTCCCTGCTATTTTATTTGATTTATTAGCCGAGATTAAGCAAACCAATAAATTGACCATGGCAGCTAAAAATGTCGCCATGTCTTATCGTAGCGCTTGGAATTTACTGACTAAATCATCTGACATGTTCGGAACTCCTCTGGTGGATAAACATAGAGGACGAGGCGCAAAACTGAGTCCTTTAGGTGAAAAATTGCTTTGGTCAAAACACAGAGTTGCAGCTCGATTAGGACCTCAATTAGACAATTTAACTTCTGAATTGAATATTGAGATCCAAAAAGTATTAGCTGACGTGAGCCCTTCTATTCGTATATACGGAAGTCATGGTTATGCAGTGGCTTTATTGTCTGATTTAGCTGAAGAATATAAATTAGATATCCAATATAAAAGCATTGAAGAATCCTTGTCAGCGCTTCGAAGGGGGGATTGTGACTTAGCTGGATTTGACGTGCCAACTGAATACGTCAGTGACAATATGAAAACATTGTTCAGGCAATATTTGGATCCAGAAGAACATGTAATAATTAGTTTTGTACTTCGCCAACAAGGTTTGATAGTGCAAACTGCTAACCCTAAAAACATCCGTTCGATTAGCGATTTAAGCCGTGACGATATTACCTTCATCAATCGTCATAGAGAATCCGGCACCCGTTCTTTATTAGACGAATTATTAAGAATTGAAAATATCCCTTCAAATTCTATCACCGGATACGCTGATGAAGAATATACACATTCAGCTGTGGCCGCGTTTATCGCTTCAGGTATGGCCGACGTGGGCCTAGGCATTGAGGCAGCAGCAGAGAATTTTGGACTAGATTTTATACCTGTTACCTCAGAACATTATTTGTTAGCTTGCCGTAAACAAGTTGTTGAACAGAAATCTGTCGAACAATTATTAAACAATATCCGCCAACCAAGCTTTATAGACAAAATACATTTGTTACCCGGATACACCCCTGAAACCTGCGGAAACATTAGGCAGGTGTCAGATATGTTTAGCTGGCTTTAGGCCCAATATAAAAAACAGACTGGATTATTTATGCCAATTTTGGCAGTCTATAGAAAATTTATATAAGTAATCTATTTGAGTATTTTATTAATATTTAGTTAATTAATTGGTGCTCTTAGGTACAAGTGTCTTTATACTAGACAGATTCGTTTTAACCTTATTTGGCGATTTTTAAGAATGAAAAGAAAAAAGCACGGCTCTGCTGACGACGAAGCAGCAATTGATATGACCCCCATGTTGGACATAGTGTTCATCATGCTTATATTCTTTATTGTGACAACCTCTTTTGTGAAAGAAAAAGGTCTTGAAGTTAATCGTCCTAAAGATTCAAACACTCCACCACCTCCTACTAACGTTAAGTCGTTAGCTATACGAGTCAACGAAGATGGCACTATTGTTGTAAATGGTCGTGAAGTTGATATTCGCCGCGTTGAAGCCAATATTCAAAGTTTCTTAGCTGAAAATGCACAAGAATCAGCGGCAGTTCAGGCTCACCCTAAAGCAAAACATGGTGATGTGACTGAAGTTATCAATGAAGTGAAAAAAGCAGGTATAAGAAACGTATCGGTATTAGTCGGTAAGTAACTTTACAAAATTAAAAAACGCCGCACTCTTAGGAGTGCGGCGTTTTTGTTTGTATAGGTTTTAATTAAACTCGCTACAATTATTCAATATCTAAAGGTTCAGGCGATAAAATAATACCTGTGCTATCCGCGTATAAATGATCTTCTGGCAAAAATGTCACTCCACCAAAATTAACGGCTACATCAAGCTCGCCGGTTTCTTGATCATCTGCGCTGACAGGAATTGACGCTATCCCATGAATGCCAATATTAATTTCTTCTAAGTCGTCAACTTCTCTAACGCTGCCGTATACCACTATGCCTTCCCAACCATTATCGAAAGCTATTTGGGCAGCAGTGGCATCAATTAGGGCACAACGCATAGAACCGCCACCGTCAATGAGTAACACTTTACCTAAGCCGGGTTGCTCTAAGGTTTTTAAAACTAACCCCTTATCTTCAAAACACTTAATTGTAGTGATTTCACCACCATAAGAAGGACGACCACCAAAACTAACAAACATAGGTTCAACGACGTCAACACTGTCAGCAAAAATATCGCAAAGAGTAGAAGTATTGTAATCCATGTATTTATCCTTAAGGGTTTGATTAGAGAATCTTATTACAGGCTCATATAGCTCAGTGTAAACCTATTTTAATTAAAGATCAGGTTGATTCTGTTAAGTCAAAACTAGCAATTTAACAAATGTATAAGAAAAGCTCTGGGTCGCACAATGACTAAAACCTATTCCTGACTTGAACATACTCCTTATTTATTACATTAGTTATTTCATATTGCATAAAATAATGTGTTGTCGCCCCTGCAACGCTTTGCATTTGGACAAGGTAATGACATGATTAGGCTATATTTATTTAGGCTATTATTGTTATGCGTCATTCATTCAAATCTCAAACACTTTCCCTAGTGTTATTCAGTCTTGTTTTATTATGTTCTTGCGGACAAAAACGAGCTTTATACTTGCCTGAAGAGCCAACGACGAATCAGCCTACGAAAGAAACTAAAGAATCAACCGAATCAGAGGGGAAAAACTGATATGGACTATTTTGCTTATAAAAATGAACAGCTTTTTGCTGAAAATGTCGCCCTTGAAGATATCGCTAAAAAATTCGGTACGCCGTGTTATGTGTATTCTAAATCAACTATAGAACGTCATTGGCGCGCATTTGATAATGCAGCCGGTAGCCAACCACACTTAATTTGTTATGCAGTAAAAGCCAACTCCAATCTAGCCGTACTCAATGTGATGGCCAAATTAGGTTCAGGTTTTGACATCGTTTCTGGTGGTGAACTATCACGGGTACTTAAGGCCGGCGGCGATCCAAGTAAAGTTGTATTTTCGGGTGTAGGTAAAACAGCTGAAGAAATCGAATTTGGTCTAGAACAAGGCATTAAGTGTTTTAACGTTGAGTCTCGCAGTGAATTAGCCAGAATTAATCAAGTTGCTGAAAAGTTAGGTAAAAAAGCGCCTATCTCAATTCGGGTTAATCCAGATGTAGATGCAAAAACCCATCCTTACATCTCTACTGGCTTAAAAGATAATAAATTTGGTGTTGAGCGAGAGCAGGCCTTAGAAATTTATCAATATGCTAGTAGTTTTGCATTTTTAGATGTAGTGGGAATTGATTGTCATATTGGTTCTCAATTGACTGACATTGCGCCTTTTGTTGATGCACTCGACATTCTATTAGCCCTTATCGACGAATTAGCTGAAAACGGTATTCATATTAAACATCTAGATGTAGGTGGTGGTTTAGGTGTGACCTATGATGACGAGCAGCCTCCTCATCCCGATCAATACACTCAAGCCATTGCCCAACGTTTAGCGGGCAGAGAAGAGTTAATGGTTATCTTTGAACCTGGTAGAGCGATTATGGCAAATGCCGGGGTTTTATTAACTAAAGTAGAATTCTTAAAGCAAGGTGCTGAGAAAAACTTTGCCATCATTGATGCTGCTATGAATGATTTACTCCGCCCAGCGCTTTATTCGGCTTGGCAAAACATCATTCCACTTAACGCCGCTTTACCACGTGAAAAAGCGGTTTATGACATAGTTGGACCAATATGTGAGACGGGTGATTTCTTAGGTAAAAACCGAGAATTAGCCATTGCACCAGATGATTATTTAGCGGTACGTAGTGCAGGCGCTTACGGGTTTGCTATGGCGTCTAACTATAATAGCAGATGCCGAGCCGCTGAAATTTTAGTAGACGATGAAACAAGTCATCTAGTCAGAAAACGTGAAACCGTTGAGCAATTATTTGAGAATGAATCGATTCCAGAGTAAATTTACTCAAAACTTACAATTAATTGTTAACTAAATGTATTAAGCCGCTATAAACCTAGCGGCTTTTTATTTACACTTATACCAATTGATTTATATATTTTGTTGGGAATTTAAATATGAAAAAAACGATAAGTTCGCTCGTTGCTTTAGTGTTAGCTTTTAACGTCACAGCTGCCGACAAGCAAGTCACACCCAAAAACACTGAGGTGTTTCCATTTTTTATGCCTGACGAAAAACCAAATATACCGCTAAGTTCCTCGGCGGCTCGCAACTATGATAATTATTTAGCTAACCGCCAAGAAAACAACGAACTTTATACTCAGTTCAAATATACAAAATTAAAAGGGTTTGACTATAACGACGATGACGGCACCATTTCTCGCAGAGATCCTTCAAAAATCATTTTTGAAAATGGCAAATACTACGTCTGGTATACCTATCGAAACACCCCTACACCGCCCAAAGGAGCAGCTTTAAGCAGTGACACCATACCCTCTGCAGACTGGGATTTGTCAGAAATTTGGTATGCCACATCAGAAGATGGCTTCACTTGGCAAGAGCAAGGTGTAGCGGTACCTAGACCACCGAAACCAAATGTCGGATGGCGCTCTGTTTCCACCACTGACATTTTGAAATGGAAGGGTAAATATTATTTATATTATCAAGGCTTTATGCAAGCCAGTGGTAAACGTGGCGATGATTGCCCGGTTGCCGTTTCTTATTCAGATTCTCCTGATGGCCCTTGGACACCATTGAACAAGGTTGTTATTCCTAATGGCGCTCCTGGAGAGTGGGACCAATATTCGATACATGACCCATATCCACTTGTGCATAACGGCAAAATATACCTTTATTATAAATCTGATTTTGCCAAACAGGACAAACGCCGAGGGTTAGTTAGAATGCACGGATTAGCGATTGCTGATAATCCACTTGGCCCATTCAAAAAACACGCATTAAACCCCGTGTTAGCAGCAGGCCATGAAACCACCTTATTTCCATTTAAAAAAGGGGTAGCCGCTTTTGCTATTCGTGATGGAAACGAGCGCAATACCATCCAATATGCCGAAGATTGGGTTAACTTCGAAATTGCCTCGATTGTCGAAATGATGCCGGTAGCAGCCGGCCCCTATGTGCCAGATGCTTTTACTGATACTACAGACGGAAGAGGGATCACTTGGGGCTTGTCACATTTTACTGGCGTGAATGGCTGGGACAAAAACCACTCTAACTTAGTTCGTTTTGACGTGGACTTGAGCCTAGACGTAGACGATAGAAAAATGAAACGACACAGCATTAAGTTTTCACCAGAACAACATTATCAACATGGGTTATCTAAAGCTCAAAAGGCTAGGGCCTTAGCTGAAACTAAAAAACTTAAAAAGTTGTCTCAATAGTAAACGATATAATCATGTCCGAATTGGGCATTGAAATGGCTCACTCGCAATAGGTTGTACTGTAGGATTACCTCTAATTAAGTGGAGGACTTTATATGCTGCAGATACGACCTAATTGTGAAATATGTGACGCAGACTTAGCTGCGGATTCTACAGACGCCCTTATTTGTTCCTATGAATGCACCTATTGCAAAAATTGCGTAGAAAAATTACTAGGTAATTCCTGTCCAAATTGTGGTGGTGATCTTTGTCAACGCCCAATAAGGCCGCTTAAAGAATATAGAGCCGGTGTAAGTTTACTGTTACAACCTGCTTCTAAACAAAGAGTCCATTCAAAATATAACCCAGCAGAGATCGTTGCCTTTTGCGCCTCACTCCAACACATCCCTCCTTATAAAAGATAGGCACTTAATTACGATTACTTTTAGTTTATTCGATGACGAAATATTTATCGTATAGCAAGGCGGATTTTCGTGCGCAATAACTGGCTATTATTAAAAAATCCAACGCCGCTAGGCGCAAAAAAGCGTTATTGAGAGGCTCGGCTTATGCTGAGCTCAGGTTACTTAGAAGGCATTTCCTTAAAGTTACACTTTTATGACGCTAACCCTTAACAAATTCATAGTCAGTATTGGCATGAAATGATATAACTAGAAGCAGAATATCTAATCTGTGAGAAGTCATAGGGTTAGACAATAATTTTAGTTAAGTAGTGACAATGCAAATCCAGTTTTCAAAGATGCAGGGTCTAGGTAATGATTTTGTGGTTATCGATAACGTAACCCAAAATGTATTTTTTTCTAAAGAAAAAATACGCCAATTATCAGATCGAAATTTTGGTATCGGATTCGATCAGCTTTTGTTGGTCGAGCCTCCGTACGACCCCGATCAAGATTTTCATTATCGAATATTTAATGCGGACGGTTCAGAAGTATCACAATGCGGTAACGGAGCACGATGTTTTGCTCGATTTGTGAAGATGAAAGGCTTAACCAACAGAAATAAAATAGTGGTTAGCACTAAAGCCGGCCGTATGGTTTTATATTTGGAAAAAGATGGCCAAGTTACCGTAAACATGGGTGTGCCACAATTTGCACCCAACTTGGTACCTTTAAAAGCAAACAAACAAGAAAAGACTTACATCATTCGAGCGGATGATCACACCTTCTTTTGTGGCGCAGTATCAATGGGCAACCCTCATTGCGTTCTATTAGTTGAAAACGTCGAACAAGCAGACGTATTAACTATGGGGCCTTTGTTAGAGCAACATGAAAGGTTTACCGAAGGCGTAAATGTTGGCTTTATGCAAATCCTCAACCCTAGCCATATTAAACTAAGGGTATATGAACGAGGAGCCGGAGAAACCTTAGCCTGTGGCAGTGGTGCATGTGCAGCAGTGGCAGTTGGCCAATTGCAAAATAAATTGAGTAGAGATGTAAGAGTAGATTTACCTGGCGGAAGTTTAAAAATACGTTGGCAAGGCAAGGATAATGTATTAAAAATGACAGGCGCCGCGGAACATATTTTTGATGGATATATAAACTTATGAGCAAAGGGTTAAAATAATAATAATATGGAAATAAACACTGCTTTAGAAACCGAAGAACAGCTAAGTGCTGAACAGGTTGCTCAATTTTTAATGTCGAACCCAGATTTTTTTGCTCAACACCCTAACTTAGTAGCAAAAATAAATATTCCTCATGCTCAAAAAGGCAGTGTTTCTTTAGTCGAATTGCAAAGCGAACAACTACGTAAAAAAGTTCGAACCCTCAACCATAAACTAAGCCAACTTATTTCCATCGCCAAACAAAATGAACAAATTTATCGGGTATACGCAGATTTAAATATACGCATTTTAAAATGCACTTCTATGGAAGATTTAATTTTAATTCTTGAAGAAGTGATTCAAGAAAACTTAAAGTTAGCTTCTGTCGTTTTAGTGCCATTTAAAGGCGCTCATGCCTTGCCAGAAATTCAAAAAAGGTTGTTTATAGAAAAACGTTTTAAGCGAGATAAGTTCTTTTTTGGTCGTTTAAGTGAGCATGAACGTAAACTACTTTTTGCTGATCAAGATGTTAAATCAGTAGCACTTTTATTAATTGGTGACTTGGGAGAATTAGGCATACTCGCGATTGGAAGTACTGATGCAGGTCACTTCAATCCTGATATGGACACCTTACTCATTTCACAGTTGCAACAGTTTATGGGCATATTGTTACCTAAATTACTGACCTACTAGTTTTAAACAAGGCCCCGTCATAAAGAACTATGACCAAGTGAAGCTCAATAGGAGTAATTCTTAGACTATCCTTGAGCTCACACAAGATCGGGGCATTAATACCAATCATGATATTTTATAAAAAACTCAAACCTATTAAAGCCATGACCTTCGACTTGGATGACACTTTATATGAAAACACCAGTGTCATACAAAAAGCGAGTTCTGCATTAACTCAGTTCATGCATGCCAAATACCCCGATACTATCAACCTAAAAAAAGATTATTGGATTAAGCTTCAGCAACAAATATTAGCCCATTCACCTATATTAAAAAGTGATATGAGTAAGCTTCGCCAACAAACCTTGGAGTTAGGGTTTCATAATTTAGGTTACAGCCAATCAGAAATTAAAAATGCGGCAGATAAGTGTTTTAACTATTTTTATTTTCAGCGAAGTCATTTTACTGTGAGTGAAAATGTACATACGGTTTTAAGCGCATTAAGCAATAAAATACCACTGGTGGCTATCACTAACGGTAACGTAGATTTAAAAAGAATTGGTATAGAGGCTTATTTTAAACAGTCTTACAGAGCCAGCGTGGATTTATTAATGAAACCCAATCCAGCGATGTTTAATGAGGCCCAAGCTTACTTAAGGCTTCCCACAAACAACATCTTACATATTGGTGATAACTTACATAAAGATGTTTTTGGCGCGTTAAAAGCGGGTTACCAAACCGCATGGTATGCCGATGATAGAACCATGTTATTGAATCAAGAACGCACCTTGTGCTTGCCTCACCTGCAGTTAAGCCAACTCAACCAATTATTAGATTTAGTCTTCTAATATATTTTGTTGCATGGTTTCACAAGGACTTTGACAGGTAGGTTTACCGACAATTTTTGCAGGTATACCCGCAACGGTAACATGTGCCGGCACGTCTCGTAACACCACACTACCAGCACCAATTTTTGCGCCTTCACCTATGGTGATGTTCCCCAAT
This sequence comes from Paraglaciecola sp., assembly GCF_051252315.1. Taxonomy (GTDB): domain Bacteria; phylum Pseudomonadota; class Gammaproteobacteria; order Enterobacterales; family Alteromonadaceae; genus Paraglaciecola. The sequence continues at coordinate 49,170 of NZ_JBPOFP010000007.1, read as the reverse complement.
ATTTTTGCACCTGCTCCTATCATCACGCCTTCACAAATTTTAGGATGGCGATCGCCAGCTTCGTTCCCTGTACCACCTAAGGTAACGGATTGCATAATAGAAACGTTGTTTTCAATCACAGCGGTTTCGCCTACAACAATGCCAGTAGCATGATCAAACATCACCCCCTGGCCTATATGAGCAGCGGGATGAATATCTAATGCAAACACTTCTGAATTTCGGCTCTGTAAAAATAAAGCTAAATCGTTTCTACCGAGTTTCCATAATTGATTTGCTAGCCGATGTACTTGAATAGCTTGAAACCCTTTAAAATTGAGCAGCACTGTTAAGTTAGTTTGTACAGCCGGATCTCGATGAAATACCGCCTCGATATCAAACATAGCAGCGTCAGCAATTTCAGGGTGTAATAAGTAACACTGTTCAAACATTTCTTTTATGGTCAACGACCCCATCACTTCGTCAGCCAATTTATTAGATAATATAAAACCTAACGCAGTTTCAAAATTATGATGAGATAGTATGCAAGTATGAACATAACTTGATAGTAAAGGCTCACTTTTAACAAGCTGCTTAGCTTCTGTTTTTAGTTGTTTCCAAAATTCAATGCTCATAACCAGCCACTTAAAGGAGTTAATATTTGTATGCTAAATGTATTTTGAGGGTTTCTAGTAAAAATAAAAGGTAAATAAACACATTTCTTATATTTTAGTTTCTCTCAAACACTCAGGCATAGACCCAATATCTGCTGGATTACTTTCAATGGTGTATTTAAATACAGTATAACGATATACTTAAGTCATATTTTTATTTGTATATTTGGCCCATGGACGTATCTCGACTTCTTGATCAACTAAACGACAAACAACGCGACGCAGTGGCGGCTTCTGCTAGTGACATGCTGATTCTGGCTGGTGCTGGTAGTGGTAAAACACGTGTGTTAGTTCACAGAATCTCTTGGTTAATGGAAGTAGAAGGGATAGCACCATATGGAATATTGGCCGTTACCTTTACCAATAAAGCAGCAAAAGAAATGCGTGGGCGAATAGAGCAACTGCAAGGTTGTTCACTGAATAATATGTGGATAGGTACGTTTCATGGTATCGCCCATAGGTTATTGCGTACCCATTATGCAGAGGTTAACTTACCTGAAAACTTCACCATTTTAGATTCAGATGATCAATATCGCATGTTGAGACGTGTGATTAAAAGTATGAATCTAGACGAAAAACATTGGCCACCAAAACAAATTCAATGGTACATCAATGGTAATAAAGATGAAGGATTGCGCCCCCAACATATTGAAACCTACGGCGACGCTAATCAACAAAAAATGCGCGAGATTTACCAAGTTTACCAACAAACTTGTGATCGAGCAGGTTTAGTCGATTTTGCTGAATTGTTGTTGAGGGCACATGAGTTATGGGCCAATAACCCTCAAGTATTAGCCCATTATCAAAAACGCTTTAGAGCGATACTGGTGGACGAGTTCCAAGATACCAATAACATTCAATATGCTTGGCTAAGAATGTTGGCTGCCCCAACTAACAACATGATCATTGTCGGCGATGATGACCAATCTATTTATGGATGGCGTGGTGCGAATGTTGAAAATATTCAACATTTTTTACGAGATTTCTCTTCTGCTAAAACCATTCGACTCGAACAAAACTATCGTTCTACAGGCAACATACTGAAAGCGGCTAATGCTGTTATTGACAACAATCAAGGTAGATTAGGTAAAGAGTTATGGACCGAAGATAGCCAAGGAGAATCCATTTCCCTCTACGCTGGATTTAACGAGCTAGATGAAGCTCGATTTAATATATCTCGTATAAAAGAATGGCGCGATACTGGTAACGCGTTAACAGATTGCGCTATTTTATATCGTAATAATGCTCAATCTCGGGTGTTAGAAGAAGCATTGTTACAAGAGTCAATTCCATATCGCATTTATGGTGGGTTACGTTTCTTCGAACGTCAGGAAATAAGAGATGCTCTTGCTTATTTGCGACTGATTAATCAGTCAATTGATGATGCTGCTTTTGAAAGGATCGTTAACACACCAACCCGAGGATTAGGTGATAAAACCTTATCACAAGTTAGAGAGTTAGCCCGTGATGCAGACTTGTCTATGTGGGACGCGAGTCAACGAATGATCCAAGAAAAACGTCTTACAGGCAGAGCCTCTAATGCGCTCGGTGCGTTTATAAAATTAATCAATCAGCTAGCTGATGATATTGCAGACATGCCACTGGAAAAACAATCTGATCACGTAATCAAACATTCCGGTTTATTTGCTATGTACCAAGCTGAAAAAGGCGAAAAAGCACAAGCTCGAATAGAAAACTTGGAAGAATTGGTCACTGCATGTAAACAATTTGTCGTACCCGAAGAAGCTGACAATATGTCTCCACTATCCGCATTTTTGGCTCATGCATCTTTAGAAGCCGGAGAGACTCAAGCAGATATCCATCAAGATGCAGTGCAAATGATGACCATCCATTCTGCTAAAGGATTAGAATTTCCTCTGGTCTTTATGGTTGGTGTTGAAGAAGGCATGTTTCCAAGCCAAATGAGTAACGAAGAACCCGGAAAAATAGAAGAAGAAAGGCGCTTATGTTACGTAGGTATGACACGGGCAATGCAAAAACTTTATATAACCTATGCTGAAAATAGGCGATTATACGGACAAGACAAGTACCATACGCCTTCACGTTTTATTAAAGAAATTCCCAGCGAGTGTATTGAAGAGGTGCGATTACGTACCACTATTTCGCGTCCTACTCAAAATAGATTTACGCCACCTACTGGACATACATCATTTGAAGCCACAGGTTTTCAACTTGGTGAAAGAGTCTCGCATCCGAAGTTTGCAGAAGGGACAGTATTAAATTATGAGGGTTCTGGAGAGCACGCTAGAGTACAAATAAATTTTGATGATTTTGGAAGTAAGTGGCTGGTTATGTCGTTTGCTAAGTTAACAAAAGTTTAGCGTTAATAAGTATATATGCTCTACTACATTTAGTAACATGGGGTGAATAAACTCCGCTTTGCACAATTAATTCTTGAATGTGAGCTTTAATATAAGATTGAAATAGCTCACTACAAACCTGAGGTTAATTAGTTATCTATGTTTATGCAGCAAAAAGTATTGATAATTGAAGATACACCAGCAAGTATGTCGGTCATGCGAAAGCTAATAACAAAGGCCGGATTAAAACCTATTTGCACCTCGAGCTTGTTTGAAGCAAAACATATTTTTGCTGAATCTGCTCCTGAAGAATATTTATGTGCCGTAGTTAATTATAGTTTACCTGATGCCCCAAGTGGCCAAGCCATTGATTTTTCTATCGAGTCGTTTTTACCTACAATTGTGATTACTGATTCTTTGGATGATGAGACTAGAATCATCATTCTGAAAAAAAATATTGTTGATTATATCCCCAAAGAAAACGCTCAAGTTTACCAATACCTAACTCGCTTATTAGCTAGGTTAGATAAAAATAAAAAAATAGGGGTATTAGTTGTTGATGATTCTCGCGTACATCGAAGCGCCATGACATCACTACTCAGAAGACACAATTTCATTACCTTTGAAGCACCCGAGGCCGAATCAGGCATTAAAGTGTTACACAGCAACTCAAATATTAAACTGGCCATTATTGATGAGAATATGCCGGGTATGTCTGGCTTGCAGATGATATCTGAATTACGAAAAACCTATAGCGAAGAAGATTTAGGCATCATTGGTATTTCAGCAGATACAAATAGTGGCTTATCTGCTCGTTTTATAAAAAGTGGTGCCAATGACTACTTATACAAACCCTATAATCATGAAGAGTTCTTCTGTCGTATCATGCAAAATGTCGAAAGGCTGGAGAATATAGAAACCATTCGACGAGTAGCTAATTCGGATTATTTAACAGGCTTACCCAATAGGCGCCACTTCTTTACTCGCGTAGAAGCCATACAGAAAACGCAACCCAAAGAACAAAGCTTAGCCATCATAGACATAGATCATTTTAAGAATATTAATGATACCTATGGCCACGACTGCGGTGATTATTCTCTTAAACAACTCGCTAAATTAGTAGCGGAATATTTTTCAGATTATACTGCTGCGCGTTTTGGCGGAGAGGAATTTTGCGTGTATTTTTCTAATATCCCGCACACAGAAGCCTTACAAGTCATGGAAAAGTTTCGTCTAGCACTAGAGCAAAAACAACTAGTGTTTGAAAAACAAAAAATAAACTGCACTGTTAGTATTGGCCTTACGAGTATCACAAAAGGCGGGGTCAATGGTATGATACGCATTGCAGACAATCACTTATACTCAGCCAAAAATAACGGCAGAAATCAGGTTGTAACCGACTAATTCTTTTAAATCCAAATAAATGACACCTTCTTCATGAAAAACTTAAAAATTGCCTTTGTTGTTTTTAGCCATTTTTTATTACTAGGTTGTATAAGTTTTGGCGGGCCCGCTGCCCACATAGGTTACTTTCAAAAAACCTTCGTTGAAAAATTAGCCTGGTTAAACAATGAAGAATACGCCAATCTGATTAGCCTTAGTCAGATTTTACCCGGTCCAGGATCAAGTCAAATCGGTTTTGCCATTGGATTACAAAAGGCGGGCTTATTAGGTGCCATCGCCGCTTTTATTGGATTTACATTACCTTCATTTATTCTTATGTATTGGCTTGCGATTGCCATTGACTTAAACAATCCGCAAGCCTGGGTATTAGGATTAATTAATGGTTTAAAATTGTTAGCTGTGGTTGTGGTATTCGACGCCATTCAAAACATGTCAAAAAGCTTTTGTAAAACCAAATTCACCCTAAGCATTACCATCATTAGCGCTCTTGCACTGATTACCATCAGCTATGCATTTATACACATATGGGTTTTAATAGCGGCTGCCATTATAGGCATTGTCCGCAATAAACAGGTGTCTAGTGAACAATCGAACTCAAACAATTCAAAACTGATACGCATTTGGCCCTTAATAATATTTTCTGGCTTTTTCTTACTGGCATTAATAGGTGACAATCTATCAACCAACTTGCGCTTAGTTTCAGCTTTCTTGCAAAGCGGCAGTTTAGTCTTTGGAGGCGGTCACGTAGTACTGCCATTACTTCAAGCAAGTGTTGGTGAGTCTTTAAGCAATGAACAGTTTCTATTCGGTTATGCTGCCGCTCAGGGGGTTCCGGGTCCAATGTTTACTATCGCAACATTTATGGGCGCGTTACTCACTCCATCTTCTCCATTTATAGGCGCGTTATTAGCCACATTGGCAATATTTTTACCAGGTTTTTTATTAGTATTGGCCTTACATAAGGTATGGCTACACTTGCTGAATAACGTTTATTTTGCTGGTGCAGCATTAGGGCTTAATGCTGCTGTTGTAGGCCTACTGATTGCCACTTTATATCACCCCATTTTAACGAGTGCGATCCATAACATCCTAGATGTAATTTATGTAGCTGTGGGGATAATCTGTATAAAAGTATTCAAACTACATATATTAATATTAATCAGTCTGTATGGTTTATTAGGTATAGGCACAGCTTTGTTAGTGGGCTGATCATCAAGTCGCGCTAAATTGGTTACGCCCAGCTTCTTTTGCTTTAAACAAGTTAGTATCAGCCTTATTAATCAGTTCAATGGCACTGGTTGCGTTACCTTCACCGTTGGGAGCAATCGCGGCAATACCAATACTAATAGTCACAACATTGTGTGACGCAGCTGATGCTGAAGGGATTTTTCTTTGTTGAACAGTATCAATTAACTCTTGAGCCACTTTTTTAGCGCCATCTAAGTCTGTAAAAGGTAATAGCAGTACAAACTCTTCTCCACCATATCGAGCTGCAAAGTCTCTCTCTCGTCTTTTACTTCCCGCAATTAAAGAGGCAATGATTTTCAAACATTTATCACCTTCTAAATGTCCAAAGGCATCATTGAATAATTTAAAGTGGTCAATATCTATAATTAACGCAGCTAAACCATGATTTCCTCTAACGGCTGAATACCACTCTTTATTAATCATAGTATCGAGCTGCATTCGATTTGCTAAACCTGTTAAACCGTCAGTGCATGAAACTTGAGCCAACTTTTTTTGCTGAGCAACCATTGCCATAATGTTATCGACTCTTGAAAACAAAATGCTTTGGCGAGTGTTTTTGTCTATGTAATCAACAGCCCCCATAGATAAACATTCATCTTCTTCATCTTGACTGACATTTGCTGTCAGAAACATAATGGGGATATGGGAAGTTAACTTATTATTTTTTACGAAAGTGCAAAGTTCTTGGCCAGATATAATAGGCGTATCAATGGCACTGAGTACCAAATCGATATCTTTTAATAAGATATTTTGAAGCGCCGTTTTGCCATCCCGTGCAATCTCAATATTAAATGACTTAGCAAACATTGAACTCAACGTAGAAATATTGACTACATCGTCGTCGATTACCAGTAATGTCAATTGATGATGTAAAGTTGTCATAGCATCCTTGATAAATACAACCAGAGACAGTAACTACTATTTGTAAGGAACACGTCAATATTAATGAAAAGACTTAGGTAAGGATACATGATTATTGGCTGAATATTAAACAACAATAAATTCAATCATTAAAACCATTGAGCATAACTACCCTGATTAATTCTATTTTTTACTATATCGGGTTTAGATCGAGTTTACTTTAATTTCAATTTTTACGCCGACAACCTGCAAATGAAATTTATCAGTGAACCTTAAATTAAAAACACGTAAACTTAACCTTTGCCTTCTACCTGAGTCTCCTTTGTCTAAATCTCCATCCCACTCTTCTTCCTTATTGGATCAAGCCAGTGAAATATTAAAAAACACCTTTGGTTATGATCAGTTTAGAGCAGGCCAACAAGAAGTCATCAAACAAACGTTACTTGGGCAAGATGTATTAGTTTTAATGCCAACGGGTGGCGGTAAATCCTTGTGTTATCAAGTTCCAGCTTTAATTCTACCCGGACTAAGCATAGTAGTGTCTCCACTTATTTCTTTAATGAAAGATCAGGTTGACGCACTGCAAGCCAATGGAGTCAGCGCGGCTTATATCAATTCAAATTTATCGCCAGAAGAAATTTACAATATATTTAAAGGCATGCAGGACGACAAATATAAGCTGATTTACGTCGCACCTGAGAGGCTTATGCAGCTCGATTTTATTGCTCGCTTGCAGTCTTTACAGATCAGTCTAATCGCTGTAGACGAAGCCCATTGCGTGTCTCATTGGGGGCATGATTTTAGAAAAGATTACCGATTATTAGGGCAATTAAAAGAAAAGTTTCCCCAAGTGCCAATAATGGGATTAACTGCCACGGCAGATTTAGCCACAAGAGCTGACATTGTTCATCAACTCCAACTCAGTCATCCTTTTATTTTTAAAGGCAGTTTTGACCGGCCTAACATTCGATACAACCAAGTCACCAAATATAAAGCCACCGACCAGGCGATTAGTTTTGTAAAACAACAAGATGGTAGTGGCATCATTTATTGTAATAGCCGCCGGAAAGTTGATGATTTAGCCATAGCGTTAGCTAAGCAAGGCGTGAATTGTGCCGGTTATCACGCAGGCCTTGAGGGTGAGATTCGAGACAAAATTCAAAGAGATTTTATTCAAGACAAAATTGATGTCATTGTCGCAACCGTCGCATTTGGTATGGGCATAGACAAATCCAATGTAAGGTTTGTAGTGCACTTTGATTTACCTCGGAGTATTGAATCTTACTATCAAGAAATTGGTCGCGCCGGGCGAGACGGCATGCCAGCTGAAGCGTTATTACTGTTTGATGAGAAAGATGCAGCACGTATTCGTCAATGGATATCAACAGGAGAAAACCCAGAGCGTAACGCCGTAGAACTGCAAAAATTCGCAGCCATGGAAGCTTTTGGTGAAGCCCAAACATGTAGACGTCAGATTTTGCTGAATTATTTTGCTGAATACTCAGCGGGTCATTGTGGAAATTGCGATATTTGTTTAGACCCACCTAAAGCTTTTGATGGCATTGTAGACGCACAAAAAGTGCTGTCTTGTGTGTTTAGGCTGCAACAAAAGGTAGCCAGCCAATATTTAATTGACGTACTAAGAGGCAAACAACTCAAACGTATTATTGAAAATCAGCATGAGCAATTATCTACCTATGGCATAGGCAAAGATCAGTCAGATGAATATTGGCATAACATCATTAATCAATTAATTCATAGAGGTTTGCTAAGAGTTGATATTACGCTTAACGCCGTTTTAAAATTAACTGAAGAAGCTAGACCCATATTAAAAGGCCAAGAACCCCTTCAATTAGCCGTCCCTCGTTTAAGTGTAAGTCTTGGCAAAAAGTCTAAATTTCAAACTCAAAATTACGACCGCGCATTATTTGCAAAACTTAAACACCTTCGAAAATCTATTGCAGAGCAAGATGATGTGCCACCATTTGTGGTATTCAGCGACGCTACCTTAGCGGATATGGCAGATAAATGCCCTGAGTCATCGATAGAATTTTTAGCTACCCATGGTGTGGGACAAGCCAAATTAGAAAAATACGGAGAACGGTTTATTGATGCCATTAGCCGACATATCAATAGATAAAGAATGTGAAATTTTAAATTGAATGCATCTTATTGAAATTATTATATAAGTTCATTTATTAACGCCCATTGCTAAAAACTCAACTCAATAAATATTACCTGTTGTCCCCTTCTTTACGTTAATATCTATTTCATAATTTGATGTGTTGTTTTTAAAAACTATATCCCATGCCTGTAGAAGCTGTACCTCGTAAAAAGAAAGACGATAAAGTTGAAAAACTTAAAGTCCCGCCGCATTCAATTGAGGCAGAACAATCTGTTTTAGGCAGCATGTTAATTGCGCCAGATTCTTGGGATAAAGTGGCTGAATTAGTCGTAGAAAGCGATTTTTATAATCACTCACATCAACTCATCTACAGCTCAATTATCCGTTTATTATCCAAAGACCAACCCATTGATTTAATTACCGTATCTGAAGATCTAGAAGGGGTTGATGAATTAGAGCCTGCTGGCGGTTTCGCCTATTTAGGTGAATTAGCCCGTAACACACCAAGTTCCGCAAACGTTACTGCCTACGCAAAAATCATTAAAGAGCGTGCAATCACTCGAGAGTTAATCGGTGTAGCTCACGAAATTGCAGACACTGGATATAACCCAGAAGGCCGTCACAGTGGCGAAATTTTGGATATGGCCGAGAGCAAAGTGTTCGAAATTGCTGAAAAACGCTCTGGCAAAGACGAAGGTCCTAAAAATGTTGAGTCTGTATTAACCCTCACCATAGACAGGCTAGAAGAGCTGGTTAAAAGTGGTAAAGAAGTCACAGGCGTGTCAACGGGTTACACAGATTTAGACAAAAAGACCAGTGGTTTACAACCATCAGATCTCATCATTTTGGCAGCACGTCCTTCAATGGGTAAAACAACTTTTGCAATGAACTTGTGTGAAAATGCCATGTTGTTGGAGACCAAACCAGTTTTAGTGTTTAGTTTAGAAATGCCTGCAGAACAGATTATGATGCGTATGTTGGCATCTCTTAGCCGAGTTGATCAAACCAAGGTACGTACAGCACAACTAGATGATGAAGATTGGGCCAGAATGTCTAACACTATGGCCATGTTAAAAGACAAAGATAACTTGTTTATTGATGACTCATCTGGCTTAACACCAATGGAAGTGCGCACCAGAGCGAGAAAGTTAGCGAGAGACAAAGGGGGCATTAGTTTAATCATGATCGATTATTTGCAGCTGATGCAAGTACCCGGATTAAGTGACAACCGTACCTTAGAAATCGCTGAAATATCTCGCTCACTCAAGTCTTTAGCCAAAGAATTAAAAGTGCCAGTAGTCGCCCTCTCGCAGCTAAACCGTAGTTTGGAGCAAAGAAGCGATAAACGCCCTATCAATTCAGATTTGAGGGAATCAGGTTCAATCGAGCAAGACGCCGATTTGATCATGTTTATTTATCGTGACGAAGTGTATAACGAACAAAGTACCGAACAAGGTGTGGCCGAAATCATCATAGGTAAACAACGTAACGGACCAATCGGAACTTCAAGGCTTACCTTCCAAGGTCAATTTTCGCGTTTTGACAACTACGCGGGTCCACCTCTGGATGATGAGTATTAATAGAATTAACCAGAGTACTTCTTATCCAGTACTCAAGTTAACTAATACAATAGCTGTTATTGTATTTCTAGCAGCTCAACTTCAAATATCAGTAACGAACCTGGTGTAATTTCGCCAATGGCTTTGGAGCCATATCCTAATTCTGATGGAATAAAGAATTTAAATTTATCTCCAGCCACCATCAACTGGACACCTTCTGTCCAACCTTTAATCACCTGATTAAGTGGGAAGCTAATAGGTTCACCCCGGTCTACCGAACTATCAAATACCGAGCCATCCAACATAGTCCCATGATAATGCACTTTTACGGTAGCACTAGCAGTAGGATGACTACTACCGTCTCCTTGTTTTATAACTTGATATTGCAGGCCAGACGCGGTTTCAAAAACCCCTTCTACAGCTTTATTTTTTGCTAAAAAGTCTATTCCTATAGCAATATTTTCTAGTGCTAACTTTTTATTTGTGGCGCTTTTTACAAAATAAAAAATCACCAAACCAACCACAACCGCTAAAACAATAAACTTCATAACCCAACCTAATTAATATTGATAACAGTGGATTCTATCACTGCTTGAATAATGATGATAAAAATTAGTTTGTTAAAAGTAACTGGTGCAACAGGGGGAAGGTTTGAAAAACGCAAACGACCAACATGGATGTTGGAAGGTAAAATAACGCAGGACGCAGTTATCGAGATTGCGGTGAACGCAGTGAACTTAAAAAACAATCACCTGCACAGACGCAGGTGATTGGAGGTGTTTTCTTTTACTAAGACTTATTCTCACGAGCAATAGCGCGATACGCAATATCATCACGGTGGAACATGTCTTTCCAGCTGATTGTTTTAACCAACTCATAAGCATTTTTTTGCGCTTCGGTAACCGAGTTGCCTAGTGCAGTAGCACACAACACACGACCACCATTAGTGGTGACTTTACCGTCAATTTCTTTAGTGCCCGCGTGGAATACTTTGGCTTCGTTATTACCTAGTTCTAAACCAGAAATAACATCACCTTTATTGTAACTACCCGGGTATCCACCAGCAGAAAGAACAACACCTACCGAAGCTCTTTGGTCAAACTCGGCTTGAATTTGATCTAAGTTACCGGCTAAGGCCGCTTCAACTAAATCAACTAAGTCTGATTGCAAACGTAACATGATAGGTTGTGTTTCTGGATCACCAAATCGGCAATTGTATTCAATCACCTTAGGTGTGCCGTCTGCCATGATCATTAAACCAGCATATAAGAAACCAACGTAAGTGTTACCTTCGCTTGCCATACCTTCAACCGTAGGATAAATCACTTCTTCCATAATACGTTTATGGATTTCTGCGGTAACCACTGGTGCAGGAGAGTAAGCTCCCATACCACCAGTGTTAGGACCTTCATCATTATTGTAAGCACGTTTGTGATCTTGACTGGTAGCAAAAGGCAAAACGTTTTTGCCGTCTACCATAACTATAAAGCTAGCTTCTTCACCGTCTAAAAACTCTTCGATAACCACTCGGCTACCCGCTTCACCAAATGCGTTACCCGCTAACATGTCACGAATAGCATCTTCTGCTTCAGTTAACGTCATGGCAACGATGACACCTTTACCCGCCGCTAAACCATCTGCTTTAATAACAATTGGTGCACCTCTTTCTTGCACGTAAGCAAGAGCTGGTTCGATTTCAGTAAAGTTCTGATAATCTGCTGTTGGTATTTTGTGGCGCTCTAAGAAATCTTTAGTAAAGGCTTTTGAACCTTCTAACTGAGCCGCTGATTGACTTGGCCCAAATATTTTAAGACCTTTAGCTTCAAATGCGTCTACCACACCTAAAACTAACGGTACTTCTGGTCCAACGATTGTTAAATCAATTTTGGTTGTTTCGGCAAATTCAACGAGAGCGGGCACATCTTCTGCACCTACATTTACGTTGATTAATTTATTTTCTAAAGCCGTTCCAGCATTACCTGGGGCTAAATAAACTTCAGATACTTTTTCCGACTGCGCGGCTTTCCATGCCAATGCATGTTCGCGGCCACCGCCACCAATAATCAATATTTTCATATGTTTCTATTCTTTCTTTTAAGGTTTTACAAATTTTAAAGTCATACGTGAACTCTCACCTATGGCCAAATATTTAGCTCGGTCTTTTTCACCTAAACGTAGTGAAGGTAATAAAGTCCATACGCCTTTTTCGTGGTTTGCTGTATCTAACGGATTAAGGTTAACAGCGCTCTCTGCCGCTAATTTAAAGCCTGCTTTTTCAGCTGCCGCTACCACTACAGATTGTTTCATGTAACCAGAGCGTTTTTGCGCGTCGTCAGCGAAAGATTCTGGTAACTTGTGTTCTACCACACCTAATACGCCGCCTTTTTTAAGTGCTTTAAAAAAGCTTGAAAAAGCGCCATCTAAGCCTTCATCGCCACCTTGCATATACCAGTTATGCACGTTTCTAAAAGTTAATACTCGGTCTAAGGTACCTGCTGGTGCAAAGTCTTGAGCTTTTATTTGATGAAATGCAGTCACTTTAGTGTTTTTTAGTGAATCAAGGTTAGAGACTTTTTTCTTAAAACCAGCTAAAGATTTTTTGTAGTAGCTTCTAGCGTTCTCATCAATGTAAAAATGAGCAGCATAGTACTGGCCGTTATCTTTTAACAATGGCCCAAGAATATGGGAATACCAGCCACCACCCGGCGCTATTTCTGCCACAGCCATTTTTGGCTGAACATCGAAAAAACGTAAGGTTTGCTGTGGGTTACGATATTCATCTCGTAATCTGTGCTTAGCCGGACGATCTGGGCTATTAACCGCGTCACTGATGGCATCAGCCACAACAACGGATGAACTTAATAAAGTAAATGTAAGGGTAGAAATAGCTAAAACTGACTTTAGTGTGCACTTAAACATACGATTCTCTTTATACAGTTAAAAAATTGCCAATGATTGTAGCTGGAAATAAAGCGCCTAGCGAACTAAAAAACGGGCTTTCAAAAAGCCCGCTTTTATTATTGTTACAGGTTACTTTAACAATTAGTGTTTAAAGTGACGCATACCAGTGAAGACCATGGCAATACCCGCTTCATCAGCGGCATCAATCACTTCTTGGTCACGCATTGAACCACCCGGTTGAATGATTGCACTGATACCAGCGGCAGCAGCGGCATCGATACCATCACGGAATGGGAAGAACGCATCAGAGGCCATGACAGAACCTTCAACTTGCAAGCCTTCGTCAGACGCCTTTATGCCCGCAATTTTCGCAGAATAAACACGACTCATTTGGCCAGCACCTACACCGATTGTCATACCGTCGTTGCAGTAAACAATGGCGTTAGACTTAACGTACTTAGCGACTTTCCAGGTAAACATTAAATCTTTAAGTTGTTGCTCAGTGGGCTTAACTTTAGTCACAACTTGCAACTCTTCTTGTTCAACCATGCCAAAGTCACGCTCTTGTACCAATAAACCGCCGTTAACACGTTTAAAGTCATAACCATCAGTTAATTGACCTTGCCAATCACCACAGGCTAACAAACGTACGTTTTTCTTAGCGGCAACCACAGCAAAGGCTTCGTCACTGACAGTAGGAGCAATAATGACTTCAACAAATTGACGATCAACAATAGCTTGGGCAGTTGCTGCGTCTAATTCGCGGTTAAATGCAATGATGCCACCAAATGCTGAGGTTGGGTCAGTTTGATAAGCACGGTTGTATGCAGCAAGAATATCGTCACCTAAGGCAACACCACATGGGTTTGCATGTTTAACGATGACACAAGCTGGCTCTGCAAATTCTTTAACACATTCAAGTGCAGCGTCTGTGTCTGCAATATTGTTAAACGATAATGCTTTACCTTGAAGCTGAGTGGCTGTAGCAACCGATGCTTCTTGTATTTGATTTTCTACGTAAAAAGCGGCTGTTTGGTGACTATTTTCACCATAACGTAAATCTTGCTTTTTAGTTAATTGCATATTGTAAGTGCGCGGGTATTCGCTCTCTGGCTCGCAGCAATCTGTTTCACAAGCTGCGGTTTCAATCATAGTGCCAAAGTAATTAGCTATCATGCCATCGTATTCTGCAGTGTGTTCAAAAGCAGCAATAGCCAAATCAAAACGTGTCGCTTTAGTGACAGAGTTTTCGTTAGCTTGCATTTCGCTGATAACACGCGTGTAATCTTTAGCGTTAACCACAATAGTCACGTCATTGTTATTTTTAGCTGCTGCACGCACCATAGTCGGTCCGCCGATATCGATATTTTCGATGGCGTCTTCAAGACTACAGTCTTCTTTTGCAACTGTGGCTGCAAATGGATATAAATTCACTACGACCAAATCAATTGGCAAAATATTATTTTCAGCCATGACTGCTTCATCTTGACCACGACGAGCTAAAATTCCACCGTGAATTTTTGGGTGTAAAGTTTTTACTCGGCCGTCCATAATTTCTGGGTGACCTGTATGTTCTGACGCTTCGATAACAGTTAAGCCGTTATCGCTAAGCAATTTTGCAGTACCGCCAGTAGAAAGCAGCTCGACACCTTGGCTTGCTAAAAATTGAGCAAACTCTAGAAGTCCGGTTTTATCAGATACGCTTAATAAAGCGCGACGTATTGGTTTTGCAGGAGATAAGTTTTGCATGCTTGTTCCACTATATAAGGCAAAAAGGCCGAAGTGATTATAACTTTCTTGACTAGTTGGTCATAACCCTTCCAAACAAAAAGAGCACCTATTAGGTGCTCTTTTCTAAGTCAGTATGGTTTAGTTCATGCCGTACTGTTTTAATTTTTTACGTAAAGTACCACGGTTGATACCTAACATGATCGAAGCACGTGTTTGGTTGCCACGAGTAAAAGTCATGATTTCTTCTAGCATTGGAGCTTCAACTTCAGCCATTACTAATTCATATAAGTTTTCGATATTGGTGTTATCAAGTTGCTTAAGGTACTTATTTACAGCTTGTTTAACTGAATCGCGAAGAGGCTTCTGCGCTTGAGTTTGCGAAGGAGTCGTTACCGTAGTGGTAAAAGGAGAAGTTACATTTTGTTCGAACATTAAATCTTGCTCTTTAGTTAGTCATCATTACACAGTAGGTAAACTAGCAAATTCGCTGTTTAACCTACCAATCTATCAAAATACATGTTCAACGTGTCTAGTTGCTCTTGAGCATCCTCAATGGCATTAAACTTTGCACGAAACAGTCTTTGCTGGTCTTTTTCGGCCAAATACCAACCCACATGTTTGCGGGCGATCCTACATCCCAGATAATCACCATAAAATTGGTGAACATTGGCGACGTGTTCAAGCAAAATGCTACTCACTTCGTCAATACTAGGTGCAGTCAATATCTGACCTGTTTGCAGATAATGAAGTATTTCGCGAAATATCCAGGGATGCCCCTGAGCACCGCGACCTATCATCAATGCATCTGCTTCGGTATATTCCAATACTTGTTTCGCTTTATGCGCACAAGTAATGTCACCGTTGGCAACAACAGGTATCGACACAGCCTGTTTAATGGCCTTAATCGTGTCGTATTCTGCGTCACCTTTGTACATACAGGCTCGAGTGCGACCATGCACCGCTAAGGATTGAATTCCATTATCTTGTGCAATTTTGGCAATTTGCACCCCATTGCGGTTTTCAACATTCCAACCTGTGCGTATTTTTAAAGTTACTGGCACGTCTACCGCTGCTACCACCGCTCGAATGATTTTTTCAACCAGTTGAGGGTCTTGTAGCAAAGCAGAGCCTGCTAACTTCTTATTTACCTTTTTTGCCGGACACCCCATATTAATGTCTACAATTTGTGCGCCATTGTTCACATTGAACTGGGCAGCTTGCGCCATTAACTCAGGATCGGCACCCGCAATTTGCACTGCGCGTACGCCATCTTCACCTGTGTGATCCATTCGTTGTTTAGACTTATCTGAGTTCCATACTCTAGGATTTGAAGACAACATTTCTGATACAACCAAACCAGCACCTAAGCGTTTACACAATTGCCTAAAAGGTCGGTCGGTCACTCCTGCCATAGGAGCTAGTATCAAATTGTTTTCTAACGCATAAGGACCTATTTGCATAATTACCTAAATTTAAAATCGTGCAAAAAATGTCCGAAGTGTTAAAAAGGGGCGCAAGTTTACGGTTTTTTTACAGGCTTGAAAAGCCTATAAAAGAAACAATTTTGTACTTTTTTTAAACAAAGGATATTGACAAAGGAATAAATCGCCAAATTTACGGGGAAATGCCGCGAAATGTATCAAACAAGTTACAGGTATGTCTGAATTATGTAATCGCTAAAAAGGCATAAAAACAGAATTATCTCTCGATCTTACCTATCAGCATGTCTTTAAACATCACCCAATCACCTATAAAGCTATATAAAGGATGTTGAAATGTAGCCGGTTTGTTGTGCTCAAAAAAGAAATGCCCTACCCATGCAAAGCCGTAACCTGCAACTGGAGCCAACCACAATATTGCTAAATTTTGAGAATAAACCACATAACCTAGGATGAATAAAACCAAACATGAGCCAATAAAATGTAAACGCCGGCAAATTAAATTCGAATGTTCGGCTAAATAAAAAGGGTAAAACTGTGCAAAGGATTTAAAAGAGTTAGAGGTTTCAGCGGTCATCGATTAATACTCCCGTTGGTTAATTCTCTCAACTTAACATAAGTAATAGTGATTAGAATGTCTCAAATACGACAATTGTTATCATTAGTAAACTACTCAAGATATCTTGAGTTTCTGTTATTTGACCCCATCCACCATTCAAGCGCAACATAACGGATCCCATAATGAACAGTATAGTGAATATTACACCAGAAAATTTCCAGCAAGTAATCTTGCAAGACTCTGCAACTCAAATCGTTATGGTAGAGTTTTGGGCTCAAGGGCACGAGCCAAGTGATGCGTTAGCACCAGTGTTAGCCACCATAGCTAGCAAATACTCTAACCATCTATTACACGCGCGAGTAGATGTTCAACAACAACAAGAAATAACTCAGCAATTTGGTGTACAAGGGTTACCTACCGTTATTTTAGTGAAAGATGGCCAACCTTTAGATGGGTTTGCGGGTCCACAAACAGAAGAACAAATTGTTACCTTACTGGAAAAACACCTACCTAAACCAGAAGATGGTTTATACCAACAAGCTGCAGAGCTAGTTACCGCAGGTGACTATCAACAAGCCTATCCATTAATTAAAGAAGCCAACGAATTAGCCCCAGACAGAGTAGACATCAAATTATTGCTTGCAGATTGCCAAGTTGAGTTAGGGCAAATTAATCCAGCGAAAGCTTTACTCGAAACCATAGGTTTGGTCGATCAAGATGCTTTATATAAAAGTATTTTAGGTAAAATTGAATTAGCCGAGCAGGCAGCTGAATCACCAGAGATAAAAGCCCTACAAGCTAAATTAGAACAAGAGCCAGACTCGTTAGAAATCAAAACAGAATTGGCCATACAATTACATCAAGCCAACCAAACAGAAGAGGCCTTAGAGCTGATCATGTCGGTGTTACTCAAAGACTTAAACTTTGGCGAAGCCAAAAAGTTTGCCCTTGATATGATCAATGCCTTGCCTGATGGTGACCCATTAAAATCGAAATATCGCAGAAAAATTTATAGCCTGTTGTATTAACATAGCTCTATGCAAGACGAGTCGCCCTCTTTACTGATTGATTTACACCGCCATTTAGATGGCAATATTAGGGTGCAAACCATAATTGACTTGGCCGAGCAATATCAGGTTGCTTTGCCAAGTTATGATTTACAAACCTTACAAAAACACGTTTTTATCCAAGATAAAACCTCAGATCTACTTAGCTTCTTAAGTAAATTAGATATGGGCGTATCTGTTTTAGGCCAACTTGATGCGTGCAAACGTATTGCTTTTGAGAATGTCGAAGATGCCATAATCGAAGGGCTCAACCATGTTGAACTGAGGTTTTCCCCCAATTACATGGCCCAAGCTTTCAATTTACCGCTAGAGGCAGTAGTAGAAGCTGTGGTTGCCGGTGTCGCTGAAGCGAATCAAGAGTATCAATACAATGCCAAGCTGATTGGCATTCTAAGTCGTTCTTATGGAGTAGAAACCTGCAAACAAGAACTACAGGCTCTACTGTCCCATTCCAAAGATTTAGTTGCCATTGATTTGGCTGGAGATGAATTGGGATTTCCAGCCAAGCTATTTGTTGAACACTTCAACAAAGTGAGAGAAGCGAGCTTAGCTGTGACGATCCATGCCGGAGAAGCCGATGGGCCAGACAGTATTTGGGATGCGATCCACTTATTGGGCGCCACACGCATTGGCCATGGAGTGAATGCGTATCAAGATCCTAAACTCATGGAATTTATCGCAGACCAAAAAATTGGTATCGAAAACTGTATATTATCGAATTACCAAACGGGTACTTGGCTTGATATGAAATCCCACCCGCTACAAACCTTCTTAGATTATGGCATTGAAGTATTTTTAAATACGGATGATCCCGGCATTTCCAATAACACGTTAAAAAGTGAATACCAACTGGCTAAAGATGAATTGGGTTTGAGCCACAAACAACTCAAACACATGCAACAAAACGCATTAAACCAAGCTTTTTTAAGCACAGCAGAAAAACTCCTTCTAGTTTAGACAGCCCCATCATTTATATAACGCCCATTTAAACTTTGAGATGATTTTTTACGTCATATTTAGCACTTTAAATTATTGTGCTAAAAACTATGAAATACCCCTTAATTTTGTTGTTTGCTCTATTCGTATTTACCCCGTTTATTACCCTAGCCGACCAACCCCAAAAGGTGCTGATTGTGGTGTCTAATATGCTGCATATGGGTGATCCAGAAAAACATGAAGCAAGAAACAATCTGTGGGAGGTGGCACCGCCTTACCATATATTTTTAAGTCATAGCATTGAGGTGGACTTTGTTTCACCCCAAGGCGGCCCTGTGGAGTTTTACATGGACCCTTTAGGCATCAGCAGTTACACCATAAAGTACGAAGGTTTCCTAGACAAAACTCGTAATACACTCAAACCCAAGGAAGTTAACATCGAAGATTATTGGGCTGTTTATACCGGTGGAGGTTATGGCCCTTTATTCGATGTGGCTGGTAACAAACAATTACAGTCGATCTATTCTGCGATATACGAGGCAGGAGGTATTATTGGCATTGGTGGTCACGGCGCTGGCGCCATAGTAGATGTTAAACTCTCTTCAGGGGTATTTTTAGTAAGAAACAAACGTATAGCTGCTTTTCCAAATTCAACAGAAAAATCTAAGTCATGGGCTAAGCAAGGCACACTTTTACCTTTTTTAATTGAAGATAGGTTAAATGAAAATGGGGCGATTGCTTTGAATAAAAAGACCTTAAAAGACAAACATCAAGTTGTAGTTGATCAAAGAGTTGTGTCTACTATGTTTTTGCCTTCTGCTGCTCTTGTTGCAAAAGAAATGATTCTACTACATGAGTAAATTAACGAGGATGAGGGAGTACTTTAGCTTATTAAGCTGATGTTATGGTTAGCGAGTTATCTTTTGGTGCTCCTGCTTTACACTTCTTACATTCAAGTTTATGTCCTAACATAGAGGTTCGCCCTTCTGGCGTAATTACCCAAGGGCGATTTTGCCAAGGAGGGTCGTGGCGAACATGCTGATTATGACCGCAGGCCAACTCTGCCACCCAGTGGTTTTCTTGATCTTTATGGTAGCCTTGAATTGCCTGGAGCATTTTGTTTTGGAGTTAACCTATTTGGGCATCAAATTCTTGTTGTTTGGTCTCTAACTGTTCTTGGGCATCTAGCCATTCCATTTCAGCATCTTCTAACAAAGATTTTTGTTCAGCCTGGGCCGCCAAGAGCTCTTTTAATTTTGTTTTGTTTTCAGCGCTATACAGCTCGGTATCACCAAGTTGGTCTTCAAATTTTGCCAACTTGGACTGGCTGTCACTCATGACTTTTTCAAACTTAGTAATAGCCTTACGCAAAGGTTGAGTGGCTTGTCTAAATTCTGCTTCTAACCTTTTAATGGCTTTACGATCTAACTTAGGCGCTGTCTCTTCTTCGCCTTCAGTTTTAGTCTCTGATTCACCTTTTAAGATCCAATCTTTGTAATCGTCTAAATCGCCATTAAATGCTTGTACTTGACCACTGTCCACTAGATAAAAATCATCACATACCGATGTTAATAAAAACCTGTCATGTGACACCAGTACCATAGCGCCTTCAAACCCCTGCAATGCCATATTCAGCGCATGGCGCATATCTAAATCTAGGTGGTTAGTCGGTTCATCTAACAGCAACAAATTAGGCTTTTGATAAACCGTAATGGCCAATACCAAGCGAGCTTTTTCTCCACCCGACATAGGCGCTACTTTACTTAAAGCGTTGTCACCTCGAAAACCAAAACCACCCAAATAATCTCGTAGGCTTTGTTCTGTGGCTTTTTGGTCTAAGCGCTGCATGTGGGCTAATGCGGTATCATCACCACGTAAAAATTCCAATTGATGCTGGGCGAAGTATCCAATTTTTAAACCAGATGAAGTTTCGTAAATACCTTCCATGGGTGACTTTTCACCGGCCAATAGTTTTATTAAGGTCGATTTACCTGCGCCATTTTTACCTAATAATCCAATGCGACTACCTGGCACCAAATTAAGATGTAATTTTTCTAGAATAATGGTGCTGTCGTACCCCACTTTGACTTCTTCCATTTTGATCAAAGGATTTGGCAATTTAGGCGGCGTGAAAAACTCAAATGAAAACTCAGAAGCTGCCATCACTGGCAATAAAGTTTCCATTTTTGCTAATTGTTTAACTCGGCTCTGGGCTTGTTTGGCTTTACTGGCTTTGGCCCCAAAACGTCTGATAAATGACTCTAAGTGAGCAATCTGATCTTGTTGTTTGTCATACTGCAAACTTTGCAGGCGCAGGCGTTCGGCTCGTTGTTTTTCGTAAGCATCGTAGTTACCTGTGTAACTGATAAGTTCTTGTTGTTCTACGCTGATAATTTCGTTCACAGTCGCGTCTAAGAAAGACTTATCATGAGAAATAAGCAGTAACGTACCAGTATATCTTTGTAGCCATTTTTCTAACCAAATCACCGCATCGAGATCTAAGTGGTTGGTGGGTTCATCTAACAGTAATAAATCTGAATGACACAATAAGGCTTGAGCCAAGTTTAAGCGCATTCGCCAACCACCAGAAAAAGCCGTCACTGGATTTTTCATAACATCATTGGCAAAGCCTAAACCAGCCAGTATTGTGGCAGCACGGGCATCAACATCGTAAGCGCCAGCTTGTTCTAACAAGCTATGAACTATGGCTATTTTTTCGCCGTCATGAGCTTCTTCAGCTGCGATAAGTTGTTTTTGTAATTGACGATATTCTAGATCTCCATCAATCACATAATCCAAAGCAGAGCGTTCTACGGCTGGGGTTTCTTGGGCTACTGACACAATTTTCCAATTTTTTGGGATATTGAAATCACCATGTTCGGTTTGTAACTCACCTTTTATCAAGGCAAATAAGCTGGACTTTCCACAACCGTTAGCACCGATAAGGCCGGCTTTATGGCCTGGATACACAACAGCATTGGCGTCTTGCAGCAACATTTTACTGCCGCGCATAAGTGAAACATCAGAAAATTGGATCATGGAAACCTGTTTTACCACTCGTCCTTGCTCTAAATACAACCGATTGACGGCTTTTAAAGAAGAAGAGATAACACTAAAAAATAATTGCGCGTATCATACCAAGATGGCGAGCCGAAAAAATAATTTACTATGGTAAACAAGACAAAAAAACGATTTGTAGCAGGGGCCACATGCCCACAATGTAAATCTCTAGACACGATTATGTTGTTTTTTGAAAACAACGTCGAAAAAATTGAATGTGTAAAATGTGATTACCACGAGTCTCAAACCGACAAACAAGTTACCCAAGCCACTCGCGCTAGTGAAAATGTCATTGGGGTATTTAAACCAGAGTAACAGTTTTCTTATTGGCTACGCCGTTTTATATGCTGCGCATAGAGAGCATTCGCTTCGCTCACCGTCATCCTGACGTATTTTCTAGCCGCATCCCTGCTGCTCGATTTACTTTTTACCAACAGCAGCAAAAAGTAAACAAAAATTGCCGCGCTCCAGCAATGCTCTTCATCTAATTTAATTATAATTAGAGTAGGCCGTTTTTAGTCGTTCCCGACGGCCAAAAACTCAATTGGCTATCCATGCCAATTGACCGACTAAATTTATAATAAAATCAGCGAGCCTTGATTCGCGGGTAAGTCAAAAGCATGAACTCTTGCAATTTTCAATGCATTGCCAAAGGCATCGTACCTATAAAGCTTGTGATAATTTTAATTAAACTTGTTTAAATTCAATGTGATAACTTTCCATATACACAGTTCCTTGTTAGCGCTAGGCTTACCACCATCACGCTATTTTCAGAAGATCAATAATGGGGTGGAGGCATTTCTTCTTTTTCTGATGCCATATTACTTGGCTCAATTGCGCTGACTTTGGCGACTAGTTTTTTAAAGTTGAACTGTAAGTCGTCGATTTGTTTTTGTTGTTCGATTAACGCTTGGTTAAGGCTTTCTATGGTGTCTTCTTGAAAGGCTACTTTCATTTGTAGCTGTTCAATATTGTCTTCTACTGTGCTCATTTGGTTTTCCATTCTTCTATCAGCCCACTACTGCTCACTGAAAAAATTTCTTGATTGTTTTTAAAGGCCACTGAGTAGACTACTGCTGTGGGTGGTTGGCTAGACTCTCTAGGAGAGACGTACCATTCGTTGACTTCACTACCCGATTCAACCTGCCATAAATTCATTCTTTTGGAAGGTGAACCTGTTAATAAAAATTGGCCATCTTTTGAAAATGCGGCCGTTGTGAAAATTCGTTGCCGTGCTAAATATTGTAAATTACTGACTTCTTGGCCTGTGGCTAAATCCCATATTTTTGCGTCTCGCTTGCTGTCGGCGGTAAAGGCATATCGACCTTCATCGTCTAACACCACTTTGGTGACACGACTGGTATGTTCAAACTTATGGATCACTTGACCACTTCGGGTATCCCACAAATAAGCCACATAATCATTGCCACCACTTAACGCATAAAACCCATTGGGTGAGATATCCAGACTATTCACTTTTTCTTGGTGGCCTAGAAACTCCAACCGTCGGCTAGTTTTAGGCTCAAAAAACATCACTTTACCGTTACTTCTGCCAACCAGTATACCGCGACCTTGATTAGATACAGCCACATCTCGAATACTGGCTTCGTCAATACGCCAAAATCCCTCAGGCTCGCCGTCGGCAAGATTCCATAAGGTAAAGGTTTCTCTGTCAGAGGTCACAACATAACTATTATCAAAAGCAATATGAATGTTGGTAACTAGGTTGATCCCGTCTTCTTGGTTATTCCATACAAACTTTTTTTGATTAGTGGTTAGATCCCAAACTGTAATACCGTTTTGAATATTGGACACCACACTAATACTGGCATCGGCAGAAATATTGGCGGCATCAGCGATATCGTCAGCCAAACGAAATGTGGATACCGCGGGTGAACTCGAATCACCACAACCTAATAACGTTAGCTGTAGTAAAATAATGGTGATGCAATATTTCATTAAATTCGCTCTCAAAGTCTGCGCACTACTGTTGTTGTAATGTTTTGAAGAAATCCACTAAACGTTTTGCTTCATCTTGCACTTGGTATTTTTCTTCAACTCGTTTACGGCCTGCTTTACCCATATCGGCTAACTTATCCATATCTGATAACAATAGTTGCATTTTGTCGGTCACAGCAAGTTGGTCATTTACGGGTACAACATAACCATCTATGCCAGGCCTAATAATTTCTTCCCAAGCACCAGCTTGAGTTGCCAAAACAGCGGCTTCGCTACTCATGGCTTCTAACACAGTTAAACCAAAACCTTCGTTGTCACTTAAAGCACTGACCATAGACAAAGCACTGAATATTTTGGGCAATTGGTCAAAGGGTAACTCACCTGTAAAGGTAATTCTGTCGGTCAGTCCTGCTTGATCTATCTTTTCTTTTAATTGATTAACAAAATCTTGGCTACTCGATGAAATAGCGCCCACAACAACGGCATTAACATCAGGGTAATGGGGTAGGACTTGAATACAAGCTTCTACAAATAAATGCACACCTTTTTGTTTGCGTACTCGACCTAAAATACCAATACCAAACTTTCCACCATAATTTAGTGACTGCCAAGCTTCTTGCTTATTTTTTGCTGGTACGTACCCATCAACTAAGATCCCATGAGGGTTAACCATAGCAGGAGGAGTATGCAAATAAGTAGCGGAGCGATTACTCACAGCAATGACGGCATCCATTTTATCCGTTAACCACTTAGTTGAACCCGAACGTTTACGCTGGGCTGCTGAGCTAAACACCAATTTTATTTTTGCTCTAAATAGGTATTTCAGTATCACACCTTGGATCATTTCATCGACCCGTCTCGCATGAAATATTCGCCACTTTCCATTACTCAGAGGTGCCCGACACATTTTTACCGTCTGCCAAAAACTAATCACTAAATCTGGCTCAGGTACAAAATGTTTGCCCATGATACGTAAATTTATCAGCTTTTTTTGGTGAGACATGACCTGTAACATGGTTGATGTCACGCCTGAAAAATTAGAATTAGAATTACCAATAATGAGTTCTATTTCATCTGACTGTTCATGAGATTGAGATTGGTTATTCATAAAGATTTAGGTGCCTGCTGAGAGAAAAGGTATTTACCACATTGAAACAAAGTAACAGTCTGCATCTGGCCTAGAATGTTTTACAATATTGCTTAATGTAGTTTAGAGAAATTGTAACATGCCAAACATTCAGGAAAAAACACTTGGTTCGCAGATTATCCTGTTTGATCCCAAACATTTTGCTGAACCCACTCCGAAACTATTCTCTGGTGAACATTGGGCCGCTGAAAATAAAATAATTGGCCAAGCTACAGGCCGTGGAACCACGTATTTTTTTAAACATCAAGATCAAGAATACGTGTTGCGCCATTATCTAAGAGGCGGACTCATTGGCAAGATATTAGATGACCAATACATGTTTACTGGCATCCAAAACACTCGATCTTGGCAAGAATTCAACTTGTTGCAACATATGATAAACCTTGGGTTACCTTGCCCAACACCTATTGCAGCAATGGTCACAAAAAAAGGCTTACATTATTCAGCAGATATCATTTTGGCTAAAATAGAGCAGGCAAAAGATGTATGTAATATCCTTTTAACCCAAGAAATCCCGCAAGAAACATGGCGAGATATTGGTAAAACAATAGCGCAGTTTCATCAACATAATATTTACCATCACGACTTAAACATTCACAACATTATGATAGATAAAACCAACAAAGTTTGGTTAATCGACTTTGATAAATGTGGCGTAAAACAAGGTACGGATTGGCAGCCTAACAATATTTCGCGTTTACATCGCTCATTGGAAAAAGAAAAAAGACTTCATAATATTTATTGGCAAGACTCAGACTGGCAAGCCTTGCTAGCTGGTTATGATAGTTAGTTTTGAGAGCTAGTTTAATCGATATTTAATCTGTGCATAAAAAAGGCTATTGGTTTTTGATTTAACATTTGAGTCTAAACCGTAATCAATATCGCCATGAAATATATCAGCCCCAGCCTTAACCAACCAGTCGCCAAATTGTGTTTGATAAGAGCCAGACAAGCGTATCAACTCTTCTTGCAAACCATTTACTACAGGCGATGGCTTTATTTCATCACGGTTTAGTTCAAGACGATTGATTTCAATGTCTAACAAGTCACCATTTTGAAACTGCTTTTTTATGCCAAATGTTAACGCTTTTGCATCACTGTCAAAGGTGCTACCGATTGATCTATCATAAAAACGGTAACCACTTTTATAAACGCCATGTTCATAATAACAATTATAACTAGGTACAGCTTGATTTGAACAATCAACGTTAGTGTCACTGCTTTCTAAATAGATTTTACTACCGAGAAAATAACTAGAAATCCCTAATAAAGTAGCTGAGTCGGTTACGTTAAAGTACTCTCGTTTGTCTTCACCAATTCGTTGACCATAAAAACTAACCGGCCTTTCAAATACTTGAGCGGTATAAATAAAGTCTATTCCTGCATGGTGATTACCAATTGGAGAATCCAATCCATCAACGCAGTTTTCTATCGTACTGATACATTCAGTCTCAAAAGTGATAACGTCAACAAAATCAGACAGTGAATTTCCGCGGCCTTTACCACCCCACATTGCATTCCAAGACACGCCCACTTCCAAATTTGAAATCGGTTTAAAATTAAATCGGGTACTCCAAATTTTTGTATCGGCTATATGTCGCTCATTTTCTAACTGCCCCACTTGCATGGTAAAAAACCAAGGGCCTAAATATTTTAATAATTTATGATTAGAGCGAGTCGCTTCTGAACGAGATAATGCCAGGGAAGGAATTGGACGTGCATTATTACTTAGGATTAGACTACTTGACTGCGCTGGCCCCCACCATTGACTCATACTGCCTAAGCGTAAATTCCAATCACCAAACTGATAAGCAATAAAACTCTCGTCAAAGTGTTTTTTACCAGCACGCCCATAGTTAGCTGAAATTTGCCCTGCCCAGCGTCCAACATACATTTCTTTGGTGATATTAAACTGAACTTTTTGAGCCTGTAATCCAGAAAAGTCTGTAAAACGGCTATCTTCATTGGCTGCATACAAGCTTATTACGGATTGACCTGCTTGCGTTTGATGAACTTTTAGATAGTGCTTTAAGCGTTTAGCTGCAATAGAAGGGATGGCTGCTAATTGATCGGGATTCACACTTTCTAATTGCTGAGCTATGCCTTTCCACGGTACAGGGAAACTAGTGACGGCAGCATCTAAAACGCCCCATTCACTTAAAGTTTCTAGATCTCGATGCAATTGAGGTTCAAGCGTGCCGATCCATGGTGAACACCAAACTTTAGGGGTAATCAACACTAAAGCCGATACGATAAAAACAAGTACAAACTGATTCACTAACACTATTCCCTAATAAAACTTCACGGCTGACGTAACAAATACAACCTGATTGCTAAATAATATGGGTCTTACAAGCAATTCCAGAAGACCATTATTGATTTAATCAGTTACTTAAATATTAACCCATCTAATGTGATGTTAGTTGTCAAAATTATATCCAAAATACTGGATATCCTTCGCGTACATCCGATTCACATGTTCAATTAGCTCATCATCAAAATATTCACGATAATCTTTTTTAACTCGTTTCTTTTGTCCTGTAAACAAATGCCTAAGCTTTCTAAGCATTGCTCTACGCGGACTATAAGATGAGTTTTTGTGAGGTAGACTCGCTTCTTGTATTTCTAACTTATCGCATATGTGGGTAAAAGAATCTGCAAGATTTTCAAATCGCCCAATATAATCAACATTTTGTTTTCCATCTTGGTCAAACAAAAAGTCGTATTGCGGAATGATATGTCTATGGGCATCGCTGAAAGGATCTGCCTTTGGAAGGCCATGTAGGACAAATTCCTTTAATGACATTTTTTTATCGATTTTCTTGTGTAAGTACTCAGAAACCAAACGTTGCCAAGGATTACGCACAATACCAAATGTAAAATATTCATCATAACTTTGCTGGTCGATGTGACCACAGCTTACATACTCTTCACTTCTTAAATGAGCAAGCCTCTGAGGACCTTTCGCTGGATCTGTATTTTTACCTAACAACAATTCACTGCAATATTTGTCCGTCACACCGTGCTTTTCTTTAAAAAACTGCTCAATACTTTGGCCAGCTGTTTTCGGCACATGTACAAAAACGCATTTGAATTTGTGAGAAATCATCCAGTTTATTTACCTCTAGAATAAAAACAAAGCATTTCACATGCTTAAAGGCCGCAATTGTACACCAAAATAAGACCTGCTTAATAAGTAATAACACAGATTAACTTAGTCAATCGGCGCCTGTTGTGGGAGAATTTTTATGTCTAACAAGAAACGACTAGCAGAAAACGAATTTTATCTAGCAATAGTGCTTTCTTTTGAGTTAGCCTTACAACAAATAATATAAATACTTTTTAATTATGCATAAAACCGCGATATACCCTGGTACTTTTGACCCTGTTACTAATGGTCATGCAGATCTCATTGAACGAGCTGCAAATATGTTTCATCAAGTTATTGTGGGTATTGCTTCAAACCCTAGCAAAAAACCATTATTTACTCTCGAAGAGCGTGTTGAACTGATTAAACAAGTCACACAACATTTAGATAATGTTGAAGTAATTGGCTTTACAGGCTTACTCGCAGACTTTGCAGAACAGCAAAATTCAACAGTATTGATACGCGGGTTAAGAGCGGTTTCGGATTTTGAATACGAGTTTCAATTAGCCAACATGAATAGACGACTCAATCCTAATTTAGAGAGTGTCTTTATGACTCCGGCTGAAGAGAATTCATTTATCTCTTCAACACTGGTTAAAGAAGTTGCTTTGCATCGAGGGCGAGTTAATGAGTTTTGTCATCCAGCCGTTATCGATGCCCTAGAGAAAAAGTTACACCCTTAACTGCTGTTCTTAAGTTAGGGAGTCTACTTTTGGCAGGTTGGGCAGAAAAACGTATTACGCTGCCCAATAGTCACAGACTTAATGACAGTTTTACAGGCATCACAGGTTTCACCAGCTCGTCCATAAACCAATAATTGCTGCGCAAAATATCCAGGTTTACCATCAGCCTGCATAAAGTCTTTCAAAGTGGTTCCACCTTGTTGAATTGCACTGGCTAATACTTTTTTAATAATTTCGGCTAGAGCCAAATAACGTTTTTTAGTGACTTTACTTGCTGGTTTACGTGGGTCAATACCGGCAATGAATAACGACTCATTGGCGTAAATGTTACCAACACCTACCACCACTTTGTTATCCATAATAAAATTCTTGACCGCAACCGATTTACTACGAGATAACTCAAACATTCTGTTGCCGTCAAATTCATCAGTTAAAGGCTCTGGGCCTAAGGTAGTTAAAATACTTAAAGGTGGTGCATCCGAGGCCTGCCATAAACAGCAGCCAAACCTTCGAGTGTCGTTAAATCGTAAACATTTGCCATCATCCATGACTATATCGATATGATCATGCTTTTGAATATCTGTATCAGCCTCAACCACACACAGTTTGCCTGACATACCTAAATGCAAAACTATGCTGCCTTTGCTGGTATCTAATAATAAATATTTGGCTCTACGGCGAATCGATAAGATTTCTAAACCTTCAGCCTGAAAGATTTGATCAGGCACAGGCCAACGTAATTTAGGTTGGCGCACAATGATTTGTTTAATCGTTTTGTGTTCTAAATGTGGGCTAATACCCAAACGACTGACTTCAACTTCTGGTAATTCAGGCATGGTTTAATGTTCTATGTTTAAGTGAATTGGGTCTGGAGAAATAAGTTGATAAAAATCTTGTTCAAATTTAACTATCGTTTTGTCATCTGAAAGGAAAAAAGAATACTCTACTGATTGCGCTTGACCAGCAAACCAAACCTTAATACTGGATGTATCATTTTGCCCATCATGGGAGGTATCAATTAACTTCACTTGTGCTTTTTGCCAAGCTAGCACCAATTCTGCGAGTTGTTCATTGGTTAAAGAGCCTGACTTTGCACGCCAGCCCTGCCCGATACGTTCTACTAGATCGTTATGAAACTCGATAGTTGTTATGACAGACCCTTCTGGAATAAGTGTAGAAACAGTGGGCGTGTCTTTAGTACCGCGATTTAAGAAATCACTACTGAAGTTAAACAGCATGATTAAAATCAAGGTTGTGAAAATAATAACGTTGTTCCAGCCACGTTTTGAAAGTCTAATCATTTAGAAGTAACAAGAAAAATAGAAGATAAAGGTAAGTATGCCATCTTTAACGCAAAAAACCCGACTTAAAAGTCGGGTTCTTCAGGAGACAAAACCAGTAAAATTTACTTGATTTTGGCTTCTTTAAACATTACGTGCTGACGAACTTTAGGATCAAACTTTTTGATCTCCATTTTGCCAGGCATGTTACGTTTGTTTTTGTCTGTAGTGTAGTAATAACCGGTACCAGCACTAGATACTAATTTAATTTTATCACGCATAATCTGGTTCCTTAAATTTTAACACCGTCGGCACGCATATCAGTTAACACTGTATCAATACCTTTTTTATCAATAATACGCATACCTTTAGCAGATAAACGCAATTTCACGAAACGGTTTTCACTCTCAACCCAAAAACGGTGAGTGTGAAGGTTTGGCAAGAAACGACGACGAGTCGAATTTTTTGCGTGTGAACGGTTGTTACCTACCGCTGGACGCTTGCCAGTAACTTGACATACTTTGGCCATGGCCTGTCTCCAAACAATCTAAAAAATTTAGCTCTGACTCAGATTTAATAAACCATAAATACTGTGTCAGCTAACGCTATTAACAAGAGGGCGCATTTTATACAGGAAATCATAATTCAGTTCAAGAATAATGTGCATAAAAACGACTATTTAGTTGATCTGTGGCGAGATCTGGCCACAATTGCTATATGAAACCTCAGATCAATCCTCTTTGAGCAAAGGATACAGCAACGCCGTCACCCACCACAAAATGATCTAAAACCTTAATATCCAATAAATTAAATGCATCAACAATTCGGTTAGTAATGCTTCTATCTGCTTGGCTAGGTTCTGCGACACCAGATGGATGATTATGAGCCAAAATCACCGCCGCAGCATTATCTTTTAACGCCTGTTGAACTAACACCCTTGGATAAACCGACGCACTATCAATGGTGCCATAAAACATAGGGCGAAAAGCAATCAACCTATGTTGGCTGTCAAGCAATAACATGGCAAACACTTCTTGCGGCTGATCTCTTAATTTTGCGATGAGATAAGATTGTGTTTGTTCAACAGAGTTAAAAGAATCTTCACGAGTGAGCTTTTCAGCCATATATCTATGGCTCATTTCTAAACTGGCTTGGAACTGAACATATTTAGCTTGGCCTAATCCTTTGACTTTACAAAACTCATTTTCAGAGGCACTAAATAAAGCACGTAAACTACCAAATTCAGTGAGTAACATTTGACCGAGTTCTAATGCGCTGCAACCTTTAGTACCTGTGCGTAAAAAGATCGCTAATAATTCTGAGTCAGAAAGCGAATTAGCCCCTTTAGCTAAAAGCTTTTCTCTAGGCCGATCTTGTTTCGGCCAATCGGTAATTTTCATGCATCCTTGCCTCAATATTGAAAATAATATGTTATGAACTCAAAAATAAGCCTAGCAATAAGAGGGCGATCCAGCCAATAATGTCACTATAACTATGCTGCATATGAATAATAATTAGCCATGCAATATAAAGGTAAAAACATTCTATTGGGTATAACCGGTGGTATAGCCGCCTATAAAACACCTGATTTAGTGCGTAAACTTATCGCTAAAGGCGCTGAGGTTAGAGTCGTAGTAACAGACTCTGCAAAAGAGTTTGTTAGCCCACTGGCATTACAAGCCGTGTCTGGTAATCCTGTATCAGACAATTTGTTAGATAAAGATGCAGAAGCTGCAATGGGCCACATTGAGTTAGCCAAATGGGCCGATCAACTATTAATCGCGCCAGCTACAGCAAATTTTATGGCTAAACTAACCTATGGTTTAGCTGACGATTTATTATCTACTTTATGTCTTGCTACTGCAGCACCCATAACGATTGCTCCAGCAATGAATCAACAAATGTGGCTTGCTCCAGCAACGCAAGATAATTTAGCTGTGCTGCAAAAACGAAATGTCAGGTTTTTAGGTCCGGCACAGGGTGAACAAGCGTGCGGTGATGTTGGACCTGGCAGAATGTTAGAGCCTCAGGACATCGCAGATTTAGTTCTGCCTGATTTGCCCCAGCTATTATTTGGTAGAAAAGTACTGATCACTGCAGGCCCTACTCGTGAGGATATTGACCCAGTTAGGTATATCACCAATCATAGTTCTGGAAAAATGGGTTATGCATTAGCACAGGCTGCACAGCAGCTGGGTGCAGAAGTAACTTTAGTCAGCGGCCCGGTCAATATACCTAAACCTAACAAGGTAAAGACCCTCAATATTTCTAGCGCAGAACAAATGCATGAGACGGTTATGCAAAACGTGATGCATAGCGATATTTTCATTGGATGTGCCGCGGTAGCTGATTATAAGCCGTTAAACAGAACGTCACAAAAAATCAAGAAGTCTGATCAAGAGTTAACACTTACTTTTATTAAAAACCCTGATATCCTTAGTGATGTAGCTCATTTAGACAATCCACCTTTTACTTTAGGTTTTGCTGCTGAAACCCAAAATGTTAAAGAATACGCGCTAAGTAAATTACAGCGTAAAAAGCTCAATATGATAGCTGCAAATGACGTATCTGATGACAAAATTGGCTTTAACAGTGAGCAAAATGCATTGACAGTTTTTTGGCCAGAAGGTGAACAAAAACTAGAAATTGCCGATAAAAGCATTCTCGCCATACAACTCATGAAGTTATTGGCGCTAAGATACAAAGAAAATAAAAACGATTGATGCCACATTCGCTTAGGAAACAATAATGCCTGCAACTAAACGACCAAATCGCCGTGCTCAAATTCTACAAGCACTGGCAAGTATGTTACAAAGCAACCCAGGACAACGAATTACAACAGCCAAGCTTGCCGCCCAAGTAGGAGTATCTGAAGCAGCCTTATATCGGCACTTTCCGAGTAAAGCGCGAATGTTTGAGGGCCTAATTGAATTTATTGAAGAAACCCTGTTTTCTCGCATAAATAAAATCATCAACGAAGAAAAAGACACCGCCACTCGTTGCCAATTAATTTTGCATCTCATTTTAGGTTTTGCTGAAAAAAACCCAGGGATCACCAGGATTTTAAACGGTGATGCCTTGATGGGTGAGCAAGATAGATTAAGAGAAAGAATCGCTCAATTGTACGAACGCTTAGAAACACAAATGAAACAGGTATTGCGTGAGCGTAAATTACGGGAAGGTAAAACGCTACCGGCAGACGAAGGTTTAATTGCCAATATGCTAATTTGTTACGCAGATGGCCGTATTAACCAATTTATTCGTAGCGAGTTTACTAAAAAGCCAACAGACAACTTCTCTGAGCAATGGCAATTTATCAATAAACAATTCTTTAATTAACACCCGTTATAAAAAACAAAAAACGGGCTATATTAGCCCGTTTTTTTTAACATATTGATGACTAGCATAAAAACAGCTAGTTACTTAGAAAAAGTATCACCAAAGAAATCACCTTCATTCCAGCTAGATGCTTTAGCCTGATTCGCTAAAGTTAAGCCAATATGGTAGTTCACTTCAGTAAATTTAGTCGCCGCTTTCCAATTAAACTTCTGACTAAAGTCATCACCTGGCTTGTGATAATTTGTCTGAATAAAATTATTAAACTGTTTACTGCCATCCACTTCTGGATCGGCCGACTTTAACCCAGGTACCAAAAATACCGCTGGAATACCTTGTTTTACAAAACTGTAATGATCAGAACGAGTAAATAGCGCCATATGCGGCCATGGATCTGGGCTAAGTTCGATGTTAATTTTCTTAGCGGCTTGAGTGACAGATTCTTTTAAATCACTGTGATCCGCACCAAAGGCAATCACATCGGCAAACTCATAGGTTAATATTGGCATATCCAAATTAACATTTGCCACTAAAGACTCAGCTGGAACCGTTGGATTTTGTGCGAAATAGTCAGAACCAAGTAAGCCTTTTTCTTCTGCTGTCACAGCTACAAACAAGATGGAACGTTTTGGTCTTTGCTCTAACAAACTAAACATTCTGGCGGTTTCTAATAACACCGAGGTACCTGTGGCGTTATCCATTGCACCGTTATTAATTTTGTCTTTCTTAACAGTTTTTGCAAAACCAATATGGTCAGAGTGAGCAGCATACACCACGTACTCATTTTTCAACACTGGATCAGAGCCTTCATAAATAGCGGCGACATTTGGGCTAGAAATAGCTTTATACGAACTCTTAGACTCAAGAGTAAGGCTGCTATTTAAATCAAAACCTTTTGGTGATTCGTCCTTTTCTAACAAAGCATAAATTTGCTCTAAGTTTAATTCAGCATTAGCAAATAAAATTTCACCTGCTTCTTTACTAAAATACGCGGTATTTTTTAATTGAGGAAAGGTATTGGCTGGCTCGCCATCTTTATCCACCCATCGTACTGCCGGCGTGTGTAAATAATTCATCAGATTTTGATAAGGTCTCACTTTTTCAAACGTTGGCGTGCTGATACTCACATAACCAATCGCACCACGTGCAACCGCATGACGTTTTTTCTCCGACGTAGAACCAAAATGAGCCCCTTCTTCACTTGGGAAAGACTTAGGTTTTCCAGCAAGAGTAACCACAATCTTATCTTTTACATCTACGCCTTGATAATCATCATGCTCTAATTCTGGCGCAACAATGCCGTACCCAACAAACACCATGTCACCTTGAGTAATTACATTAGGTTCTGACGGATTCGCAGAGGTAATAAATTGTTTTGGATAACTTAATTCAACTTGGGTATCACCTTGAGTGAGCATCAGCTTAACTGAAGACTGATCCAAATGGGCCTGTCTGAAATTGACTCTTTGCATGAAAGTGCCATTATCGCCCGCTGGCTTTAAACCATATTTTTCGAATTCAGCAGCGATATACAAAGAAGCAATTTCGTGTCCTCTTGCACCAGTATCACGCCCTTCTAATAAATCATCTGATAAAAATCGTAGATGTGATTTGATCCTAGCTTGATCAGCAGATTGCTCTTGTGTGTTAGTTGGCTTTTCACCTTGGCAAGCGACTAAGAGCGCCCCAAGAATTAATGCACCAGTTAATTTAACCACCTTATACTCCCCGTTTATAACTTATAATATTTGTGCGCACATTAAGCGAGATACACCAAGAGTGCAAGCTTGACAGAATAATTTACTAAGCTAATCTGTAAAGAATACTTGTTCTAAAAACTGATTTACTATGCCACGCAAAGCTCAGTACAACCTAGATGCCATTTTAACCCAAGCGATCGATGTGTTTTTAGAACACGGATATCATGGTGCGATTATGGACGAAATCATTGCCCGCACAGAATTTAATAGACGTGGTTTTTATTTGGAATTTGGCAGTAAACAAACCTTTCTGTACATGGTGTTATCACACTATCAACAACATCACTTAAGTAAGATCATGCAACATTTGGAAAGCAATCAAGGCTTAGACTCTATTAGCCAATTTTTCAGCGAGTATGTGACTCATGTCAAAGGAAAAGGCTGTTTATTAATTAACTGTATAACCGAATTAGGTTTTGATGATCAAAAGGTTCGTGAAGTGGGCCGTCATTACTTAGATCGTTTACAAATCGATTTTATTGGCTGTTTAGAAAAAGCCATGAGTTTAGGGCAGATCCACGCAAGTACTAATATTGAATCAACCGCACTACAACTGACCAGTTATGTACAAGGTTTTGCAGTGAATGCAGTTTTAGCAGGTGATACAGACGAATTACAACTCGCCACTCAAGCCCTGTTAGGCCCATTACAATCTAACAACTCATGAGACTTTAAGTCCCAATATTTTATTTTCACATTTCCCTTGGGATTATTTAAACCAGCACCATTGTTAGATTAACTAATCACTTAGCCTATTGCTAAATAGTGAATTTTTCTAAATATTGAGCAGTCAAACATGTCTAATAAAAAACACTTATTTCGAATCCAATTTGTCAGTAATGGTGAACGTTACGAGTTATATGTTCGTGAAGTATGTCAGGGCAGTATGTTTGGTTTTGTAGAAATAGGTGACTTTGTTTGGGACACCCATACCAGCTTAGTGTTAGATCCAAGTCATGAAAAACTCAAAACAGAATTTTCTGGCGTAACAAGAACCTATGTGCCAATGCATAGTGTGTTACGTATTGATGAAGTAGAAAAACAAGGCACCTCTAAAATCACTGAACTATCAGACAAAGTTGCAAACTTTCCTAGCCCTATTTACACCAAACCTAAAAGTTAAAGTTTCGATATCGTTTTTCAATTGAATAAATTAAGCATATATTGATGTCAAAATATGCTCTCGGGAACTTCAATGCAAAAAATACTATATCTACTAATATTGAACGTTTTTTGCTATTCGTGTTTTGCCGCAACATCGAACAATTTCGACAAATTGTTAACCCAAATTTGGCAATACGAATTACAAACTAACCCGGTCCAAGCCACAGGTTATGGCGTTCACGATTTTGATGATCAACTTAGTGATTTATCTGAGTCAACATTGGTTAAACAACACCAACAATTCAAACAATTTTTACAGCAACTTTCCCAAATAGACCAATCCACACTAAGCAGAAACCAACAAATAAGTTTATTGATCCAATCCCGCCGTTTGCAAAATCATATCGATAACTATCTGTTTAACGCCCATTACATGCCACTCACATCCGAATCAGGGTTTTATAGCCAATTAGCATTCTTACCTCGTACCAGCCCATTTTCAACAGCACAAGATTATTCAAATTACCTCGCCCGATTGGACCAGTTCCCTCGATATTTTGAGCAACAAATAAACTGGATGAAAAAAGGTATTAAAAAGGGATTTGTGCAACCTAAAACAGTCTTAATAGGTGTAGATGAGACAGTGCAGGGGTTTATTCATAAAACAGCCCAAGAAAGTGTGTTTTTTTCGCCTTTTAAACAAATTAAGCAGTCCCGATTAAATGGCGAATTACAAACAGAATTAAAGAAACGAGCCATAAATACCATTAACACCAAAGTGTTTAAAGCATACCAAATGTTTTACGAATTCTTAGTCAATGAATACATTCCAAACAGTAAAGACAATATTGCTGCTAGCTCTTGGCCTGATGGTCGCAGCTATTACCAAAACCGCAGTAATTATTACACCACTACTCAAATGTCAGCTGAAGACATCCACCAACTTGGATTATCAGAGGTCAAACGTATTCGCGTTGAAATGCAGCAAGTCATAAACAATCTAAAATTTGATGGCGATATTAATCAATTCATACACCACTTGCGTAACGACCCTAAGTTTTACGCCAGCAGTGCAGAGCAACTATTAAAACAGGCTTCATACATTGCCAAAAAAATGGATGCCAAGTTGCCTTTGTTATTTAACAATTTACCACGTTCACCTTATGGCGTTGAAGCTGTCCCCTCAAGTATTGCTCCCAAATACACCACAGGCCGATACATTCCACCCAAACGAGATGATCAACCAGGATATTATTGGGTGAATACCTATGCCTTAGATAAACGCCCTTTATACGCGCTAACCGCTTTAACCTTGCATGAGGCTGTACCCGGTCATCATTTACAAATATCGCTAGCTAGAGAAATGCAAAATGTGCCAGATGTTAGGCGTTACACTTA
Organism: Paraglaciecola sp.; assembly: GCF_051252315.1. Classification (GTDB taxonomy): domain Bacteria; phylum Pseudomonadota; class Gammaproteobacteria; order Enterobacterales; family Alteromonadaceae; genus Paraglaciecola. The sequence continues at coordinate 11,494 of NZ_JBPOFP010000007.1, read as the reverse complement.
CATATCAGCTTTTGGTGAAGGCTGGGGATTGTATTCAGAATACCTAGGCAAAGAAGTGGGCATGTATGAAGATCTATATGATGAGTTTGGTCGTTTAAGTTATGAAATGTGGCGAGCTTGTCGATTAGTAGTAGACACGGGAATTCATATAAAGTCTTGGAGTAAACAACAAGCTATTGATTATATGTTAGAAAATACCGCACTGTCAGAACACAATGTCAAAACCGAAATTGATCGCTATATATCTTGGCCGGCTCAAGCTTTGTCATATAAAGTAGGTGAAATGATGATAAAACGTTTGCGACAGAAAGCAGAAGCTGAACTAACTGACAAGTTTGATGTTCGTAAATTTCACAATGCGGTACTTGAATATGGCTCTGTGACGCTACCTGTATTAGAATCGAACATTCAAAATTATATTAACAGTAACAAGTAATACCTAAACAACTGAAATATAATGACTTTATAATATCAATGCGGATTGGTATAAAACATATCGAGGTGAGATATCGTGATTGAATTTGGTGTAATCGGCGTTTTAGTGTTAATCCTAGTGTTTGTAATGACACGCAACCAAAGCACTCAATCTGAATTAAAACAAACTAAATTAGCTCATAAAACATTACAATCACAAAATAAATATTCCCTTGGAATTTTGATGACCATGTCCTCTGTGCTACAAAATTCATTTCAAATAAAGTTATCCGCCTTAAAAAGCCATGGCTTAGTGAGTCATCAAGACTATGATATGGCTAATTTTGTATTGGAAAATTTCCAGTTTGTGATTGTGCAATGTTGCCAACACAATGAAACCGTCGAAGTGGGTATACGAAAGGCCTTAAAAGGCCAGAGTTTTACTATAGAAGAAGTGAGTCAATTTATTGCTCGCCAACCTTCTGAAGTTAGAATACCTTGGTGTAAAAATACCGTTGAAGGGTTTGTGGCAGCCTGTCGAAATCTAGTGGCTGATAAAGGGAAAAGCGCACCTAAACCAGCTGAATCCTCCGATCCCGCTGAAGAAAACAATAGTTAACTCAAACAAGGGATAACTAGGCTTTGTTTTCGCAGCGTGATAATAAGGCTTCAAACTCTGTTTTTTGTACAGGCATAATGGATAAACGATGTCCCTTTTTAACCAAGCCAATTTCCTTAATATCATCCATCGTTTTAATAATTGACAAGGGTAATAATTGAGAAAATTTCTGACTAAATTGTATATCCACCATATACCACCTAGGTTTTTCTCTAGATGATTTTGGATCATAGTATTTTGCTTCAGGGTCAAATTGCGTGTGATCAACATATCCAGATTTAACAACCTCTGCTAAACCAACAATGCCTACCTGTTTGCAGCTAGAATGATAAATAAATACCAAGTCTCCGACGTCAACTTCATCTCGCAAAAAATTACGCGCTTGATAATTACGAATGCCATCCCAAGGTTCGGTTTGCTCAGGAGCATTGACCAAATCGTCTATGCTGAACGCGTCGGGTTCAGTTTTAAATAACCAATATTTCATATATTTCTCCTTCTAGCTCAGCATTCATAATAATCACTGACAATAGCGCTAACTGAGTTTTTGCAAATACACACCACATTCAGCATGATGGGTATAAGGAAATTGGTCAAATAATGCAAACCTTGTGACTTTATGAGTTTTGCACAATACCTCTAAATTCCTTTGCAAAGTCTCTGGGTTACACGAGATATAAATAATATTGGCATAGGCTTTCACCATATCAACCGTTGTATCATCTAAACCAGAACGAGGAGGATCCACCAATACGGTGTCACACTCATAAGCCTTGAGGTCAACACCTTCTAGACGACGAAACACCCGCACACCCTGTTGCGCTTGTACAAACTCTTCACTCGACATTCGAATGATTTTAAGATTATCAATTTGGTTTTTACTTATGTTGACTTGGGCCGCAGCAACTGAGGTTTTAGATATTTCCGTGGCTAATACTTTTCGGAAATTTTGCGCTAGAGGAATAGAGAAGTTACCGGAACCGCAATACAACTCCAATAAGTCCCCTTCGGCTTGTTTGGTGATATCCAATGCCCATTCGAGCATTTTAATATTCACCTTCGCGTTAGGTTGAGTAAAACTATTTTCAATTTGTTTAAAGTGATATTCACGTTCATTGATAGTAAGGCTCTCATCAACAAAATCTCTATCCAAAATAACTTTTTGTTTTTTAGCGCGACCAATAATATCAATAGAATAAGAGGCTCTTAATGCAGCGAGCAATGTCTGCATCTCATCTTGCCATTGTTCATCAAGTGGCTTGTGATACAACAAAGACACAATAATTTCACCGCTTAACGTAGCAAGGTAATCGATTTGAAATAACTTTCTCCGCAACACGTCATTGCGCTTTAAAGCCGCTATCAAATCAGCCATAACGTGATTAATTAACTGACTTGCAGGAGGGAAATGATGTACTTGATATTTTTGTTTAGTGGCTTGTTCAAACATAACATGATGTAACTCCTCACCATCATGCCACACTCTAAACTCGGCTCTCATTCGATAATGTAAAGGATCAGACGCAAATACTTGCAATTCGGGCATATCAAATTGCGCAAAGCTTTTTTCTACTAACTCAGCTTTGTTTTGCAGTTGCTCAGTATAAGTATCTGCTTGTATTTCGGTTGGTCGCATCGTCCGATCCATTTTAATTAAGGTTAAAAAAGGCGCAAGGTAAAGGGTTTTAGTCAATACTGCAATCAGTAACTCAGGTAAATCACGCTTGTTAACTATATTTTAATGGGTTTTACGCGTTTGAGCTAAATATTAAATGATAGTGGTCGATAACTAGTTGAGGGTAGAGAGGTTTCAATTATGAACGTTAATCAATTAAAAGCTTTTTTAAGCGAAAAGCCACAACATTTAGGTGACAAAGATAGCATCCAAAATCAATTGAGGGATTCTGGATTAAAACAAGCTATGGATGTGCAATCTAACTTTGTTTCTTTGCGAGCAGATAAATTCAGCTCAAGTGCAACATTTGGTGTAAAAGTATTTGCTAATGCGTTAAATAACTCATTAGAAGTCAATCAACAAAAACCAAATTTTTCAGAGAAGAAAAGTAAAGAATCTGAAGAGTCGATGTTTGACTTTAACGAAGTCGCAAAAAATGTGCTCAACTTTATTGGCGGCGCTATCAAAAACGCTAAAAATAATGGCGCAGACGAAGCACAACTTAATGACTTATTTGAGCAAGCATCTTCTGGCGTGTTAAAAGGCATAAACCTAGCTGAAAAAGACTTAGCTGGCTTTTTAAATGAAGATATTGAAAATGGGATCAGCAGTAGTAAAAATCTCATTCAACAGGGCATTGAAAAGCTTAAGCAAGACATATTTAATTCAGCAGACAATAGTAACTCGCAAACACAGTCTATTGACAGTACACAAGTATCGTATGCCAAGTTAGAAACAGGCGAATTAAACATTCGTACCCAAGACGGTGATACGGTCAATATTCGTTTTGAAGATCTAGAGGCATTTGAATTAAGCCAGCTAGAAATCAAACAACTTGCCCAGCAATCAGCCGAAGTAACTGAGCAAGCTGCACCAGTAGAAAAAGAAGCAACAACCGCAAAAGAAGCGGACAAACTCGATCCAACCCAAACGGCACCAGTGAATGAACAGGCCAAAGCGGTTGAACAAGAAGAAAATGAAGCTAAACCACAGTTAGCCAAAGTTGATGCTGCAGCAGAAGTAAAAGACCAAACTAAAGCAGAATCAACAGACTCGAGCACTCTGAATGCGATTTATTACCAAGAGCAGTCTCTATCTTTTTCAGTCAAAGGTGAGTTAGATGAAGATGAATTAAAAGCCATTGGTAAACTAGTTTCAGACGCGAATGATTTAGCGGAAGAGTTTTTTAACGGCGATATAGAAACCGCATTTAATCAAGCGCTTGAGTTAGGATTTGATGAACAAGAGTTAACGGGCTTTGCGCTGCAGTTAACCAAAGTTGAAAACACTCAAGTCATTAAAGCTTATGAAACCGTTTCTCATTTTGATGAAGAAAATGAAGGAAACGAAGACCCAACTAAAGCGGTTAAACCGGTCGCAGATTACATGGATAAACTTCTAAATGTGTTGGAAGGTTCAAGGTTAAAACTTGAAGACAACAAATCCTATGAAAACATGGTAAATGAACTAATTAATAGATTAGGGGATGTTGCTACACCTGATTTAATTAGTGCCATTAATCGTTTTAACGACTTTAATCAAAAGTTAGTGAACAACTTACCTTTAGGCTTTCAGCCGCAAAGTTAAAATGAATACCCCTAACTTGATTATTCCATAGTTAAGTTAGGGGTATATAATCACTCCATTCACATGATTTACACATTGCTTTAACAACAATTATCAACTTCACATTTTTTTACTAAATCCTGCATGTAAACCCCTATAAAAGTTAAATAATCCTTTGATTTATCAGTCATCTCTAGCAAACTAACGGCATTAAAATAAGGAAAGTTAATGACCGAATCATGGCTACTCATCTGTGCTTTTATGGTATTTATCATGCAAGCAGGTTTTTTATGTTTAGAAACAGGGAAAATTCGTAGCAAAAACAGTATCAATGTCGCAGCCAAAAACATTTCTGATTTCATTCTATCCACTATCGTTTTTTGGTTATTTGGCTTTGCTCTCATGTTTGGCAATTCTTATAACGGCTGGTTTGGCACCTCACAGTTTTTCTTTGGTGAAAATAACACTCCCTATCAAATTAGTTTTTTTGTATTTCAATTAATGTTTTGTGGCACCGCAGCCACGTTAGTATCGGGCGCAGTAGCAGAACGCATGACCTTTGTTGGCTACTTGTGGATCACAATTGTATTAGCTGCGTGTATTTACCCCATTGCAGGTCATTGGGCATGGGCTTCATTTTTTAACCCTACAAATTTAGGCTGGTTACAAAAACTAGGGTTTGTAGACTTTGCAGGCTCAACGGTAGTGCATTCGGTAGGCGGTTCAGTTGCCCTAGCCGCAGTAATAATAATAGGTCCACGTATTGGACGGTTTGATAACCAACACAATCTACCTGCTGGCAGTAATCTACCCCTTACAGTACTAGGCACCTTGTTAATATGGTTAGGCTGGTTCGGTTTTAATGGTGGTAGCACACTAACCTTTAATGACAATGTGCCCATTATTATTCTAAATACCTTTATTGCAGCAGTATGGGGAGGCCTAATAAGCGCCTCTTTGCACTATTACTTTCATCGATTTTTTGAAGTGACTTATGTTTTGAATGGTGTACTTGGAGGACTGGTGGCCGTCACGGCATCGTGTTTTGCCATCAGTCCAGCAGACGCAGCAATTATAGGCTCAATAGCCGGCGTCATTTTATATACTGGAACACTTTTACTTGAAAAGTACAAACTAGATGACGCTTTAGGTGTCGTTCCAGTCCACCTTTTTGCTGGTATATGGGGCACTTTAGCGGTTGCTCTGTTTGCTGATTTATCTATTTTGTCGACAGGATTATCCCGTAGTGAACAATTTTTAAGTCAACTTACCGGCGTTGCAGCCATCAATATTTATAGCTTTGTTGCTAGCTTTGTTTTAATAAAATTAATCAGTAAGTTCATACAGTTAAGAGTTACACCAGAACAAGAAATGTTAGGTATGAATATATCTGAACATAGGGCTTCAACTGAACTGATTGATTTACTTGGCACGATGAAAAAACAACAACATGACGGTGAATTTTCCTCTCCTGTGCCCGTAGAACCTTTTACAGAAGTGGGCCAAATTGCCCAGCAATACAATCAAGTTATTAACCGCGTGAACAATGAAATAAGCCAAAGGGATGAGGCGATTGGCAATTTCAAAGCCAGTGAAGAGCGCAAAAGTGCCATACTAAACTCCTCAATGGATAGCATTATAAGTATCGACTTTGATGGAAAAATAATTGAATTCAATCCGGCAGCAGAGAAAACCTTTGGTTACCTAAAAAACTACGTACTCAATAAAAGTTTTATTGAATTATTTATTGATCCAAGTGAGCAACAAAAAGTTACGAACAACCTAAAACACAAGTTTTCAGAATCAAGAGGCTTACTTTATAATCGCCGAAATACTATATTTTTACACCGTAGTTCTGGTGAAAAATTTCCGGCAGAGATTACCATCACAGGCGCCAGTTTGGGCAGTGAACTTAAGAATGAATTTACCCTGCACATTCGTGATACCACTCGCCAAACCAAGTTAAGAGATAAATTAAAACACTTAGCCTACAGTGATCCATTAACCGGTTTATATAATAGAACCTACCTGATAGAAAATATTCAAAATTCGATTAATGAAAAACAAGCTAATGGCTTAGCCGTATTGTTTATGGATTTAGATCATTTTAAGAATATAAATGACACATTAGGCCATGCTGCTGGTGATAAATTATTGAGAGAAGTGGCTGAACGACTAACACAAGTCACAAATAGTGATGATGTGATTGCTAGGTGGGGAGGTGATGAGTTTGTAGTATTACTTAATAACATGCACCAAACAGAGATTATCCATAAAAAAGCCATCCAAGTATTACAACAAATGCGTGAACCCATCACCCTTGAAGGGCGTGAAATCAACATTCCAACCAGCATCGGTATTTCCCTCTGTGATGACGATCAACACGATGCCTCTAAACTCATCCATCAAGCAGATATTGCCATGTACCACGCTAAACAAGCTGGGCGCGATAATTATCAATTATACAATCAAGAAATGATGACCAAATCTGTGCGCAAATTTAATTTTGAACAAGAAATGAAAAAGGCGCTGCAAGTCGAAGATCAGATATATATGACATACCAATGTAAAGTCGACAATGACAAGGTGGTAACTGGGTTAGAGGCATTAATCAGATGGAAACACCCAAAAGAAGGCCTCATTTCTCCCGGAGAATTTATTCCTTTGGCTGAAGAGTCAAACCTAATTATTAATATCGACAGAAAAGTCATTCAAGTCGTATTTCAACAACTTAATCAATGGCAACAAGAAGGGTTAAGTTTAGTACCTGTTTCTATAAACTTATCTGGAAAACACCTGGTCTCTGATGACTTAATATCGTTTGTTGAGCAACAACTTAAATTCTACAAAATTGACGGTTCACTGATTGAATTTGAAATTACCGAGGGTGTATTGTTAACAGATATTGAACGCTCTATTGAAGCCATGACAGCATTAAAGAGGCTCCATATCAAACTATCTGTTGACGATTTTGGTACTGGATATTCGTCTCTTAATTATTTAAAACGTTTGCCAATAGATGTACTCAAGATTGATAGGTCGTTTGTTGATGAATGTGCAAATACCGTAGAAGACGGACAAATATGCGCCACTATCATAAACCTAGCCCAAAACTTAGGTTTAGAAGCAGTAGCAGAAGGCGTTGAAACTGAAGCACAATGGCAATTTTTGGCAGCCAAAGGGTGCGAAGTTTTCCAAGGGTTTTATTTTTATAGACCTATGTCTGCTGACGATACCAGGCTTAAAATACTGCCAAAGTTGAACCAAACACAATAACTCAGCCTAACTCGAGATAAGCAGCGTCTCTCAATAACGATTTGTAATGCTAATATTTGAATTTACGAAATGATTTTATTCTTTCGAGCGATAAAAACTTGGGGTCATACCTGTATTCACTTTAAACATATGAGTAAAAGCTGATGGTGACTCATAACCAAGAAGTGAAGAAATATTCGATATCGACTCCCCTTTAGTTATCTGACTGATTGCAATTTGAATATTTAACCGCTGCCGCCAAATGCTATAACTTAACCCAGTTTCACTCTTAAATAACCGTGATATGGTGCGACTAGAAGCCCCTATAATTTCCCCCCATTGCCTTAAATCATATCGATTTGATGGTTCTTTTTGGATCATAGATAACATAGTCAACAATCGTGGATCTTTTGGAAATGGCAATTGAAAAATGACGTTTGGAGCTAAGGAGAGTTTCTCTAAAATTAACCTTAACAATAGCCCGTCAGCTCCAGACCAAATGTAATCATTAGTAATAAAGTTAGCTTCCAAGATAAGAGCTTTCAAAAAGTTATTTATTTTTAAAACACAAGATTGAGCAGGTAAACGCTCTAATAAATCATTGTCAAAATAAAAACTAGTTAGTGCCACTTTTGTTATAGCAGTTACTTCATGCTCTATTTCCGGCAGCAGCCATACTCCTTGTTCTGGTGGCACAACATAACTATCACTATCAGTAACGACTAACAATACCCCTTTATTTGCATAAACAAATTGCCCCCACTTATGGCTATGTTTAGAAACGACTGAGTTAGCAGCAATAGAGCGCCTAACAACAGTAATCGGCATAGCCAACTTTTGTTGGCTTTCAATTGAGGGAGAGATTTTAATAAATTTTGGCATCTATTCGATAAAACATGTCTTTATATCGATACCTTACCAGCTAAGAGATTGTTTACCATTCTTAATAACCCGAACAGCTTAGCCGCTGTTCGTGCTTATTAACAAATAAGGTTATTAATGTTAGCGATTGAATGGGTAGTATCTTTTTTATTATTAGGAAGTTTCGTTGGTTTTATTGCCGGTCTGCTAGGGGTTGGAGGGGGAGGAATTCTAGTCCCGGTATTAACCTCAATATTCCTATCGCAAGGGGTGCCGGTAAACAATGTAGTGCATTTAGCTTTAGGAACTTCAATGGCTTGTATTATTGCCACATCCATTTCTAGTTTGCGTGCTCATCACAAAAACAAGTCCATTATTTGGGGAGTTGTAAGAGTTATGTCAGTCGGAATAATATTAGGTACTTTCTTTTCAACTTACATAGCTAGTTATTTAGATTCACTATATTTAGCAATATTTTTTGCCTTTTATATGGGAGTCACTGCTATAAAAATGTTGAGAAAAAATATTAACAATCGACCTAAGAATAAATTAAACACCACTAGTTTATTCGCTTCTTCCACAGGTATCGGTGCTGTATCCGCTTTAGTTTCTATCGGCGGAGGATCGTTAACTGTGCCGTACCTCGTAAACAATAATGTATGTTTAAAAAAAGCGATTGGCACATCAGCTGCAATAGGTTTACCAATATCTTTGGCTGGCACGCTAGGCTATTTAATTCATGGTTGGAATAATGACGCAATCTTGAGCCACTCTATTGGGTTTGTGTATTTACCTGCTGTACTTTTAATCTCGTTAACTAGTTTTATAACCGCTCCCTTTGGTGTAAAAGCCTCCAATCATTTACCAATAAATACACTTAAAAAACTCTTTGCGTTATTACTCATAATACTCAGCTTTAAAATGCTTCTATTCATAATATAAAAGGCTTTTAACTGTTGGCTATAATACGAGCGAAGCGAAGAAAGCCAACTGTTAGCAGTCCCACTTAATTTTCTTGTTGGAGAGCATTTTCAACTGACATAGCCAGTTTTTCAATGCCATGTGATGGCGTCCAACGTTTAAATTCAACGAAACCATGTTTCTTGTATAAATTGATTGCAGGAGTATTTACAACCGCTGTTTCAACAATTGCTTTTGAGAAATTAAATTGATGTAAAACATAGATTATCAGTTTATCTGCGATGCCTCTTCTAAAGTAACAGGGATCAACAGTTAAACTATTAATATCTAAGTTGTCACCGTTTATAACAATTTCTATAACTGCGGCAAGAGACTCGTTTTCACTGAAACCGTAGAATAGTGTTGTTGAATTTTCTATATCTCTAACGCTTCTCGATAACGGAGGAAAATCAAGAGTACCTATAAGTTGTGCTTCAATTTTATAAGAGTTTTGAAATATCGTGAAAATTTGCTTTGCAACTTCTGCATTTGAATTATCAAGTTTATTTATCATGCTAGGCCTAGACTCAAACTCCTTAATGCTCTCTAACGCTTACTAAGCGGCGATAAATTGTTGGCTAAAATTGCGAGGAACGAAGCTAACCAACTGTTTAGCGTCCGTTATCGCGATTACTCTTTATCTTTACCTTTTTCCTTATAATAGCCAATAATACTAAAGGTTAAGCCTGCGCAACAAACTATAAGATCTATATAATAATCTAACTTTTGTGTAATTAATGCTGCACCGATTGCAGTTAACATTAAGCCTGTTACTGTGTATGTATTTGCTGATTTATCCATAAATATAAACTCCACCATTTTTTATTAAGGTTATTCGATAGCTTTAAATTTTAAAAATCTGCTAACACCAAATTGAGCGGCGTTGCTCGCTCTTGGCAACGTCCGCTTGAATTTTTTTGTTATATGCCGAACTCAAAACAACCACTTATATAATTCGAAGAACCATCCACCCAAGTGCGGAACAATTAATCCTAACATTAGACCCCAAAAGAATGCATTTGAAACTCTAGCGCTAACTTTTTCCTCAGCTTGGCGCTGCTCAATTGAATCAATTATTTGTTCTACAGAACCGTTTTCTACAGTAAGTCGATTTAGTTTGTATTTGCTTTCACCTGCGATTGGAACGCAATACTCTTTGTGTTTGCGAAAGAAGCCTCTGAGTGCCTGTTGACTAAACCCAGTATCTAACGACAGAGAAATCACACCGCAACCTTTCTCGCCACGAGAGTCGAGAGCTTCCAAGATTTTCCTTGTTTTCAATTGTGTTTTTTCAACCATTTAGAATTTCCATTTACAGTGGCACATAACGCCTCATTCAGAGGCAATAAAATAGCTGGTTAAAATTAGCGAGGCACGAGCAAAAACCAGCTGTTTTTTGTCCTGCTGTAATGACTTGTTAAGTGCCACATTACACTAAAATATATTTAGTTTTTTTACCTAAAGATGAATCGTTAGCAATTTCTACAAGACCAGACCATAAAGAATTTTTACAATTAGATAAGAACTCTTTAGTTAATTCCTGCGGCCAAGAGTAGCAAGCGGCAGCAATATAGCATCTAGGTGTTATTACCTGCCCCTCATTTTCAGTGTACTCGGAGATATTATTTAAAATATTAATAATATCTTCATTTTTCGGGATAAAACCTGAATACAATAATGCGGAGCAAGCACCTGAAATAGACATATGATTGTAGCTATTTAAGATATTATCAAAATAGCTTAACTTCTTTTCTTTGATATCTGTAAGCATACAAATCGAGAAAGCTAAATCACGATATATTATTGACGTATCATATTCCTGAAGAGATAAGTCCAATAAGTACGGCACTGAGTCACTAGACCCTGTAATCCCGATTGCTTTAATCACCTCTGATTGAGCTAGCCATGATTTAGGTTTTTGCATTAAGAACTCAAGAGCAGAAATTAACTCTTTCTCAAAACCTTCAATATGTTTTTTAGCTATTTGAGAAGCTGACTTTTTTATCTTAGAAATAGATTTAGAATTTAACTCAGTGTTCAAAATATGTGCTCAACTCTTTGTGGCATTTAACAACTTAATAGTGGGAAAGTTTCCTGTTTTTCTTCCAACGACTTTCCCCTATTTCTGAATTTACATAGTTGTA
>NZ_JBPOFP010000006.1:0-83368 GCF_051252315.1 Paraglaciecola sp. | reverse complement strand
ACACAAGACAGAACTACATCAAAAACATTTGCCCGAACTCAAATTCTCTTAGCTTTACTTGAGCCATTTATGGAAACATTTGAAGAAAGTAAAATGGGATTACACTCTTTTAGACATCAGTCATTACTACCCGCTTTAACTATGATTAATGAGAATGTTGTGAATACGCCAGATGTAAAAGATATGGCTGAAGCTGCGAATATTTCTCCTGAACATTTTTCCCGAAAATTTAAAGCGGCCTTTAACATTTCGCCTAAACGATACATCCTACATAAACGTATCGCGTTATCTAAACAGAAATTATTATTAGCAAATGCAAACATTGATCAAGTGGCTGAGCAATGTGGATTTTGTGATATCTATTATTTCTCAAGAGTGTTTAAACAAGAAGTGGGTTTAACACCAAGTGCTTTTAGAAAAGAGTATGAACTACGGAATAAATAACCCCTTTCGGGGCGGTAAAGGTTATTTGGTTCAATAAAAAGCCAGCTTTTAAGCTGGCTTTGTTTTAATGCTTCCGACTATCGTGTGGTTCTATTCACAATAACATCAATTATTTTTTGATGTTTCTCCACCATTTGTGGCTCAGCAGCGGCTAGGTTTGTTTGTTCACCTAAATCATTAGGTAAATAAAATAATTGAGGTGTTGGCTGAAAGCCCCCTTCGATATTTTTATTATCTCTAATCCAATCGTTGGTTCCTTTGGCTGGCGCAATGTATTTCCAGTCACCCACTCTAACCGAAAGGGTATACGACTCTTCTATCAATTGTTTTCTGCCAGTGTCACTTTCTCCCAACCATGTAGAGGTGAGTATTTCACTGTCTATTGCTTCATTGTCGGCCATTGGAATATCTAACATATTTGCGATAGATGCATATACGTCAATTTGACTCATTAGGCTGCTGTTAACACCTGGTTTAACTCTGTTTGGATAATGAACTATGGTAGGCACACGGGTTCCAGCTTCGTAGGCGCTGTATTTTCCACCTCTAAATGGTCCTGCTGGTTTATGTGCACCTAATTTTTGAATTGCCTCGTCGTCATAACCATCAGTTAATACTGGTCCATTGTCGCTGGTAAATATAATTAACGTATTGTCTAAAACACCTTGGTCTTTTAATTGTTTAACGACTTGGCCAGTAATCCAATCCATTTGTACGATGGCATCACCTCTAAGGCCCATTTCACTTTTACCTTGAAAACGTTTATTGGGTAATCTAGGCACGTGAATATCGTGGAAAGAGAAAAATAAGAAGAAAGGATTGTTCTTATTTTCTGCGATAAAGTCATTGGCTTTATCGGTAAATACTGTGTAAAAATCTTCATCTTTCCACTCGGCTGATTTACCGCCTTGCATATAGCCAATACGACTTATGCCATTGACTATAGTATCCGCGTGCTGGTCATCAGCTGGCTGGCGTAAGAGTTCAGGATTTTCTCTGCCAACAGGTCGATCACCTATTTTTGAGGTATAACTTACTTTTAACGGGTCGTTATCCGATAGCCCCTCAACTGTGTAATTCTCTAAATAAACGGTAGGGACACGATCTCCCGTTGCCGGTAATAAATAACTATAATCAAACCCTATTTCTAGAGGGCCGGGTTTTACTGGTTTGTTCCAATCAATAGGATTTTTTCCATCTCCTAAGCCTAAATGCCATTTTCCTACCACGGCACTTTTATAGCCGACTTTTTTTACTAGTGAAGCAATGGTGGGTTGACCCGGATCGATCAACATTTTGGCGTCACCTTTCAACACTTTGGCTTTTTTACGAAAGGCATGTTCACCGGTTAGTAATGAATACCTAGATGGGGTGCACGTTGCCGCTGAACTATGTGCATCGGTAAAACGTAAACCATTTTTGGCCAAGGCATCTATGTTAGGTGTTTCTCCACCTTTAGCCCCATAAGCGCCAACATCACCATATCCCAAGTCGTCCACGTAAAAAATTACGATGTTAGGTTTATCAGGATTGTTATTTCCTGTGTTACGACTTGTGTCGGTATCTGGCGATGTACTGTTACAAGCGGTTAATACTGCTGCCGCAACTAACAGGTTTAAATTCAATTTCATATTTTTAAACATACTTTTTCCTACTAAAACTAGTGTATAAATTGGGTCAATTGACTGGGTTCATACACAAAAAACACCTGTTCATATACAGGTGTTTTATTTGACAAAATTTACTTTATTTTTTCACACTAATACTAAAGCTGTACTTATAGTTACCCGCAGGTATTTGATACTTTTTGATTGGGGCGGCTTTAGGGCTCCAAGTATCATTTCCACCTACACCTGCTTGAATCAAATCAATATTAACAGTGTTAAAGTTGTTTTTGATCAGATCATAAGTATGTGTACTGGTATCAAGATTTTCTGCAGTCCATGGCCATACTGACATACTTAGAGGTTGTACCCCATCTACTTTAAATGTCACACCTTGTTTATTACTTAAAGACAACCAATCTATATCGGTTCTATTTCCGCTTTCTTGTGGACGAACATATTGGTATGCAAATGAGTCAACATTACCAGAATACAAACCTAACTCAGCCCCTTGGTTTCTATCTCGGTAGTTCTCAAATGGGCCTTTACCATAAAAAGACATTTCACCAAATGTTGAGTTGACTCCAGTCGTCATACCCACTCGTAACAATGAAGGAAGCGACTTGTCTGCGTCTAAATCCATTGAGACATTAAGTTTTCCACTAGCGTCAATAAGGTATGTTGTTGAAACCGCAATTTGATTTGTGTGAGTATGAACCGTCTTAACACTTATTACATTATCAGTTTTAAAAATGTCGAATTTAGTAAGCTTCATGGATTGAGAAGCAGCTTTCCAAATAGCCATGTTCTTATCTGTTTTCCAACCTAGTCTATCGTTATCAGTTTGAGGTCGGTAGAAGTTGGGTTTCAATGCTTGCGTAATGACAGCTTGATTTCCATGGGTATATTCAGTTAAAAAGCCAGTGGTTTTATTAAATGAACTGCTAAAGTTTTTACCTTTTACTACATAAACATTACCAGTCTTACTAAAGTTAACTTCACCATTTTTAGAAGAGGAAGTATTGGCGTTTGCTTTTTTCGAGTAAGGTAGCACAAATTGTTGTTTAGCTACTTCATGACCTGCTTTGGCCCAAATTTCATCTTGTGTTGTATGTAAGCTAACTCTTAATGTGTAATTCGCATCAGCTTTAACTTTTGGCTTTTTGTAAGGCAGTTTTAAGTTTTTTACTTGATCAGGTGCTATGTCCAAATCAGTCATCTTACCTTCAGAAATTACTATGCCATCTTCAGATATGGCCCAACGTAATTCATAGTCACTAAAGTTAATAAAATCTTGTCTGTTTTCTAAGGAAATTTTTCCTTTAGACAGATCCTTTGCAACAAACTTAGCTGGTTGGAAAACATATTTAGCTTCCCACATTTGAGGCTTAGGTTGACGATAAGAATCAACAATACCATTTAAACAGAAGTTTGAATCGTTAGGCGTATCACCAAAATCTCCGCCGTACGCTAAATAGGTTTGTCCTTTTTCATTTTTTGTTTCAATGCCTTGGTCAATCCAATCCCAAATATAACCACCTATAATATTTTTACGATCTCTAACTATATCCCAGTATTCAGCAAGATTACCTAATGAGTTACCCATAGCGTGAGCGTATTCACACATTAATATTGGGCGCTTAACATATGGACTATCACTTAAGCCTAACAAATCATCTAAGTTAGGATACATACGACTAATCACATCAACAAACCTAGGATCCGTTGGGTTAGCCATAGGTGTATGTAATTGACTCGTAATGTCTTTTGAATAGTGGCGACCAGTCAACCCAATATAATCAGGATGGGTAGGATCACCTTGAGCGCCTTCATAGTGGATAAATCGACTAGGGTCGTAATCTTTCATCCAACCAGCGGCTGCGGCAAAATTTGGACCTGTTCCAGACTCATTACCCATTGACCAAGAAATAATTGAAGGGTAGTTCTTATCACGTTCTACCATGCGCACGATTCGATTTGTGATGGCGTGATTCCATTCAGGCAAGTTGGCTAACAAACCGCCCACACCATGTGATTCAACATTGGCTTCATCCATTACATACAAACCGTACTCGTCAGCTAATTCATAAAAGTAGGCGTCGTTAGGGTAGTGGGATGTGCGCACAGAGTTAAAATTAAATTGTTTTAATAATAAAACGTCATCAAGAATGTCTTGTCGCGTCAGTGCTTTACCTTTAATCGCGTCATGATCATGACGATTTACACCAATAATTTCTACACTTTTCCCGTTAATTAACATTTCTTGTTCAGAATTGAATTTAACATCTCTAAAACCTACCCGAGTACTTCGTGTTTCTACTAATTTGCCTGTTTTGTCTTTAAGACTTAGTACCAAATTATATAGATAAGGCGTTTCAGAAGACCAAAGTTTAGGGTTTTCAACTGTGGTTGATAATAATCCAAACTTAAAGGTATCTCGTTGTGGGAATTTAATACGGCTAGGAAGTGACGCATCCACAGACATTTTTGTATTGCTTACTGCTTTATGATTAGCGTCAAATAATTGCGCTTCAACTTTCCAGCCCTTTAACTTTTTGCGTTCAATGTTAGATAACTTGGGATTGATATCTAGAACAGCCGATGTGTAATCTGAATTTAGTGTTGTTTTCACAAAAAAGTCATTAATGGCAACTTTAGGTTGCGCCATCAGTAATACTTCTCTGTGAATACCACTTATACGCCAGTGATCTTGATCTTCTAAATAACTCCCGTCACTCCATCGAAATACTTGCAGGGCAATGGTATTTTTGCCTTTTACAATATATTCAGTGATATCGAATTCAGAAGGCAAACGACTACCTTGTGCGTAACCAACCTTTTCACCATTAACCCATAAATAATAAGCTGAGGTTACACCTGCAAAATGTAAAATAATTTGCTGGTCATTCCAATTCTTAGGGATAGTGAACTCTTTTATATATGATCCCACTGGATTATCGCGAGTGATTAAAGGTGGAACAATATCATTCACGTTTTCAAACATTGGGTAAGTAGAGTTTGTGTAGATAGGCATGCCGTAGCCTTCTAACTCCCAGTTTGAAGGAACAGGTATGGTTTTCCAGTTGTCACTATTAAAGTCTTGCTGATAAAAATTTAGTGGACGGTCTTCGCTTTTATCTACAAAATTAAACTTCCAATCACCATTTAGAGATTGAATGCTAGATTGTTTTCTATCTCTCTCTAATGCTTGTTCAACAGTGTCAAATGAATAGGATGTGCTTCTAGCTGGCATACGGTTTATTTGAATAACTTCAGGGTTTTCCCAGTCGTTTGCCGAAATAGCTGATGTACTTGTTAGCCCAGAAAGCAGTGTTGCTAGTGAAATTAAAAGAATATTTTTGGGCAGAGTGAGTTTTTGTTTGAGCATCTTGTTTGTCTCTAATACAAATTATTTGGCTTATAATTAAATTTATATTGCCAATTTATGGTTAAACTGTGGATTTTATATTTGATTAAGATTATAACAGTTAGACAAAAACAACAACGAAATATATAAATATTGTTAAGGAATAAATACATGAGTGAATCAATTCGATACTGTTTAGCGTTAGACCTAAATGACGACCCTAAACTTATTTCAGAATACATTGAATATCACAAGCCAGAACATGCATGGCCACAAATTACGACTAATATGAAGGAGTTAGGAATATTAGATATGGAGATATACCACCTAGGAGACAGGCTGGTTATGATAA
This sequence comes from Paraglaciecola sp., assembly GCF_051252315.1. Lineage (GTDB taxonomy): Bacteria > Pseudomonadota > Gammaproteobacteria > Enterobacterales > Alteromonadaceae > Paraglaciecola. The sequence goes on along the minus strand of NZ_JBPOFP010000006.1, from coordinate 77,601 downwards.
TGGAAACTACAGTTGAGTTTGACCCAAACGAACCTCCTCGAACGGAGCAAGGAAGAAAAGAAAGTGCTGAGTGGGAAGAGTTAATGTGGAAATATCAAAAACCACTCAAATGGGCAAAAGAAGGACAAAAGTGGGTGCCAATGAATAAAATTTACGATTTAAAAGAAGCCCTAAATTAGTTAACAGAAATCACCTAATTTTATAATAGAGTACTTATATGGCCATAATTATCAGATTTACACAAATATTGGTCATTTTAAACTATGGTGGATCTAGGCTAGTTTGTTGTCTCATATAAACAATTAAAATCTTAAAAGGTCCATCAAAGTGATTAAGTCAATCTTGTGTAGTATTTGTGTATTGCTGCTTGTTGGTTGTTATACAACCAACAAAGTAGAGTCAGTCAAGCTTGAGCACCAAGATGGCGAAAATCCGTATCAAGCAGATTGGTCCTCAGTCAAAAAACATCAGACACCGGACTGGTTCCTAAATGCTAAATTTGGCATTTATTTCCATTGGGGCCCTTATACCGTGCCAGCCCATAAGACTGAATGGTATTCAATATGGATGTATCAAGAAGGGCATCCAATTCGCAAACACCATGAGCAAACTTACGGCCCGTTAGACGAATTTGGTTATAAAGATTTTATTCCAATGTTCACCGCAGATAAGTTTGATCCTCAAGAATGGGCGGCTTTGTTTAAACAAGCAGGCGCTCAGTTTGCGGGTCCGGTAACAGAACATGCTGATGGTTTTGCCATGTGGGACAGTGAACTTACGAAATGGAACGCTGCTGATATGGGGCCAAAGCGAGATATTGTTGGTGAAATGGCCAAAGCTATTCGCGAACAAGACATGAAGTTTATTGCCACTTTCCATCACCAGTGGAAGTACGCTTGGTATCCAACTTGGGATGAAAATACGGATGCTAGTAACCCGGAATACGCTGACTTGTATGGGCCAAAAGTGCCTAAAGGCACGTTTGATTTTAAAAATATGACCCATGCGGATCCATTACCAGACCAAAAGTTTAACCAAGAATGGTTGGCTAAAATTTTAGAGGTGGTCGACAAATATAGTCCTGACCTAGTGTATTTTGATAATAAAATGAACATTATTGAAGAGCAAACACGCTTAGATTTTTTAAGTTATTACTACAACCATGCTGCTAAAAGAGAGCAAGATGTGGTGGTGACTTATAAATTTGAAGACTTAGAACAGGGCAGTGCAGTGCTTGATTTAGAGCGCTCTCGAATGAGTGAGAAAAAATCATTTCCCTGGTTAACCGATGACTCTATCGATTGGAATTCGTGGACTCATATTGCCAACCCTAATTACAAAACAGCTAACCGCCTCATTGATTTTTTGGTAGACGTAGTCAGTAAAAATGGCGGCGTTTTATTAAACATTACCCCAACAGCCCAAGGCGAAATCCCTCAAGCTGTGCGCGATAGGTTATTGGCAATGGGCGATTGGCTAAAAACGAACGGTGAGTCTATTTACGATACTAGGCCTTGGGATATTTACGGTGAAGGCCCAGCAGAGGTTATAGAAGGTCACTTGAGTGAACACAAAAATAAAGACAATACCGAAAAAGACATTCGGTTCACAACAAATGGCGATGCTTTATACGCTACGGTTTTAGATTGGCCCACAGAGCAAATTCATATCAGAGCATTTAATACAGACAAGCTTACTATTAAGGCAATTAGTCTGCTGGGTAGTAGTGAAGTCATTCAATGGCAACAATTAGCTGACGGGCTTTTTATTCAGGCGCCTAAGGTGAAGGTTGGTCAACATGCCTTTGTGTTTAAAGTGACAACTCATTAACAAAATTATAAATGGAGTGATTTAAATGGCAGCTTGTAAAACAAGCAATATTATTAAAACGTTAGTTTATGCAAGCTGTCTATATTTAAGTATCACTATTAATGCTTTTGCCCAAAACAAAACCATTACAATTCAACTTCCAGAGTCGAAAACACAAAGTCCAATGGTGCTGTTTGGTTTAGAAAAACTGCAAACGACATTAGACAAACCTAATCACCTAATTAACCAGTCAAACATTAAACGTATTGAATTAGTGAAGGATGAAACGTTACAGGAACAAGGTTTTAATCTTAAAACAAAGGAACACACTTTAATACTTAAAGCCCCCGACAATCATGGGTTTATGTATGGTTTGTTAGAAATAGAAGAGCAACTTAAATTTGGTACTAAGCTTCAGGCAATAAAGGCACAGCAACAACCATACTTTAAAAAAAGAGGCCTAAAATTTAACATTCCTCTAGATGCTAGAGCCCCGTCTTATGACGATACAGGTGACTCTGCCCAGCACAATATCGAGACTGTTTGGGACTTTTCTTTTTGGCAAGCTTATCTAGATAAAATGGCTCTCAATCGCTACAACCAATTAACCTTATGGAACCCACAACCATTTACCTCGATGTTAAAGTTAGATAAGTATCCTAAGCTTGCATTAAACGATGTTTATCGTTCCACCGCGCCTTTAGATGCAAGAGTAAGTGTATGGGGGGAGGCTGGCGGTGTGTCTCCTTTAGTATTAAATAGTTTAGAAAAAGTTAAGTCGATTAGCATTGATGAAAAGATCCTGTTTTGGAAAAAAGTCATGTCCTATGCCAAATCACGAGGCATTGACATTCATATGATTACTTGGGCTATTTATACCAATGGTATTCAAGAAAAATATGGGATCAATGACGAAATAGACAACCCAGCTACGGTTAATTTTTTTAGGGATGCCGTTAAAGAATTAGTCTTAACTTACCCAGATCTAAAAGGTATTGGTATTACCGCAGGTGAAAGAATGCCCGCAGATGGCGAGGTAATCAATTGGTCCCGTGAAAAATGGTTATGGAAAACCTATGGACTAGGATTGGCAGACGCCAAATTACAAAACCCAAACCGAAAGGTCGATTTCATCCATAGATTTTGGTATTCGGGATATGATGAAATAGAAAAATATTGGGGGGATTACCCTGATCATTTCTCCTTTAGTTTTAAGTACATCATGGCCAGACTTTATTCATCTCCAGAAAAGTCGCACATTGCTAAAAAAGTTATTCCTATTATCCGTCAATCTAAAAAGAATACGTGGTGGAACCTGCGGAATGACGACATTTTTGTGTATAGATGGGGGGATCCTGAATATGCGCAAAGGTTTTATAAAAATATCCCGTCGGATATATCAGAAGGTATTCATATGGGCTCAGATGGGTATGTTTGGGCCAAGACATTTGCCGACAAAGATGTAGCTGAGCATAATCGTTTAGAAATCGATAAACATTGGTACCGCTTTATGATTTGGGGCCGACTAGCTTACAATGTAAACCTTTCTGAATCGTTTTTTACCAAACATTTAGGGCTTAAATTTCCTGGGGTAGATCCTGATAAGTTATACAAGGCTTGGCAAGCAGCTTCACAAATTGTTCCCACAGTAAACCGTTACCAATTTCAACCTGGAGACAGGCGTTTTTCAGCAGAATCATCTTCTTCTAGAGAAACCTTTAGATACGTTAATGATTTTCAAGTAGCCAGATCGATGCCCGGAACCGGGCAAATGAATGCTCGGCAATATGTAAAATCGCAATTAACAGGTAAAAGCTTAACCAACAAAGTAAGCCCGTTAGAGCTGGCTAACGAATTAATTAGCAATGCTAATCGAGCCTTGGGTTTGTCATCCGAAATTCAAGCCAAAAATAAAAGTGCAAATAAACTAGAATTACAACAATCTTTGGATGATATTCGAGCATTTTCTTACCTAGGGAAATACTACGCTCATAAAATAACAGCAGGCGTGTGGTTAGAGTTTTTTCAACAAGATTCTCAACTAAAACAATACGGAAAAAAAGCAAAACTAGAAATTGAAAAAGCGCTAGACGCATGGAAACAATTTAAAGTTGTATCCGAAAAACATTATCGACCACAAATGCTGGCTAGACTTAATGTACTTGATTGGGAAAAGTTACAACAAGAAGTGGAATATGAAGTCGAACTAGTGGATAGAATCATTGCTAAGCCATTTGATATCCCGAGTTCAAATGATCCAAATAACTTGTTAAGTCTTACTTACGATAAAACTTTAAATGGTGAGCATAGACACGAAAGATTGCAGATTCATACGCCCAATGCTGGCGAATATCTTTTGGAAGTCCATGAAGAAAACGGCGTATTAATTAATGCTTATCATAACAAAGATAATGGCCCCGCGAGATGGGAGTGGTTCCAGGATCAAAAGGGTGTGTATTATTTAAATCTAAAATGGAAAGATCTTAACAAAGTCATCAAGGTTGATTGGGGCACTAAACATGATAAATAGGGATAAGAAAACAATAGTGAAATCGTGGTTATTCTTTTTTAGCGTTTTAGCACTAACATCTTGTACGAATAAGCCTCATATCCTATCTGATAATCTAGCTAGCTACGCAACTAAATCCAGTAACCCAGCCAATACCTCAACTTACACCTTGCCACATGACAACAAACGAATTGTGTTTATAGGTGACAGTATTACCTATGCTGGGGATTTCGTAGCCTATTTTGAATCATACATGCGTGTAGCTTTTCCTAATAGGCAATTTGAAATTGTTAATATTGGTTTGCCTAGCGAAACAGTTTCTGGATTATCAGAAGTAGGTCATGCAAAAGGAGCGTTCCCAAGGCCTGACGCCAAACAAAGACTTCAACGTAGTTTAGATAAACTTAATCCTGATCTAGTGTTTTCTTGTTACGGTATGAATGATGGGATCTATTTGCCCTTTGACCAAGGCCGATTTATGGCATTCAAAAGGGGGATCAATAATCTACATATGACAGTGTTAACCTCTGGAGCTGAGTTAACTCACCTAACGCCTCCCGATTATGATGCGAGGTTAGACAGTGACTATTCTTCAGTATTAGATCATTATTCAACTTGGTTGTTGTCAAACCAGCAACAGAAAAACTGGCAAGTCATAGATACCCATTTTCCCATGCAAAAATCGTTAGAAGAAAACCGAAGGTTAAATTCAGAGTTTTATTATTCAAGGGATGGGATCCACCCGAACACTGCGGGACACTGGCAAATAGCTAAATCACTGTTAATTGGTTTAAGTTATCCGGTAGAAGATACGTTTGCACAGACCATAAAAAACCTAAATTCGTCGATTGATCCTAAGCTGTTATTCAATTTGGTTAAGAAACAACAAACTATAATGAAAGACGCTTATTTAACTGACATAGGTCATGAACGTCCCAGAATGAAAAAGGGACTAAGTTTAAAAGATGCTAAAAAACAAACAAAACAATTGGCTTTAAAATTACAAAGTTTGCTTCGCTAATAGTGTGAGTAATGTCTCTAAATTAGCTGGTTTTGCAAGATAGTAGCCCTGTGCATAGGTGCAACCGTGCGTTTGCATAAAGGCTAATTGCTCAGCAGTCTCAATGCCTTCTGCAACAGTTTCGAGTTTATATGCTTTTGCAATTGATAAAATGGCGTCTAGCATAATCATTTGTGTTTCATTGTCGGCAGACAAATTATCGATAAAGGACTTGTCTATCTTTAAGCAGTTTACTGGATAATGAACTAACTGATTAAAGGCCGTGTAACCGGTACCAAAATCATCTAGAGCGAGTTTTACGCCTAGATTTCGTATCTCTTGTAGCATGCCGATACTTTGTTCATTCGCATCTACTAGGCTAGTTTCAGTTATTTCCAGTTCTATATTTTGGGCTTTGATACTATATTTTTCGAGTAATGAACTTAGTTTATTGACAAACTTATTATGGTGTAATTCCACAGCTGATATATTGATACAGAATATTATTGGCTCTATACCTACCATTGTTTTATTTATGTCGATTGTTTTAAAGGTATTTTCAATCACCCACATATCGATTTCATGAATTAGATTAAACTCTTCAGCAATTGGGATATAAATATCTGGGCCAATACCTTTTAGGCTATCTGCTTTACAGCGTATTAACACTTCAACTCTTTTAATGTGTAAGGAGGAGCATTCGTAAATAGGCATAAAGTTTAAGTGAAAATCATCATTCTCAACAGCTGCCTTAATTTTTTCTGATGTCTTTTTTCTAAAATAAATGTTTTCAGCAATGCTATCGTCAAATATTTTAAATTGGTTTTTCCCGTGTTTTTTGGCGAAGTACATAGCCATGTCAGCTTTATCGACTAACTCTTGAAAATCAACAGATTGTATCTGTGTATGACAAATACCTAAACTAACACTGGTTTTAATCGTACAACTCTTAAAGCTAATAGGGCGGGTTAACATTTCCATCAATATGCTAGCTAATTTGTCTAAATCTTTATTGGGTAAATTTATTAATACAATTGCAAATTCATCTCCCGCCAGCCGAGCGACTCTATATCTGATTTCCGTATTTTTATAGTGTTTTAACGACGCTAAAACGCGTTTAGTAAATTGACATAATAGTTGGTCGCCAATATTGTGACCATGTCCATCATTGACCTTTTTAAAGTCATCTAAATCAAAGTAAAAAATACTGATTGAGCCATTAGAGTACATATTACTCAGTTTATTTTCTGCCCATTGAGTTATTCCTCTACGGTTATAACAACCGGTTAATACGTCTGTGATGGCTAGAAACTTTAAGTGACGGGTATTTTGCACAACTAGCCCTACAATAAGAATTAACCAAAGACAAAGAATGGCAATCAATAAAGAGGCTTCTGAAAATAACTCCCCGACCATAATAAATTTTTGCAGAACAATTTCATAATCAGAAATTTTGGATATTTCGTTTGGTAGTATTTCAATGTAAGAAACATTGGAAAATTCAATATCTTTTAGGGAAGCTGAAAGATCAAACCTATCAATCCACCATTGTTCTACGTTAAAGCTTGAAAGTGGTAAGGCGGCTAACGAATTATTATATTGGGGCTCAAAGGCAATAGAATTAAATTTAAAAGATTCGTAATTCCCTTCTCGACTATACGCAGGATTGTAATTTTTAAATGAAACTCGGACATTAGGGCTTCCAATGGGAGCTGAATAATCTACATCCAACTCGAGCTCTTTATATATTGATAAATCAACACCCTGGGCAATCTCTGGGAATTCACCAGCTTTGCTGAGTAAAATAGTTAGGGCGCAGTAATTATCTTCTAGGTTATGTAAAACATTACATTTAAGGGTAATTTCATTTTCAGTAATCTTGATATCGTGTTGTATGTTTTCGCTAGCAGCGGCATAAATTGCCGTATGATTTTGTGGTGAAGTAAGATCTAACTTGAGAGCGAAGGCGCCCATTCTATGAGCCACAACACTTACGACTGAAAACAACAGTAAAGAAAAAATAATCCAGTTACGTAAAATAGGGGACATTAACTACCTAATTTCTGAAAGAAAATAATGCTTTAACAATATTTTAACATTTGTTATCTATGAAAAATAGCACGATCCCTTGCTAATGCTGTATAGCATAAGTAAACATAAACTAAATAATTAACCGAGTAAAATATGATTTTTGACCTAGCCCAACTCAGCGCCAGCCGTGTTTACCATACTATGATCCAAACTTTAACGCCTAGGCCTGTAGCATGGGTGTTATCCGAGAACCAAAATAACACGCTTAACCTTGCGCCATTTTCTTATTTTAGTGCAGTGTCCAGTGAGCCACCGTTAATCATGTTGTCTATCGGTAAAAAGCCCGATGGTGAGTTAAAAGATACACGTTTAAATATTATCGAAAGAGAAAAGTTTGTGGTGCACATTGCCCACAGAGAGCTCGCTCAAGATGTGACAAATAGTGCTGCCAGCTTTGATAAAAATGTATCGGAAATTGATGAGTTGGGGTTAAGTGTTACCGAATTCGAAGGGTTTTCTTTACCAAGATTAAGCCAGTGCCGTGTTGCCTATGCCTGTGAAAAATATAGGGTAGAGGATATCACAACAAATCAGGCCATGATTTTAGGCAAGGTTTCGGCAATTTATGTAGATGACAAAATTATTCTGCCAAACGACGAACAGCGCTTACAAGTTGACGCCAATAAACTAAACGCCATCGGCAGACTAGGTGGCGATGAGTACGGATTTCTTGGAGAGGTGAAAGAAATCAAACGCCCCAAATAACCTTAAAATGGTTGACTGGCGCAACTTACCCAGAGCCGCGCAACTTACCCAGAGCCGCGCAACTTACCCAGAGCAGCGCAGCTTAACCAGAATTCAGTTCAGGTGAAACTTTAAACTTCATTCAGTAGGTTACTTTTGTACATTGGGCTCAACAATTTTAACCTTTAATTTGGGCCAAACGGTTTGCCAGCCCTTAGATGAAACTCGTTGCTTAAATATTTCTAGTGACCGGGCAGGGTTATGACTAATGGTTAAGTTGTACAATAAGTCTAACGAAAAGGCAGTAACAAACTCCAGTTGGTCGTTTGCCAATAGCCGCACAGCCACTGCAGTTTCTTTTTCTGGCCAATAAGACATGGCATCCATCACGCTTGTGTAAGGCGCATCACCATTATAATTGTGCATCAAAGCTTGGTTTTTAACCTGCCATTTTCCACTAGGATAAATGTGTTCTAGTCGGGACGATAATTCTTGATCATATTCCTGGCCATTAGTCTGTGTATTGAAATAGATTACATCTATGTCGTTTAGCGGCGTGAGGGGCGTTATATTATGTAGGTGATCCCATACAAGATTTCTAAGAAACCCAGCGGCTATGTATCCTTGTTCTAAATCTAGGCTCCTAACAGTTCTTAACGCTTCCATTCTATTTGGGTCATTAAACACGAGGTCAGCAAGATTTTTCATAGATTATGATTAGGTTAAGTTAAGTTAAGTTAAGTTAAGTTTAGTTAAGTAACTAATTAGTCGAGTGATTTGGACATACGGTTAGAGTTGTTTCTAAACCCTAGTCTTTCATAAAAAGCAATGGCTGGACTATTGAATGTAAATACCTCCAAATTGAGATCAACCGCGCCACCTTCTTTGGCTAATTTGCAAACATCTTTATATAAGGCGGTACCTATGCCTTTTCGTTGATGCTCTCTAGACACTACAATCGTAGCTATTCTGCATCTTTTTATGGGATTTAGAAACGGAAGGTTTGGCATAGCAGTTAACTCAGCGGCAACAAACCCTACAATCTCATTATTTAAAAGTGCAACTAAAATAAAGCCACCTTCCTTCTCATGAGAAGCTTTCCAGAACTCCCAATCCGCTCCTTCTTTACCTGGATTACAAAAATATTTCGGCTCGTTTTCGAAATGCTCTTTATTAATTTGGTGAGACAAATTACACAGGCCAATTCTATCTGAATCTCTTAAGTATCTAATTTCCATTAATAGTCACAATCCCTAAATTGTTATGCATCTTTTTAGTACAGACAAAAGTCTTTTTTCGATATGTATCTTCTACCAAGTTCACAATAATAAGCACAAAAAATCGTGTATAGATACAGGGTTTGTTGTGTATAAGGTACGAGCTATTTTAGGCATAGCCCGTAACTTAGTACAACACGAAGAGGTTTTAAGATATTAAATTGTTCCTGCCACCAAATGTAGAAAACCTCCCTAATTAAATGGAACAAGTAGGGAGGTTGGCAAACTGTTTAATATTTTTGTCGTCGGCGCCTTTGGCAAAGTTACTTACGTGATAACTATTTTGTTTGGTCCAATCAATTTCTACCCTGCCATCTCCGAGCACAATATCCGCAAGCTTTTGCCTATAATAAGCTGTGACCTTTGCATATTGTTTTGAATTGGCAATATTGTTTTGCTCATTTGGATCACATCTTAAGTCGTATAGCGCCATTTCCATTTGCTTAGGGCTAGCTTGGTAAGCCCATTTTATATCTTCACCAGGTTTAAAACCTTTACCTGGTTTACTGTTTTTCGGGCGAGTACGCATTGAAAAAGCAAATTCACTGGAGCGAATAAAAGCTCTTGGCCCAACAACATGATTAATTTCTCCTAATACATAATCACGTTTATTGTCAGCCTTGTTTATCACTGCAGCTAAGTCATAACCATCTAATGGTGTATTGATTTTAGCTTGGGGGATTTGTGCCGCACCATATAAAGTTGGCGCAATATCTACGTATTCAACGAAGTTTGAGTAAACGGTATTTTTAGGGAATGCCTTAGGGCTAGATTCTGCCACTATTAAAATGCCTTGGTTAGAGGTATTCCAAGGGCTAAATTTAGCTTCAATTCCTTGTTCGCCCAATTGCCAGCCATGATCTCCCACTGTAAGAACAATCACATATTCTTGGTGATTGTTCTTACTATATTGTTTGAAAGATTCAATGGCCTCACCAATTAAGGCGTCACCGTAGGCACAAAAGGCATAATAGTCGGCAATTGCTTGTTGTTTGTCGGCATCAGACAAAGTGCTCATATCCATCACTTCAGATAACTTTTTTAATTGTGCAGGCAGCTTTTTACGTTCTTCTTTGGAAAACTCAGGGATCTTGTACTCTTTGTTTTTAAATTTATCTCTAAAAGATTGTGGGGGTAAAACAGGTGTATGGGGTAAATGAAAACCAAGGTTGACCATTAATGGCTTTTCATTGTTAGGACCGGTTAAGCTTCGTTTAAAATTAGTTTCATAGCTTTTGTTAGGATGGGCTAAATATTCTTTAAATGTTTTAACTATATGTCCATCAAGGGTTTCCCCGGCAGGTTTGGGAGAAACTCCGCCTATGATCATATCTTTATTTTTTCGGCTGTAGGCCCTTAATATATCTAACTTTTTGTCTATGGATTGATTAGGTTGTTGAGGGGCGTTTTCTTTCACTAACCAAGATTCACCCACACTATTATCATCAAAGTAATATAACTCTCTTATATTTGTTGTGCCCTTACGCTTTACCGTTTCTTTGTAAAAGTCTGTTAAGCCATTTTTGTTTAGGTCGTTTTTGTAATTGACTTCTAGGTCATAGAAATTCATTGACGACCAGCTGGGTTTATTTTGCCATTCGTAAACTCGATAACCAGACTTGCCTATATTGACCGTTTGATAGCCATTTTCTCTTAATACTTGAGGAATAGGTTTAGTGGCTAAATCATGTTCATTGTGAGTTTGCTCAAACCCGTAGCGCCCGCTGTGATGAGGATATAAGCCCATCAACATGGAATCACGTGATGGAGCACATGCAGGCGAGTTGTTGTAAGCGTGGGTAAACATTACGCCGTCTTTTGCTAGGGCGTCAATGTTAGGCGATGCCACGTACCCAAGGGCACTCTCGGTGCTGCCAGTGGTGGCTTTATTGAATGCCGCAATACTGTCTGCCCTTTGGTCATCTGTCACGATCCACAAAATATTGGGTTTGGGGTTAGATTTTGCACTGGCATATGCCTTAAGGCCATAACCCAGACTACAAGTTAGTATAATGCTTAATAAACTCAGTTTTTTTATCATAACTCAGGCTCTTTTTGGTGGTGAAATTTAAATGTAAAAAAAGGAATTTAAATTTAATCATTGAAATCTATTTCTATGTTAGCGCTTTAAACGCTAGAATGTCCCTAGGTAAATTGTAATTGTTGTGTAAAGAAAGTTTTAGGTGTCTATATTTTTAGTTAATACTAGACACATAAATAACCCATTGTTTTTATATATGCACTCGAGTTGTGTGTATGAAAATTCTAAACTGGTAAATCGAGAATGAAAAATAAATTGTTAATTTCAGTGGCTATTGCTTTGTTAAGCACTAGTTGTGGTGAATCAAAAGTAGTCAATAACGATAGTGAAAACAACAGTGAACTACATACTAAGAGTCTAATTAAAGACTCAAGTCTTAGTGCTCATGATAAAACTAATATTGTGTTAATCCTGATTGATGATTTAAGCCACTATGGTGTAACAGCATATGGTGCTAATCGGTTACATAGTTACGATGGAGAATTCACTAACAAAGTTTTTAGTACACCGAATATAGATCAACTAGCAAAAGGCGGTTTACGAGTAGATAGGGCGTTTGCTTACCCAATTTGCGAAAATACTCGTATAGCCTTAATGAGTGGTAAAAATAACGATAGGAATTATTTAAAGCCTAAATCTCAACATGCATCAGATTTAACCTTTGGTGATGCTTTTAAAAAAGCGGGTTATACAACGGGCTTATACGGGAAATGGAAACAAACCCGAGGTACCAAAGAGATACCAGGAGAAAAATACATTAGTGAATTTGGATGGGATGACTACGCTGCTTTTGATGTGATTGACCAAGGTCAGCGTTTTATCAATCCTAATTTAGTCATAAATGGTGAGGTGCTGAATTATAATAAACGTACTGACCTAGATCCTGAAACTGGTCGCCGTTGGTATGGGCCTGATATTGTTAATCGCCAGGCGTTAAAGTTCATTGAAGACAATAAGACTAAACCATTCTTTTTGTATTACCCCATGATTTTAGTTCATGATGATCATAAACCGACGCCTGACACTAAACCCAACTCAGTATTCGATTCATTTCCAGAAGTGGCTCAATACAACAATCAAGGAGGGGATGATCGTGAGTATTTCCCTGACATGATTGAGTATATGGATAAGTTAATTGGAAATGTGGTTAACAAGTTAGAGCAAGAAGGTGTGCGCGAAAAGACCCTAATAGTTGTTATGGGAGACAACGGCACTAAAGAGACATTTGGCCATGTGTTAGAAGACGGAAGTATCTATCCAGGTCGAAAAGGTGGTAATGCTGATAATGGTTTACACGTTCCTTTGGTTTTAAATTACCCTAACAAAGTCCCTGCAAATAGTGATGGTAGTTATCGTTCTTATGATGGTTTGGTTAACCTTACTGATATTTACCCAACCATAGCTGAAGCTGCCGGCATAAGTATGCCCAACGCCGAACAAGTAGATGGTATTAGCTTTTGGCCACAGGCACAGGGTGCAGACGGTGAACCAAGAAAACATATTTATACTTGGTTTATTGGTAATAATACCTACAAGGATGTGGACGATTTAGGCATTATTTACGCTTTTAACAAAGACTTTAAGCGATATGCGCCTAGCAAAGAATTCCCTTCAGGACGATTTTTTGATCTTAGAACGGATCGATTAGAACGAGTTGGCGACAAGGTAGTCGAAGCAAGATGGGGCATTAAAAGATATAGCGGACTAGCACTTGATTCTTTGACTCAAGAACAAAAAGCGGGCTACGACTTGTTAGGCAAAGTGTTGGATAGAAACAAGTTACACCCTGTTACAGAGCTATCTATCAACGCACCAAGTGATACATTAACCGTGGGAACAAGTATGCAACTTGTTAGTACTGTATTGCCTAAAGAAGCCAAAAGGCAGGGTGTGGTTTGGAGCTCGAGTAATCCAACGGTATTGTCTGTTGATAAATTTGGTGAAATTACCGCACATCAAAAAGGACAGGCCCAGATCGCGATTCATTCTTGGCATGATGCATATCCGCTTTCAGCAAATAGAAAGCCGACATATTTTAAAGATGGGCTAAGTGCAACTAAAACCATTCAAGTCAATTAAGGATCAAATAGAGCAACTTAGATTGCTCTTTTGTGATTTAAACAGGAAATAAATATGAAGTTTAGAGATCTAATCTTGACTAGTCGTTACATTTTACTTTGTGTATTTGGGGTCGCTGGACTTTCGTTTGTGTTAACTACGGCTGCAAATGCAAATGTGGACGAACAATCAAATGCGGCACCAAACTTTACAAAAGGTGATGTGATGGTGTTTATTGGTGACTCTATTACTCACGGTGGGAGTTACCATAAAGATATCTTTTTATTTCATGCGACCCGATACCCAAACAAACCATTCAAATATTACAATGCGGGTATTTCGGGAGATACGGCCCACGGTACTTTAAAGCGATTAGAGCAAGACGTACTTTTACATAACCCAACTAAAGCTAGCATTATGTTAGGTATGAACGATGTCGGTAGTTGGTTGTACGCAAATCAAGCTAATACTAAACAAGAAAAGCTCGACCAAGCTAAACAACAAAAGACTATCCGCGATAAGTATTTACACAATATGCGTAGCTTAGTTGAAAATTTAAAGAGCAAAAATGTCGATGTAACCATATTGACTCCGTCTATTTATGATCAAACGGCAAAGGTAAAAGTTTTCAATAATGTGGGCCGAAATGACGAGCTAGCTGTGTATGGTCAAGCGCTTAAAACAATGGCGCCAAAATACAATGCTGGGATTGTGGACTTTCAAACACCTTTGTTAAACATTAATCATAAATGGCAATTTAAAGATCCAAGTGCCAGCATAATTGGTGAAGATAGGGTACATCCAGGTGAACAAGGCCATTTTGTAATGGCCTATAGTTACCTTAAAGCGCAAGGTTTAGCACAAAATAAAGTAGCTGATTTCCAGTTTAATGTAGGTGATCCTAACAACTACAAAATGGACAATTGTGAACAAGATGGTGACTTGGTAGTGAGTCAAACTAGTTTGTCTTTCTATTGCAAACCCTTGTCCTTACCTTATCCATTAAACAGTGAACAAGCCGCATTATCAGCAGATATATCTTTCCAAAAAGAAATGAATAAAATGCCTTTTAAAGTGTCAGGGCTAAAAGTTGGATATTACAAATTGAGCATAGACGGCACAGTTGTGGGGGAGTATTCCCATAAACAATTATTGGGTGGGCTTGACCTTAGTGCAAATAAACTTACACCGATGTATCAGCAAGCTTTAAACGTTAAACAGTTAAACGACCAGCGTGCAAAAACGTCGGGAAATATTCGCAATATTCAACATGTTCGATTCACAATGTTGAGTAAATATCCTGAAACAGATTTATCTAATGAGACAATAGTTAAGCAAGTGTTATCAAAACATTTAGACAAATCCATTGGTAAACCTTGGCATAGTTATTTAAAAGGGGTGGTGGCTAGTTATTTTGAATTTGTCAAAGACGAGCAAAAACTGAGAAAAGAAGTAGACGCATTATTTAGTCAGATTTATCAAGTTAATCAAACTAAGACTTTGCATTGGAAATTAGAAAAAATATAAATACATAGGATTTTTCACCTTTATGAAATTAGTGAATTTAATAAAAAGTATTCGATATGGTATAGCGCTGTTGTTAACTTTATATTGTATGGCTACCCAAGCTGCGAGCCAGTCCTTAGTTAGTAATCACAAGAAACCCAATATTATTTTGATACTTACCGATGACCAACCTTATGGTTATTTAGGTGTAACGGGTAATAAAATAGTAGAAACCCCGAACATTGATGAATTAGCCAATCAAGGAGTGTTGTTTACCAATGCCCATGTGTCTAGCGCTATTTGTACGCCAAGTCGTATCTCACTATTGTTAGGGCAATACGAACGTAAACACGGAGTAAACTTTAACTCTGCTACAGCGGTTTCCCCTGAAGCATGGGCAAACTCATACCCGGTAAAGCTTAGGGAGTCTGGCTATTACACAGGTTGGGTAGGTAAAAACCATACACCTGTGGGCGAAAAAGGATATGCAACTGGACTAATGGAATCTAGCTTTGACTATTGGTACGCAGGTAATGGTCATATTTTCTTTTACCCTAAAGAAAAACACACCATTTTTTCTGAAGCTGAATCAAACACGCAGGTTGAAATAGTCGAAGAAGGCACCTTAGATTTTCTAAATTCAAACAAACACAAGTTTGATAAAGCTATCAAGTTTTTAGATAGACGACCTGAAAACAAACCGTTTATGTTGTCTATCAACTTTAACTTACCTCATGGTGCGGGTACTAGTAATATGAAAATGAGGCCAACAGATGATGCTTTATATCGTACTAAATACCGTGATACTGACATCCCACTACCAGAAAGCTACATTGCCAAAGCTGACATAAAACAACCTAAACTTCCTGCAGATTTACTTAAAGTTGAAGATAGACAAGCCGGTTACAATTATTCCGATACAGCCGATGCATTAAAAGAACGTTATACCCGTCAATTACAAGCAATGACCGGCATTGATAGATTAGTTGGCAACCTAAAAAAAGAACTAAAACGTCAGGGCTTAGCAGACAATACTGTGATTATTTTTACCTCTGACCATGGTTTATTTATGGGCGAGCAAGGTTTAGGTGGAAAAGCCCTATGTTATGAGAAAACTACCCATGTACCTTTAATTGTATTTGATCCAAGACAGGACGTTAAATCACATAAAAGCCTAGCCTTAGTGCAAAGCATAGATATTGCGCCAACCATGTTAAAACTTGCAGGTGTAGACGTACCAAAAACTATGCAAGGTGAAGACATAAGAGACGCGATTTATAAGGGAAATAACACCCAACGGGATTATGTATTTTCTGAAAACTTGTGGTCTACTCATTTTGGTAACCCAAGATGTGAAGCCATTCAAACCCAAGATTGGAAGTACATTCGTTATTACAAAAACAATAATATGTCTGCTACACGTAAAATTGAGTTGGCTAAAGAGTTAAACATTCCAGTCAACAAGGTGTTGTACGGCATGCATGACAATGACATAGTGGTTTACAGAGATTATTTAGATTCAAGTTTGCATGGCGAGCCTGCAGTCTACGAAGAGTTGTATGACTTACGTAATGATCCCACTGAATTAGTGAATTTAGTCGAGCAAAAACAACACCAACAAAAATTGTCTGAGTTACGTAAAGCTTGGCGTCCAGTGTTAAAAGAGGCTAGGGGAGAAGGTGTTCCAAAAGTGGTTCGGTATACGGTGGACTCTCAAGTAGAGGCTGGTAACAAAGCAAAAACTTACTAGCGAATAGCAAGTGTTCGAAAATCGGTGCTGTTATCGGTACTATTATCGGTATATCCAAAAAAGGCAGCTATTTTATAGCTGCCTTTTAAGTAACCTAAGCTCGGGGTAAGCCGACTTCAGGTTAACTAAATTTTTAAAAGCCTAAGCTGAAGCATTTAATTTTCGTAGTTCTTGTTTTGCTAGATAAAAATCCATTTTTGAACGTAGCAGCTTGTACAACAAGATAGACCCATCAATTTCTTCTTTACGATTTGTTAGACTTTCTATATTCAAACCAAGTGGTAAATCATAGGGGATCACAGCATCTAATATCTGTTGAAGTCCATTGCTACATATTCGAATCGATTCATACAAAGGTTTGTCAGCATTTAAAATCCGCAAACTTGTTGCTTCAGGCACACTCACGCCTAACCAGTCTATAAACTCTAAGGTTTTTTGGCTTCCACATGGTGAAAAGGTCAATATGATCCTTTGAGGTTTAATATTTAATTTCTGGCATTCGATGGCATAACGGGTTAACAAGTCAATGGTGGCTTGAGGGTTGTATATGGCTTGAGAAATAAAGAAGTTACAGCCTTGTTGATGTTTTTCAATCAAACGTTGGTGCTCATTGCCTTTGCTCACGTGCCGCTCGGCGATTGTCACACCGCCCATAAAGAATGGGTGTTGGCTTTCAACTAAGGTTTCATAAGCTTTATTGAGGGGGAGTGACGCTTGAATATCTTTTGAAGGACTCCCCACTAACACTACATCTTTAACCCCATATTTTTGCCAGGCTTCGTCTGCCCAATCGTTAAATTCTTGTTTGTTTGACTGTATAACACTTTTATAAGTGATTACTGGGCGGCCAGACTTTTTGTTTAATAAAGACGAATACCAACGAGGATCATGGGTAGATTTAAATGGGAAAGGACGAGGTTTACTAATTCGAGAACCTTCATCTTGGATGTCATATACAATCAAGCCGTCAAAATCAATGTCGCTTACACGCTCAAGTAACTTATTGGCAATGGTTTCAACTTGTTCGGATGGGGTATCACTTTTAGGTGGAGTAGTACCAATAAAATAAACACCTCGTGAGATATCGTTATAACGAGTGCGTAATTCTGACTCTTGAACTGACATTGATTTTAACCTTGAATATAAGTTTTAGACGTTTAGCCGTCTAAACAGTTTCCACTAACTGAGCTTTTAAGTCAAACACTGCCGCTACACTGAAATAGTTTTACTTATAACAATTTAGCAATTAAATCTGAGGCTCAAGTAAGTCAAATATATAAGTTAGCTTCATAAAATAGTAAAGCATAAAAAAACGGCTTAAAGATTAATCATCTTTAAGCCGTTTGTTAAAACTTACCTCAGTACAAGTATTTATTCAGGTAATCTTATGGTTATTTGATTTTCATTGCCTTTTTCAACAACAACAGAAAAAACCTGTTCTTTATCATTGTGGGTAAAGGAGAGGGTATATTCACCGTAAAATCCTCGGCTTTTAAATTGACCTTGTTCATCTGTTTTTTCATTAAACGCACTATGCCATTGATTAAAAATCAGATCTTTCCAAACCAAAGCATTTGGCTTTTCTGTCCAATCTAAATGATACATAGCTGCATCGGGGAACCAATGTCTGCCTGCCCAAAAACCCCATAACTGAATACCTACGGTTGAAGGATGACTAAAAAACAATGTCATAAAGTCCCGAGTGTAATCGGCCTGAAGTTGCTCATTGGTAGTTTTAACATCAAATTCAGTTGAACGAATAAGTAAGTTTGGATTAGCTTGATGAATTCCATCTAATATTTCATATACCTTTGGAATGCCAGTTAACACTTCACTAAAGTGACTTTGTAGGCCTATACCGTCTATTGGCGCTTCGTTGTCCACAAGGTACTTTATTGTTTTTGCATAGTGTTCTTGATGAGCTACATCTAATCCGCCACCAGATAGGATGCTGTAATCATTAATATAGAGTTTATGTTCTGGTAGATTACTTCTCGCAAGTTCAAACCAATCAACCATAACCTCATCACCAAAAGCATCCATCAAATAGTGGTTATCATAAGGTTCATTTAATACATCCCATTCGTCTAAAAGGTGGGAAGTTTGGGTACTCACATCGTTAATATGGTTAGTGACTTCTACTAGTAATTGAGGATCGGCTTGGCTAGGATCTTCTGTTATGTATTGGTCCAAATAATTTGGTAAGTTACGCTGAGCCGGCCACACTAAAACATGACCTCGAGCATAAATGTTATGTTCTTTTAACCACTCCAGAGCACTTATGGTGTTAGCTTGAGAATAATACTCACCCCATTCACCCGCCCATGAACCCCATTTTAGGGAGTTTTCGGGACCTGCTTGATTAAATAACTCTAAAACCTTTTCGCGGTAAATGTCTCCGTTTTCACTTTCTTCAAGTAGTTGTCCGCTGGCTATAGCTGAACCAAAGTGATAAGCATGGTTGGCTAAATGTAAATCAATATCAAGATTATTTATCGGGTCTCCATTATGATCATTTATCGTAAGGGTGAAGTCGCCTTTTCTATGTTCTTCTATACGGGCCAAAGCCTCTGTACGCCAAGGAGCATCCGCATCTCTACCGTCATAAGTTAATTCAGTGTTGGGTAATTGTTCTAAGCTTAAAGATTGCTCATAGTTGTATAATTGAACCCCACCAATTTGAAAGCTTTGAGGTTTATCACCGGCACCTAATTCAAATAAAATCCCTAACTCCCCGTCAGCAAAATCTTTCGCAACTGTTGCAGAGAGAAAATACTCAACCCATTCACTGGCACTATTAATGTTTCTGTTTATTATTTTGTAATAGTCTGGCTCTGGTCCTTGCAAAAGAACTCGAGTAAACCCTGTGCCTGTTTCATAGTCACTATTTAATGTACGAAAGAAAACTCTTAACAGTACATTATCGCCAACCTCGACTGCACCGGTAACCGGAATGCTAATTTGGCCATTCCACGACACACCACTAGGATTGGTTATGTCTACTTCTAAAGCTTGTTGAAAGTCATCATGTTCAACATTCACCACTGTCATGGTGCCCACTGGTTGAGCACCATTTCCAGCCCAAAGACTAGCCGAATTTATGGGGTTAGATGCAGATATTAGAGTACCACCTTGAGGAATAGTATGCTCTGGTTCAACAGGTTCTACTGGATTGGGATCAGTGGGTTCAATATGGGTAATGGTAATTTCAACAGAATCTTTATGAGTGGCGTTGTCGTCATCTGTGACTGTTAGTTCAAGAGTGATTGTTTCATTAGCTGTAACATCAGGTGCCGTAAAAGACGCCGAGGCCGTATTAGCGTTTGTTAAGGTAATGCTTGTGCCCGTTGACGTTTGTGTCCAACTATAACTATTAATACTGCCATCTGAATCAGTACCACTTCCGCTTAGGTTGACCACACTTAATTCGTCGATAGTTTGGTCGTCCCCGGCATTGGCTACTGGCGCCACATTAGCCGGCGCAGCCGGTGGGGTATTCGTTTGTGGGGGCGTGTTACTTGTTGAACCACCGCCTCCACACGCTACAAATATAGTAGCCAATGGAGGGATTAAAATACTGCGAGACTTCACTATTGTCATCAAAGGGAACCTATATGTTAATTAAATGTAACCGTTTTCAGGGTTACATTTAGTGGCCTTAAGTTCAATAGCCATTTTAATTTTATTGTATTATGAAATTTAACCAAGGTTAGAGACTAGGTTATGTCGTAAGCTGTTTTAAAGGTTATATTTTTATTTTAGCTAATAAGGTTAATTCCCGTTATATTCTTGTTTTAAAGCGTTAGGTGTAGCGACATATGAGTATTGATAAAAACAAAAAACACGTGGTTTTTGGTGCAGGGCTTATTGGTTGTTATATAGGTGGCGTGTTAACTTCTTTAGGCATAAATACCACTTTAATTTGTCGCGCTCAGGTAAAAACGAAACTTAAAGATGGATTAGTATTAACGGATTATCTTGAAAACCAAATACCTGTTTCTAAGGTTAATGTTTGTACTTTTGAAGAAACAAAGATAGAAAATCTATCTAAACCGTCGCAGATTGAATATCTGTGGTTAACCGTTAAATGCACAGGCTTAACGTCTGCTTTGTTGGATATGAAAGAGCTAATAACCGACAATACGATTATTTTGTGTTGTCAAAATGGGTTAGGTTCCAAAAGTCAGGTGCAAAAGGCCTTTCCAAATAATTCTGTACTAAGAGTGATGGTGCCGTTCAATGTGGTTGAATTAAAGCGTGGGCATTATCACAAGGGGTCTGAAGGCCAACTCACAATTGAGCAAATAGCAGCTTCTAATCCAACGTCTACTAAACTTGTTGATTCCATCAATTGTGATTTAATGCCTACTTGTGTAACAGATAATATAACGGCTTTGTTGTGGGCAAAACTGCAACTAAACCTAAGTAATGCTGTTTGTGCGTTGGCTGATACTCCCGTTAAAGCTATGTTAGAGCAAGCCAATTACAGAAATGTGATTGCAGTTTTAATGCAGGAGTTATTAGCTGTGACAAAGGCAAGTGGAATAGATTTGCCAAAATTAACTCCTATTCCAGCCAACTTTTTGCCTATTCTTTTGAAACTTCCTAATTGGTTATTTAAACGTTTGGCCAATAAAATGTTAGCCATCGATCCTAACGTGAAAACGTCTATGTGGTGGGATATATCCCAGGGAAAACCTACAGAAATAGACTATTTGAATGGTGCCTTAGTAAAACAAGGCAATGCTCATGGTTTAAGCTGTCCAGCCAATCAAAAGATTGTAAAACTGATAAAATCATTGGAATTGAATAATGGCAAAAACAAAGCCTCACCTATAAGCAGTGAGGCTTTATATAAATTGGTTACAACTAAATAATCCGAGCTAAACTTAATTAACCCGAGCTTTGGTTAAATAGATTGTTCTTTAAGCTCGTCAACCCATAACGCGGTGGCACCACACACAGCAACGGGCATGACTAAAAAGTTAACTATCGGGATCAAAGAACACACACTGACAGTAATTCCAAAACTGAAACTTTGCGATTTATTATCTCGTAAAACAAACTTCATTTTTTTAAAGGGGACTTTGTGATTATCAAAAGGATAGTCACAATATTGCACCGCCATCATCCACGCACTAAACATGAACCACAATACCTGACCAATGATAGGAAGAATAAAAAACAGCACGAGAAATCCAAACGCTCTAGGTAAGTAATAAACCAATTTTGCAACCTCTCGACCTAAGGTGCGTGGGATATCTTTAACAATATCCATTACTCCCGTATCACTCAACGTTTGCCCGGTAAGGTGTTGTTCTACCTTTTCAGATAACAAGCCATTAAATGGTGCCGCAATCCAATTGGCCAAAGTGCCAAATATTAGCCCAAAAACCAGTAAGATGCTGATTAAAGCAATGGGCCAAATAATGTAACTAAGACCTTGTTTTAACCAAGCTAGCCAATCCCAATCTGGGATTAGGTTAACTATCCATTGAATGCTGTCGCTAATTTCACCAAATAAAAAATAGAAAGCCACTGAAAATAAAATTAAATTTATGGCGAGGGGTATAAATACAAATCTTTTTAAACCTTTTGTACGAATAAGAGTAAACCCTTGAAGAAAGTAATCCACAATGCACCTATATATAATTACAGATTGGGTATTAACTGTTTGAAAATACGCCATTTTAAGAACAATTATCAATTATTATACGTAGGAAGTGTGATAGATCAAAACGCCAATTGTTACACTTGATTACTTTTGGTACATTCATACATCACTAAATAGAAAAATAATAATATACGGGCTGTTGTTCGCTAATTTATGCGCTTAAAAAAGATTAAGTTGGCTGGATTCAAATCATTTGTTGATCCAACCACAATCCCTTTCCCATCAGAAATGACCGCTGTTGTCGGGCCTAACGGCTGCGGCAAATCAAACGTTATTGACGCTGTTAGATGGGTTTTAGGCGAAAGTTCGGCTAAGAATCTACGTGGTGACGCCATGACGGACGTTATTTTTAATGGGTCAACCGCCAGAAAACCCGTTTCACAATGTAGTGTCGAACTAGTTTTTGATAATTCATCGGGCCGAATTCAAGGTGAATTTGCAGGTTATAATGAATTGTCCGTTAAGCGAGTTGTGACTAAAGAAGCCCAATCAAGTTATTTGCTTAATGGCACAAAATGCAGAAAAAGAGACATTACTGACTTGTTTCTTGGGACAGGCCTAGGTCCTCGTAGCTATGCCATTATTGAACAAGGCATGATATCGCGCCTAATTGAATCTAAACCGCAAGATCTGAGGGGGTTTATAGAAGAAGCTGCGGGTGTTTCTAAATATAAAGAGCGCAGGCGAGAAACCGAAACACGGATCCGCCACACTAAAGAGAACCTGGAACGTTTAGAAGATGTGAGAGGGGAGCTAGGTCAACAATTAGAAAAACTTCAAAGACAAGCCGCTGCAGCCAAACGCTTTAAAGAACTAAAACAAAATGAACGTAAATATAAAGCTGAACTTGCAGCAATTCGTTGGCTAAAACACAGTAAAAAGATTGAATTACTAGAAACCGATATTGAGCAAAAAAACTCTGAAATAGAGGCGTATGTTGCACAACAAAGAGGTGAAGAAAAAGACATCACCTTGTATAAGGAGCAGCAACAAGATATTAAACAAACGTTATCACGTTACCTAGAACAAGTGTTTAAAGTGGGCACTGATATAACACGTATTGAACAAAACCAAATTCATACGAAACAAAGGCGCCAACAAGTTGAACAAGAAATAATATCTTCAGCTGCCTCTGTAAAAGAACACGAAAACCATCACCAAGACTCTAAAATTAAAATTGATGAGTTATCTGCGCAGCTAGAGATATTATTACCTGAAAAAGAGTTACTTGATGAACAAATTGAGCAGCTAGATATGAGTTTGTTGGAAGCTGAAGAAAGTTTTACACATTTCCAAAATCAATGGCGTCATCAAGAACAAACATTCAATCAAAACAAAGTTCAGGCCCAGTCTTGTCACGGTAAAATTCAATCCTTAATGCAAATCCAGTTACGCACACAACAAAGGATCGGTGAACTAAAAGACGAACTGAATGACGAACTGAATGATGATTTAGATATTGAGATAGAACAGAGACAAGAGCAAATACTTAATCTGGAACATCAAGTAGAAGAACTAAGTGAACAAACCCAAACTCAAGAAGATAACCTTTTCAACGCCCAAGAAAATGTCAAAACAATAGAAAATAAAATATTTACTAAACAAGGTGAACTTCAAGGTATTAATGCTCAATTAAGCGCTCTTACTGTCATCCAGGAATCAGAGTTAGGGTTAAATGAAGAAGAAGACACTCAGTCACTTAGTGGCATAATAACCCAACCTTGGTTACAGACATTAGATATACAACCGGGCTGGGAAACTGCATTTGAAACGATAACTAGTCAATGGCAAAAAGCTAATCTAATCAATAATACTGAAGATCTTAATAAGTTAGAAATGCAAAGTTTAGCTGAGCAGCTTGGAACGTCCTGGATATTTGAAGGTAAGTATTGCAAAGAAATACCTTTGACGAGCATAGCAAGTAAATTAAATACTGATTCTGTTCCTTCTTGGTTAACCCAGATCTTAGTCACAGACACTTTGTTAGAAGCAGAAAAATTACTACCTAACCTTAAAGAAAACGAAAGTGTCGTTACAAAAGACGGAAATTGGTTGAGTCATCAGTGGCTAATTGCTTCTAATCTAGATGAGAAGGTAGGTGTTTTAAAACGAACAAATCAGATAAAAGCCTTAAACGGCGAAAAAACAGAACTAGAAGGTTTATTACTCTTAGTTCAAGAAACACTTGAACCTGCCAATAAAGCCTTAGAGCTAGTAAGTATTTCAAATACCAGCCATAAAGAATCCCTGGATACGGCTACGCGTAACCTGGAGCTAAATAAAAGCAAGCTAAGTTTGTTAATCCAGCAAAAAGAACAAATATTCAGTCGTAACAATAAGTTAAGTGGAGAATTAACACGTCAACAAGAAACCTTTGAGGGTGAAAAGCAGGAATTAGAAGAACTTAGTATGCAGGCTGAAGAGTTAGAGCTCAATCTGGAAGAGTTGCAAGAAAATGTGTTAGGCCATGAACAAAAGAAAGAACAAGAGCAACAAAAAGTAAATCAATCTCGAATTAATTTAGAGGCAAACAAAAACAAGATCCATCAACTTGCTTTACAGGTACAAACTATTCAAAGTCAATACGACGGACTTAAAAGTAATGTACAAAGAGAAGTCCTGTTAATGAGTAATATGCAGGATAAAATTGGACTATTAGAAGCAGAGTTAGCCGAACTTGCTTTGCCACTTGAAGAACAAGAAGAAACGCTGCAAACATTGCTTGAGGAAAAAGCAGAAATAGAATTAGTGCAAACTCAACTAAAGCAAGAGTTGTTAGTGGTTGAAGAAAATCTTTCTGTGGCGGAAAAAGGCCAACAAGGCGTCACCAATAAAATCCAACTCATGTTAACAGACTTACAAAGCATTAAGCTTGAATGTGAAGGTTACCGAGTAAGAGCGAATGGCTTTCTTGAGCAGTTGAAGGAAATGCATCAAGACATTAAACATGTGATTAATGATTTGCCAGCAGAAGCTGAAGAAAATAACTGGCAAAACATGTTAGAAAAAACAACGGCTTCTGTTGGTCGTTTGGGAGCTGTGAATTTAGCTGCCGTAGAAGAATACGAAACACAAGCAAAACGTAAGAGTCATCTCGACACACAAAACGATGATTTGGTATCAGCCCTCGACATATTAGAGCAGGCTATACGTAAAATTGACAAAGAAACACGAACACGATTTAAAGAAACATTTGAGCAAGTAAATTCAGACCTTAAAATGTTGTTTCCAAAAGTCTTTGGTGGTGGTGCTGCCTACTTAGAATTAACAGACGATGACTTGTTAGAAACAGGCGTGACAATAATGGCTAGGCCGCCAGGAAAGAAAAATAGTACAATTCACCTGCTTTCGGGTGGAGAAAAAGCGCTGACCGCTTTATCATTGGTGTTTGCTATCTTTAGACTCAATCCAGCGCCGTTTTGTTTATTAGATGAAGTCGACGCTCCACTAGATGATGCAAATGTAGGGCGTTTCTGTAAATTGGTTTCAGAAATGTCAAAAAGTGTTCAATTTATATATATTACCCATAATAAAATTGCGATGGAAATGGCAACACATTTGACAGGGGTAACAATGGCTGAGCCTGGTGTTTCTAGAATGGTTGCGGTCGATGTAGATGAAGCAGTTGCCATTGCGCAAGCTTAATAGAAATTAACAATAATAAGAGTAAGTTTTTGATGGAAGATGTATTACGTTGGTCTTTGTTGGTTATCGGTGGATGTATTATTGTCGGGGTAGCTGCACACGGAATTTGGCTTTCTAGAAAAAATAGCGAAGGTAAAAGCACTGATAAGGTAGAAGACGATACAGAGTTAGAACTAACACACCAAGAATGGACAATAGGTGAAGAAGATACTGAAAATCAAGATACTAATGATATCTCAGATTTTAATATAGATGTTGACTCACAGGATGTTGAATTTACTGCTGATACAGCTACACCTATTACTTCTGCGGAGCAGTTTGACGATCTAGGTATTGGTGCAGTAAGAGTTGTTTCTAGTAATAAAGAGTCTGCTTCAGAGGAAGCTTCAACTCATACTACAGCGGTAAACAAAGGTGATACGCAACAAGAAAAAGATCTAAGTGTTCCTGTTCAAACGACAAAAGAACACGCAGATAAAGAAGCCAGCGGAAAGATTTACGCTTCTGTTGTAACCCAACCTAAACCAGAATTTGCTGAAAAGTACCAGTCATTAGCAGCGGAAACCGTTGCGATCGCAAAAGAAGAAAAGAATACGAGTAAACCTGAAAAAGACATGTCTTTTAATGTAAGCCAAGTATCCAATTCTGACCTTAATCCAGCAAAAATCGCAGGGGGACCACAAGAAAATTATCAAGCACCGGAACCTCCTCCATTTTTATTAAAGAAACAAGCTAACGCTGAAGGTAATGCCAACCAGAGCACGGCTAACCCAAGTTCAGTTAAACAAAATGCAGATAGCCAAAGTATTGAAAAATCCATCGTAACAGCCAGCCAAGTTACCAATACGAAAGAAGTAGACGTTAAATCTAGCTTTAAAGAGAGTTTAACCGAGCAAGCTCGTAACTTGGTTAAACGTAAAAAAGCAGTTAGTGCAAGAAAAAAGAAAGAGCCAAAAATTGATGATGATCAAATGCGCATTGATTTTGAAGATGAGCCTATTTCGACAGACAATGAAATTAAAACACAGGCATCACAAGAAAAACCAAGCGAACAACAAGAGGTACTTGTATTAAATGTTAAAGTAGCTGATGGTACAAGTATTGCCGGCTCGGCACTATTACCTATGTTGCTGACTCTAGGCTTTAAGTTTGGTGACCAAGATATTTTTCATCGCCACGTTAACTCGAATGGCAAAGGCCCAGTTTTGTTTAGCTTAGCGAATATGTTTAAACCGGGTAATTTTGACATAGATAATCTGGAAAACTTTACCACTCAAGGTGTGTCATTGTTTATGATTTTACCTATTGAAGGTGAACCACATCAGGTTTTTAATATGATGCATAACGCAGCTCGTAAAATTGCCGATGAATTTTCAGCCCAGATTTATGATGCTAGACGTTCATTACTAACCAAACAAAGTTTGCAACAATACGTTGAAAAAATTCGTGAATTTGAACGTCAACGTATAGTTAATCGTTAGACGCTAACAACTTTCATTGCCCTGCGCAGAATTTTTATTATAAACGGTGGGGCACACATTACTCTTTTCTTTATGGAATGCTTTTATGGCAGCCTCGCAAGACACAATTAATACACTGCTACAAATTAAACAAACAATCATCGAATATAACCATCAATATTATGTATTAGATGAACCTAGTGTGCCTGACGCTGAATATGACAGGCAGATGTTAGCATTGGTTAAAATTGAAACTGAATACCCTGAATTAGTCACTTCTGACTCTCCTAGTCAAAAAGTGGGTGACGTACCACTGCCAGAATTTAAACAAGTGGAACATGAAGTACCTATGTTGTCTTTAGACAACGTTTTTGATCATGAGTCATTCCATGCTTTTGAAAAACGGATGCAAGATCGCTTAAAAGATTCAAGTGAAATATCCTATAGCTGCGAGCCTAAGCTAGATGGATTGGCAGTAAGTTTATTATATGAAAATGGCCTACTTGTTAGGGGCGCAACACGAGGAGATGGTCGGGTTGGTGAAAACATCACTACCAATGTACGTACTATTCGAAACATCCCACTTAAGTTGAGAGGCAGTGGTTATCCAGAGCGACTGGAAGTGCGCGGCGAAGTCGTTATGAGTAAGGATGGATTTGATAAACTCAATCAAAGTCAAAAAGAAAAAGGTAAAAAGGTTTTTGCCAACCCTCGAAATGCCGCTGCAGGCAGTTTACGGCAATTAGATTCTCGGATCACTGCAACTCGCCCATTGTTGTTTTTTACCTATTCATTAGGATTAGTTGAAAATGAGCACCAGACTTTTGCTAACAATCATTCAGATAGGTTAAAGCAATTGGCGGAATGGGGATTTCCTTTAAGCAAAGAACTTCAAACTGCTAAAGGAGCGGAGGCTTGCCTTGATTATTATCGATACCTTGGAGATATACGCGATAAATTAAATTACGACATCGATGGTGTAGTGTTTAAAGTCGATAGTACCGATGTACAACAATCTCTGGGTTTTGTTGCTAGAGCTCCACGTTGGGCTATAGCTCATAAATTTCCCGCACAAGAAGAAATGACTAAGGTGCTGGACGTAGAGTTTCAAGTGGGTAGAACCGGTGCAATTACCCCTGTAGCACGTCTAGCCCCCGTTTTTGTTGGCGGTGTAACCGTTTCTAATGCAACCTTACATAATCAAGATGAAATTGAACGTTTAGGGCTAAAAATTGGAGATACTGTGATCATCCGCAGAGCAGGGGATGTGATCCCTCAAGTTGGCTCTGTCATTTTAGACAAACGCCCAACAGAGGTTAAAGATGTAATGTTTCCATCTAGCTGCCCAGTATGTGAATCAGCTATTGAAAAATTAGAAGACGAAGCTGTAGCTCGTTGTACCGGTGGACTATATTGTGGCGCTCAACGAAAAGAAGCTATGAAGCATTTCGCCTCACGTAAGGCCTTTGATATTGACGGCTTAGGTGACAAGATCATAGAACAACTCGTTGACCTAGATTTGGTTAAAACGCCCGCTGAATTCTTTAAGTTGGAGCTAGTTCAAATAGCTAATCTAGATCGTATGGGAGAAAAATCCGCCGCTAATCTATTAAAATCCTTAGAAGACAGTAAGAAGACGACGTTAGCGAAGTTTCTCTATTCGTTGGGTATTAGAGAAGTGGGTGAGGCCACTGCAAATAATCTGGCGATGCATTTTTGTAGTTTAGACAAAATAAAAGAAGCAAATATTGAAGCCCTACAAGAAGTGGATGATGTAGGCGTAATTGTGGCTCAACACTTAGTTAATTTCTTTGCTGAAGAACATAACCTTTCTGTGATTGATGAATTGTTAGAAGTCGGTATCACCTGGCCCGTAATCGAAAAAATTGAAGCCGGAACACTTCCGCTAGAGGGACAAACTTTTGTTTTAACTGGCACCCTGAACCAAATGGGTAGAAGTGAAGCAAAAGTAAAGTTACAAGCTCTAGGGGCTAAGGTGGCCGGTAGCGTATCAGCTAAAACCAGTTGTTTAGTCGCCGGGGAAAAAGCCGGTTCTAAATTGGCAAAAGCTGAATCCCTAGGAATAAAAGTGTTGAATGAACAAGGCATGTTAGATTTATTGTCTGAATTAGGTGGCGAGATCTAGATGCTATGGTTGTTAGAAGCATTGGCAGGCGTCACACGTCTGTTAGCGCCTTACTATTCTGAAATTTCAATCACCATTCTTGCAACAATACTGGTTGTGTATGGTGATGTAATAAACAAACACATTAAACGTATGATCAGTCCTTATCACTTTATTATACGCACACTAGTTTTTGTTTTAGTCTGTGCCTTTGGTTACGGATTTCTATTGGTAATTGCCACGCCTTACGTCAAACAATTAATTCTAATGATCCCACACGAATATAGAGGTGTTTGCATCATCGGAGTGTTTTTGTCATTAGGTTATTTAGCAGAACACAGACGTTACATCTAATTGATTGTAAAATTCCTGCCTATATTTCGTTTCAGTATTATCTAACTTCACTATTGCCTTTACGAAATTATATATGCATGTAGAAATTCAGGTGTAAATATTGTAACTTTGTTGTTAACAATGGGTATTGAATACATTAGGTTTTTCAATCGCCCAAAATAGCAATTTTAAAGGCAATTAGATGAAAAAATTCGGATTAATTCCATTAGTTATATCTCTAAGTATTGGCAACGCTTTAGCCAATACTCAGGATGAGTCTCTTACTGCACTAAGTCACAACTCAAAAGCAACTAAAGCTGGGGAACAGTTGTATATGCAAGCTTGTGCTGCTTGCCATAATAAAGATTTAACTGGAGCCACAGGCTTTAATTTGAAAGACGGTGAGTGGGTACACGGTGAAGCCCCTTCCGCAATTTTGGCCAATATAAAACAAGGGTTTAATAGTAAAGGTATGCCTGCTTTTGGTGCCATGTTTTCCGATGAGCAATTAAAAAACGTGGCCGCCTTTATCCTGTCAAAAAGAGAAGGTTTAGCCAACTTAACTTACAAAATTTATCAAATGAACGACGTAAGCGATCGGCAGGTAACTGCCGGCAAGTTAATCAAATCAGGCGCTTTACCCAAAAATCTAATGGATTTTGAAATGCCTGAGATTAAACATTATGCCATCGAATTTGAGGCCGATTTATATGCCCCTAAAGATCCCAGCAAATTGCATATTGAGGCGTGGAAGTTAAATCCGACCACTTTGCATATTGACGGTAAAGAAGTAACAAAACAAAATCCAAATGGTGCCACATGGACCTTAAAGCCAGGTAAACAGCACATTAAATTTCAATATATTGTGGGTAGCGATATAAGTAAAAACTGGAAAAGAAACCTAGCATTATTTGTCACCACAGAAGATCTAGGTATCAAGTTATTTGGTATTTCTACTCGTAGTCAAAAAATAATGTTGGATAAAAAGATTCATGTTTTGGCAAAGAACAAACCTGTCGTTCAACGTAAAAAGATCCATAATCTACCGACCTATTCAATCTCTGTTGGTTTCCCTGAAAAGATAAATTATGCCTTTAACACCAGAAGTTGTGATGTGGTTGGACTCTGGACTGGAGACCTACTAAATGTTGGTCCTAATGTAGAAAGTAGAGGCAAAGATGGCAGTATCGCTTTAGGTGATTGGTTGATTAACAAAAATGACTCGTTTACATCAAAAGGTGCAGGTAAATGCAGTTATCAGAAGATGACTAACACAGGTGTTCCAGCATTTTTCTATAGCCAAGATAACGTTGATTACAAGTTAACCACCTCTAACCATTCCAATAACGGTTTGACACTAAATTACCAAGTGTTATCCAATCTTAATTCGCCATTAGTCTTTAACCTGCCAAATAATGGCAAGGTCACTATGAGTAGTCCAGATGGAAAAATCGAGGGTCATAGTTTAACTATTAAACCTAATAAAAAATCTTTTTCAATTAACGTTTCAACTAAATAGTGGGTAACCCAATGAACAAAATAACGAAAACATTAGGTTTATCCTTGTTATTAATAACCTCTACGACGGTTTATTCTCAAGGTGCACCAAAAAACAATTATAAACCAGATGGTTATAGTATTGTCACTATAGAAACGCCAAAAGATGTCAGGTTTCACGCTACAGGCTTAGATTCTACACCCACAGGTGACGTTTATGTGGCAACACGTTTTGGCGATGTTTGGAAACTAAATGGTGATAACTGGACAAAATTTGCTGAAGGTTTACATGAGCCTACTGGTTTATTAGTTGATGATGACGGTAGTATTATTGTTGCCCAAAAACCAGAGTTTACTCGCCTAATTGATACTAATAATGACGGTCAAGCTGACGAGTATTTAATGCTGGCTGGTGACTGGGATTTCCATGATAACTATCACGAATTTACCTTTGGTCCAGTTAAAGATAAACAGGGTAATTATTACGGTACATTAAACTTGAGCCATGGTGATCCTAACGCCTTTTCACTGGGTGCTATGGGGAGTTCTGGTGGTTATCGAGGTTTTGCTTTTAAAGTTAATAAAGATGGTGAATTTAGCCCTTATGCATGGGGATTACGTTCGCCTGCGGGTATTGGAAGTAGTCCAACAGGTGAGTTGTTTTATACGGATAATCAGGGTGACTGGGTTCCTACCTCTACCTTTCATTTTTTACAAGAAGGTAAGTTTTATGGACACCCTGTTTCGTTAGCACAACGCCCTGATTATACCAAAGAATCTATCACTAATACTGCAGTTGAAGTATTTGATGAAATGCGAGAAAAACCGGTAGCACATATCCCTCATCTTGAAGTAGCTAACTCACCGGGAAACCCTGCGTGGGATATAAGTAAAGGTCAATTTGGGCCATTTTCTGGACAAATTTTTATTGGAGACCAAACACAGTCTAATATTTTCAGAGTGTTATTGGATAAAGTTAATGGCGTATACCAAGGCGCGGTAATCAACTTTATGAATGGTTTTCAAAGTGGCAACATTCGTGCTGAATTTGATATTAAAGGACAACTTTGGATAGGCCAAACTGCAAGGGGGTGGGGTGCTAAAGGAGGCAAACCTTTTGGTTTACAAAAAGTTGTCTGGGATGGCACTAATCCATTTGAGTTATATAGTATTAATTTGACCCAAACGGGGTTTAAATTAACTTTTACCGACAAGATAGATGCTAAGTCAGTTACTTTAGATAGTTTTACTGCACAAGATTGGAATTATAAATACAGTGGTAACTATGGTTCACCTAAAATGAATTTAGCACCAATCACGCCGAGTAAAGTGTCTTTATCTAAGGATCAACGTACAGTAACGATTGACATGCCTTTAGTGGCAGACAAGGTTGTACAAGTTGATTTTACCGGACTTAAAGATGTAAATGGACGTCATACGGGCGTAGATAAAGTGTATTACACCCTGAATCAATTGGTTAAGTAGTTCTTTTAATTTAAACACTTATTCAATAAAAAGCGTTATTGACTCCATTTATATTATGTAGTCACTAACGCTTTTTTTGTGCTACAAATAACCAATAGTAGTTTGACTAAGGGCCATCGGATATGTCTGGTTATTTTCTATCGATTGATCAAGGCACAACAAGTTCCCGAGCGATGTTATTTGATGAAAACGCAATACGTATTGGCATGGCTCAACACGAATTTCCTCAATACTTTCCTCAAGACGGATGGGTTGAACATGAGCCAAGTGACATTTGGTCTTCAGTTTTAAACTCCTGTAAACAAGTAATTGATAAAAGCAATATTGATATCAATTCAATCCATTCAATAGGGATCACCAATCAAAGAGAAACGACATTAGTTTGGGATAAATTAACTGGCGAGCCCATTTATAAAGCCATTGTTTGGCAAGACCGCAGAACCGCAGTATATTGTGATTCCATTTGTAAATCAGAAATCCAAAGTATGGTCACTAATAAGACTGGTCTGTTAATTGATCCATATTTCTCGGCTACTAAAATAAGATGGATTTTAGATAATGTTGTAGGTGCTAGAGAAAAGGCTGAGAACGGAGATTTGGCGTTCGGCACAGTAGATTGTTATCTATTGTGGAAATTAACCGAAGGAAAAGCCCACTGTACAGATGCAACAAATGCTTCTCGGACACTGCTTTTTAATATCCACCAACAATGTTGGGATCCTGAGTTGTTAGCACTGTTTTCTATTCCTAAATCTATGTTACCTGAAGTTAAAGACTCAGCAGCTGATTTTGGTATCTCCGATGAACATTGGTTAGGTAGAAAGATCCCAATATGTGCAATGGCGGGTGATCAACATTCGGCCTTAGTTGGCCAAGCTTGTTTTACACCGGGTATGACTAAAAGTACTTACGGAACGGGGTGTTTTGTCATGCAAAATACAGGAAATAGGGCATTACGCTCTAATAATAAACTATTGACCACCCTTGCTTATCGATTAAAGGGCGAAGTTACGTATGCTATTGAAGGCAGTATTTTTATGGCGGGTGCAACAGTGCAATGGTTACGAGATGGGCTACAAATTTTATCCCATGCAAGCGAGAGTGAAGAGATGGCGAAACAAGTTCCAATAGAGCATGGTGTTTATATGGTGCCGGCCTTTACCGGTTTAGGTGCGCCATATTGGGATGCAGATGCAAGAGGAGCAATTCTAGGCTTAACTCGAGACTCTGGCATAAACCAAATTACCAGTGCCGCTTTGCAGTCTGTATGTTATCAAACCAAAGACTTACAACTAGCTATGGAACATGATGGTCTAAAACCAAGTGTATTACGAGTAGATGGCGGCATGTCCAATAGCAATTGGACAATGGCGTTTTTAGCGAATGTATTGGATATCAACGTAGAAAGGTCTGATATAACTGAGACCACAGCCTTAGGTGTTGCCTTTTTATGTGGTTTACATTTGGGGATTTATGAATCTCTCAAAGATATATCTGGTTTATGGAAATGCAATAAAATATTTAAGCCTGACATGGATCAAGCCTTAAGAACTAAACTTTACCAAGGTTGGAAAGATGCAGTCGGCAGAGTGAGAAGTGAAGAGATTACCAATAAAAGCCATAATTAATGTCAAATTTACGTAGCAGTAATCTAACTAAACTATCTAAAACACACTTTGACGTACTCATAGTGGGGGGAGGGATTAATGGTGCAGTATCAGCCGCTTCATTGGCAGCAAAAGGCGTTAAAGTAGCCCTTATTGATAAAGGCGATTTTGCAGGTTCCACTAGCTCTAACTCATCAAATTTAGCATGGGGTGGGATTAAATATTTAGAGAGTTACGAGTTTTCACTAGTCAATAAACTATGCAAAAGTCGAAATCATTTAATGGTAAGTTTTCCTTCTACCGTTAAAGAAATTCGTTTTTTAACCAGTATTCAAAAAGGCTTTAGATTTTCGCCATTCTTTGTGTATTTGGGGACCATTTTGTATTGGTTAATGGGACGCTTTTCTACCAAAATGCCAAACTATCTAACCTCCAATAAAATTAAACAAATGGAAAAAGTCATCAATACCCAAAACGTTACTGGGGGCTTTGAATATTCAGATTGTTACCTGTACGACAATGATGCACGTTTTGTATTTAACTTCATTCGCTCTAGTATGAGTTACGGCTGTATTGCGGCGAACTATGTAGAGCTTGTAATGGCTAAAAGGGTAGGGACGAAATGGATCACACAAGTAAAAGATTCCATCACAGGTGAAGAATTTAAGCTCAGTTCCACTTGTATTGTTAATGCTTGTGGCCCCTTTGTAGATTCAATAAATCAAAAGATTGGCGAACGAACAGAACATAATCACTTGTTTTCGAAAGGCATTCATTTAATTGTTAATAAGATCACCAAAAACAATAAAGTATTAACTTTCTTTGCTGACGATGGGCGATTGTTTTTTGTTATCCCTATGGGAACTCGCACTTGTATTGGCACCACAGATTCACAAGTGAGTGATCCTGTTACCCATGTGACTGACAAAGATCGCCAATTTGTACTAGATAATGCAAACAAATTGTTAGATTTAGCTAAACCATTGGTAAATAGCGACATTATCTCTGAGCGTTGTGGTGTTAGACCATTAGCGATTAAAGACAAAGAGGGTAAGGCAGACTGGGTACAACTATCCAGAAAACACGCCATTGACATAAATCAGCAAAACCAATACCTATCTATTTTTGGTGGAAAGTTGACTGACTGTATTAATGTTGGCAATGAAGTAGCAAAAAACATCGAAAGCTTTGGTATACCTTTAACGTATTCCGAACAAAAATGGTACGGCGAGCCCGATGACAGCATAAAGCGTGAGTTTATGCATCGCGCTAAACTTATGGACTTTGACGCATTAACTCCAGAGTCATCTTCAGAACCCTTAACTCAAAGGTTTTGGCGAAGATACGGCCGTAATGCCATTAACATGTTAGAAAGGGTAAGAGAGAATCCCAAAAATGGTGAGTTGTTAATTAAAAACTCCGAGTACTTGCGGGTAGAAATAGAGCATGCAGCACAGCGGGAAATGATAACTAAGTTAGAAGATTTCCTGCGTCGTCGTTCTAAAATGTCATTGGTACTAAGCAATGCCGATATATTATCTGATCCTGGATTAATCGAAGCATGTGAAATACTGTTTGGTGAACAAGCCCAAGAAAAAATTGCCGAGTACAAATCTAGCTTTGATTAATCTGCAACATAATCTCAAGGTTGTAGAATTTTTATTCGCCTATGAGTAAAAAATTACTTAAAAATCAAATGAGTTTCGTCTAAAGTAAATACACAATAATTAGTTTTATTGGTTCTAGAGATTTTGAATTAATCGGTAACAGTTAATTCACTCGGTAGAACAAACAAAAGGTGTATTGTTTTCGAAGGGAGTAGAAAACAGTCATTGCACTTAGTATTAACTTTATAAGTGTTTAAACATTGCAGTAGCACTAAATAATAACTAATGTCAGAGGGAATTTTGTCATGGCTACTATATTTCAGCAGATCTTCGCGTCACTATTTTATCTAATCAAAAATATAAAATTACTAATAATTGTCATAGTCCTTTTGGCAATCATTGCATTAATCATTGGCAAGACCTACCAAGGCTGGGACGACGATCCCGCACGAGGAGCTATCCCCATTGAAAACGGAGCATTTGGAGACAACTATTCTACACCTACCTATTTAGAACAAGGTTGGTCTGCAAATGACAGTTTGTGGTTTTACAATACAACCCAAGGCTCTGCGCTATTACCCTATGACATTTTTATCGCCTTAGAACAGGCTGACTCTAATAGTTTATTTCGCGATAACAAGAATATAGATCGTTATCGATACCTCCCTCAAAAGCCTACATTCTTTAACCCTGATGGGTTTCCTGTTGGGTTTGTAAAAGAAACCTACCAAGGCAAAGATTACATGGGATATACCTGTGCAGCCTGTCATACAGGGCAAGTTAACTATAATGGCCAAGCTATTAGAATAGATGGTGGGCCTGCCATGGCTGATATGGTGGGCTTTTTATCAGGCCTTGAAAAGTCCATGCTTGCCACCTTAAACAATCAAGATAAAAATGCCCGTTTTGTAGATAGTGTATTGGCATTGAATAACGATTTTTCAACTAAAGAAGAGGTAATTGAAAGTCTTCAACAATGGACTCGGACAATTCGGCTTTACAATACTGTCAACCATAGTCACATAGATTACGGCTACGCTCGGTTGGACGCATTTGGTCGCATTTACAATCGTGTTTTACAACACATGATTAATAAACCTCAGCTAGCAACGGCAATGAAATTAACCGTATCACCAACAGGTAAACGGATTTTAACGAATCAACAAATTGAAAATGTATTAGAAGGTATTGGTGAAAACATTATTGTTGATAAACAATTTGGTTTGGTTTTTGAGAGACTTGCTTCAAAAGAAAGTGGGTACCCTGGTCTCAATCAAAGAAATTTATTACGAGTAAGAAACCAAGTTTTTAATGAAGCGAATGCGCCGACAAGTTATCCATTCCTTTGGGACATTGCTCAATCAGATTATGTGCAGTGGAATGGGGTGGCTAATAATTCAGGAGTGGGTCCATTAGGTCGAAATACTGGTGAAGTAATTGGTGTATTTGGCATCTTAGATTGGACGTCTCACCAGACAGATGGTTTTAGTTTATCAGCAAAGCTCACAGGGCAAGACAAACTTAAACAACAGGTAGATTTTACTTCGTCTATAGATTTGACCAATTTGCGCCGTTTAGAATCACACTTAAAAAGTTTAAAGTCTCCTGTATGGCCACAAGAAATTTTAGGAAAAATAGATAAGCAAAAAGCTGAGAGAGGCCAGGTTATTTACGCCAAATATTGCCAATCATGCCATGAAGTTATAGATAGAAATAATTGGGATCGTTTGGTTGTTGCCAAAATGTCGGACATTGACTTTATTGGGACTGATAAAGCCGCGGCTGTTAACGGAGTGGCGTATTCAGGTAAATCTGGAAATCTAAAACATACTGTACAAGCTACAGATGTGGGAGATTTAGTTATTGAAGAAAATGCTCCGGTAATTCAAATTTTAACCTCAGCGACCAAAGGGGTTATAGCCACACCTGACGCAGACAAAATGTTTATACGCCGATGGTTAGACAGAATTTACGATATTGGCGCATCTTTCTTTGATAATACTATTCCTAATACCATTAAGAGTGGTAACTATAAGTCAGATACCACCTCATCTCCGTATAACTCACTGCTTGCCTATAAAGCACGCTCATTAAATGGAATTTGGGCTACGGCCCCTTATTTACATAATGGTTCAGTACCTAGTTTATACGATTTACTTCTCCCCCAAGAAGAGCGTCCAAGCGAATTTATGGTAGGTAGTCGAGAGTTTGATCCCGTTAAGATTGGTTTTAGGACTGAAGGTTACGACGGGTTTAGATACAGAACGCTTCGTGTAGGTGATAAAAATACAGGGCATGAATATGGAGCTGGTAGAACACCTCAATTAAACGGTGAAGTATTGCCAGCGCTGAACGAAAGTGAGCGTTGGGACTTAATTGAATACATTAAGACACTTTAGAGGGTAGGAACATGACTAAAGATTATTTAAAAGAATATGACGCTGCTACTGATTCTGAGAAATATCCATTAGTACAAAAATGGATGAAAACAGAACCCTTACCCTTTTTTAAACAGTTACGTGAACAAAGACCTATTTTAGTGACACCAGAATGTACATTGTTAGCTTTGTTCACTGATGTTCGCGATTGTTTGCAGATGCCGAAGATATTCACGGTAGACCTATACAAACCCAAAATGGGCGTAACTGATACAGAAGAAGGTTACTTAATGGCCCATGATGACGATGCTTTACATTATCGTGAAAAATCTATTATGCAAGGCATGTTAAACAGAGACGATATCCCGAAAGTAAGAGCAGGTATAGCCAAGTCAGCAAAGGAAATTTTAAAAGACGCCAACGGTCAATTGGATATAGTCGATAACTATTGCAGAATGGTACCGGCGATTATGGTGCAAGAATATTTCGGCCTGGATGGGATCTCCCCTGAAAAGCTATTAAAATGGTCATTCTGGAACCAGTACAACACCTTTCATAATCAACCTTTCGACTTAAATTCAGAAGAGAAATATAAAAGGATTGTTAACGAACACGACAAATGTTCAAAAGAGTTAGTTGACTATATGACAGTACTTATAGTTAGGAAACTTGTCACCGTAAAAATAAAAGATCGTATCTTTGGAATGGGAATTAAAGTCATTAATTTGCTGCGATTTATTGCAAAACAAGAGCCCATAGTGTTAAAAGATGACATAGTTAAACGTATGTTACGAACTAGTTTTGCCCAGCAAGTTGATTTTCCTTTAACAAGAATTGGCACTAATGCGGGTGGCTTGCTTATTGGGGCTGTGGAAACAACTTCACAAGCTGTAGCTCAAGTGATCCGTATGTTTATTGAGGACCCGGCTCTACTAAAACAGGCTAAGGACGCGGCATCAAAAGAAGATAATAGCCAGATTGATGCTTTGGTATGGGAGGCATTGCGTTTTGTGCCCATTAGCCCTTATATGTTTAGGCAGGCGAGTTGCGATTACACCATTGCAAAAGGTACTGATAGACAGACAACTATTGCCAAAGGAACAAACGTCTTAACCTTAACTCAATCCGCTATGTTTGATAATTATGCTAACGATAACCCTGACGAGTTTAACCCTGATCGTAACTGGTATCATAACTTTAACTATGGTTTTGCATCTCACGATTGTTTAGGGAAATACGTTGGAATGGCGATGATCCCAGAGATGGTAAAACAGATAATGTGCCTTACTAATTTACAAGCTGTATCTGAAATGGACTACGAAGATGGCCCTTTCCCGGAAAAATACAAGGTTTCATGGGACAGCTAATTCTACTTAAAGTTTACGTGTAGTGCCTGCTTTTATTCGATCTCGATGAGCTGGTGCTACATATATTTCTACCGTTGTTTTAACACTCGCATGGCCGAGCTCTTCTGCTAACATAGTTTCGGTGATTTCTCCTAAGGCTTGTGTTGCCCCGGTATGCCTTAACCAATGAGACGAAGCGCCTGATATTGACTGAGCTTGTTGAGTTTTACCTTGCTTAACTAATTGTTTGATTACCAAATCAAACGCTTCTTCTACCATGTTATTTAAACTGTCTTGATGTAATGCTTCTCCGGTTTTTTTAGATGGCATAATCGGCATGTTTTCGTCAATTTGGGGCAGGGGAGTTAGCCCTAAAAACTGTCTATATCGGGTTAAAACATTATCGATAAACCCATCTGGAACTGTCACTAAGCGCTCTTTCTTGCCTTTTCCAATCACATTTAACACCCAACCTTCGCCTGACAAATCCTGACTAAAGTGCCCAAAAACAGGTGTTCTAAAGTCTCGTTTAGCTAACTCAGAAATTCTTAAGAACAATACCTTTAAAGAAAGCACTAAGAATCGATGTCTCTCATAATTAGGGTTTTCATCAGCAGCGGTAGTCAGAGTATCGATAAACAACTGCCAAATATCATCGTCAATTGTATGAGGCGCCTTATAAACGCTGCCTTTGACTAGGTATTTACAGCTCTTTTTAACCAACAAGACGGGGTTTCTAGTAAGATATTCCTGTTCAGTCAGTTCTTTGATAAATACGTTTAAAGATGCATAAGAGTTCTGTAAAGAAGTTTGATTCAATTGGTAAATATTTTTAGGTTTCTCATTTTTGTTTGCTGTTATCAGCGCTTGGTTCTTTCTATCTGCTTTTGATTGGCGTAAAACAAAAGGTCGCCAATTATTATTAACCAATCTTACATCAGTTTTGGCCTTGGCTTTAAAGCGACTAGCTATGGTTGTATCTGCTATGAGTCGTTTTGGTGGAGACCAGATCCAGTCTATGTATTCTCTAATTTCATCAACGCCAACATCTTTTAAGGATATTTGTTTTTCATTCCAACAAAACAACATAAAACGTTCGGCTTCATTTCTAAACCTGTTTTGAGTACCAATAGAACTACCAATAACATTGGTTAAAAATTGCAACAACATCTGAAGATCTTGTTTAGCGTTAATGCCCGAATCCTCAAGTTGCTCTAGGTATAAATGAAGCGAAGGGTAAACCTGTGCAAACTCAGCTGTGTTTAACATGGCTAGTTGCCCAGGTATAAGCTTGATGGAATCTGTAATTGGATGATATTTCATGAAGGGGATCTTAACGTTATGAATACACCTAGTCAATTCGTAATAATGTCAATTATTACGAATTGATATTATAGACTTATATCTTGGGCTTACATCCTGTGTTTTACTGCGGCAATTAAACCAATCTTCCTTGGCGCATAGATGCCACGCTACGTGAATAAAATTCTAGCCTGTTTCATCAACGTAGCGTGCCGATAATGTATTAAGGTTATTACTAAGGTTTACACATTACTTTGTTTATTAACGATGATAGTGTCTACAGTCAAACGTTTTAAAATTTTCTCTGCTGTATTACCAATCACTAAACCTTTCAAGCCAGTTCGTCCGACACTGCCCATAACAACAATACTAGCTTTAACTTTACTGGCGACTGAGGTTATCTCAGAAGAAACAGAACCGGCGCTTACATGACTTGTATAATCACTAAGCTTATTAGTTTGCGAAATCATTTTATCTAAATTCGATTTTGTCTCTGCCCCTTGTTGCGCTAGGACGGCATGAGGTTCTGTAATATCTAGTTCTTTTTTAAACCTAGATATGGGGATTACAGTTAGCACATTGATGTCTGCTGCTAAAGGTTCAGACAAATCTTTACTTGTATCTAATACTTTGTCATTAAGTAACTGTTGATCTTCACTTTCATTCAAGATATCAACTGTGGCAAGTAATTTGGTTTGGCCTTTCCACTTATTATCACCGCATAATAATATAGGCGACTCCATTTGCGAACGTAGACTTGCTTTTACTAAGGAAAAGTCTAATTCAGCGTCCTTAATATGTGGTCTATACAACAGTGTGAGATCATATTGAGATTTTGCTTGTAGTGAATTTAAATACTCACTTTTTGCTGCCGTTGTTGTGGCTGCGTCAAACAGTATGTCCGTTTCACACGTATCATTAATCAACTTTTCTATGTCAGCTGTAATTTTCGTTGAATTGTTACTCTGTGGGCTGGATGTAAAACATACAACCGTAATCTGCTGAGGAGCAAATTTTACGGCCTTTTGCAGCATACTTTTTACATTACTTATATGTTCAATTACAACTAGGATCTGCTTCATAAAAATGTCTCATCCAATCTTTTTCGTCTAATAAATAGGTTAAAATAAAATAACCACATTTTAAATAATAGTATTTAAACCATAATTGATAAACATCTAATAATCTATCAATATATTTGTCAATTAGTTAATTTTATTAGGGTTTTTAAAGATTTCATTATTAATTAAACATATCAAGTTGCTCATCCTTTTGCGCCCTAACAAGTTTTTCAATTACTTCAGCTCTATTATCTGGTTGACTATCAATCCAGGCAATAACCTCAGGGTGAAGCCGTAAACTAATACTTTGTTTCGGCTGGGCAATCTTTGGGCGCCCTGCCCCTTGCCTTTGACCACCATGTTTAGAAATATTATTACGTTTAGTTTTTTCCATTATTAATACCCGAAACTTGCATTTTGAAAATAGGGTACATTTTTCAAAAATATTTGCAATACATAATTCAAGAATTAATGTATTCACAATTCAAATTGGGCTGTACATCAGGTGTAACATACTTGTAAGTATTTTGTTAATGGCGTTATCAACACTAAATCACATGGACTTTACGCTGGAATTATTAGAAAATATCATCATTAGATGGCACAAATATTCGTAATATCTTCGTTTCTTATCTTGTTTTCCATTCTACTGCTGAACAACGAAACTTGACTGCCACAATTTTATTTTCAAAACTCTTTAGGACTTATTATGCAAAAAATAGTAATTGTAGGAGGTGGCGCAGGTGGCTTAGAGCTTGTTAGCCGACTCAGTAAAACCTTAGGAAAACAAAAGTTGGCGGAGATCGTCTTGATAGACCGCCACCCCACCCATGTATGGAAACCTCTATTACATGAAGTGGCTGCCGGCGTAATTGATAAAAACTCTGACGGTGTTGACTATAGAATTCATGCAGCTCGTTTAAAATATCAATTTCAATTAGGATGTATGAGTCATATAAATCCTACTGAAAAATCGATTAAATTAGATGCCCATTTTGATGAGAATGGAGCATTACTCCTTCCTGAAAGAACGGTTACCTATGATTACCTTGTTCTAGCAATCGGCAGTGTGAGTAATGACTTTGGAACCCCTGGTGTTAGTGAACATTGCTATTTTTTGGATTCTTTAGTGCAAGCTGAACGTTTTCATAAAGCGTTATTAAACCAACTATTAAGGATCAATCAGCAAATAGATGATGCAAAGAACTTAAAAGTAGCCATTGTAGGTGGTGGTGCCACGGGTACTGAGTTGGCAGCACAGTTACACCATGTTGCCAATTTAGCGCGTTCTTATGGCATGCCTCAAATGTCCGCAGATCGATTAAAAATTTCTATTAT
This sequence comes from Paraglaciecola sp., assembly GCF_051252315.1. Classification (GTDB taxonomy): domain Bacteria; phylum Pseudomonadota; class Gammaproteobacteria; order Enterobacterales; family Alteromonadaceae; genus Paraglaciecola. The sequence continues at coordinate 34,018 of NZ_JBPOFP010000006.1, read as the reverse complement.
TGAAGCAGGTGAAAGAATTCTGCCCGCACTACCGGAGCGCATTGCAAATTCAGCAAGAGGAGCACTTAGAAAGCTTGGTATAGATGTCTTAGAAGAAACCCGAGTAGCTAGCGCTGAAGATAATGGTTTTATGACAAGTGAAAACACATTGATCGAAGCTGACTTAATGGTGTGGGCAGCAGGTGTTAAAGCTCCCGATTTCATTCAAGAATTGGGGATCTTTGAAACTAATCGAGCACAACAAATCCTTGTTACACAACAATTAGCAAGTACAGTGGATAATGACATTTATGTCCTTGGAGACTGTTGTGGATTTAAACAGTTAGATGGAACTTGGGTACCACCACGAGCCCAATCAGCCCATCAAATGGCTACAGTTGTTGGAACAAACCTTATCAATACCTTTAAAGAAAAACCTTTAAAATCTTATAAGTACACCGATTACGGGTCTTTAGTACATTTAAGTAAATACAGTACGGTTGGTTCATTAATGGGTAGTCTATCTAACAGTAGTATGTTTATAGAAGGTCGATTAGCTAGGTTGGTGTATATTTCACTTTATAATATGCATCAATTTGCTGTGCATGGCTGGTTTAAGGGCATATTGGTACTACTCAGTCGAAAGGTAAGTAACTTAGTAGGGACCAAACTAAAGTTACACTAACCCTCCTCCATCAAGATAATGTAATATTGGTCATTAAGAGGTTGTAGATGACCAATATTGGCCATTATTTTAGCCATTTAGTGCTTTTTAATAAGTATTGCTTAATTTTACTTTTTTATAAAAAAATTAAGTCTTTCAATAAAGCTACAATTCTTTAAGTTTTTAGTCACTTTTGTTACAAAACTTCGTTTTTATATAAATAAAACTGACTTTTTAATTGTGATTATTTTTAAGATCTAGTAAATTGTGTGTAATTCATTGAGGATAATGTAATGACGATAAGAGATTATATCGTACCAACTGATAATAAGTTGATCTCCGAAGAAGACTCTATCTATACAAAAATTTTAGGCGATATCGCTAAAGGACATTTAGTAAGCGGTGACAGGTTAGTTACAACGCAACTGGCAAAACAATACAACACAAGTATTAACCCAGTTCGAGAAGCATTAAAGCAGTTACAAGGTGAAGGGTTTGTAACCGTGTTACCTAACAGTGGCTCTCGAGTAACTAAATTTGAATTTCATACCATGCGAGATGTATTTGAAATTTTAGAATTACTAGAACCTTATTTAATGGAATGGTTTGTGAACGAACATACCAATGAACAGTTAGATAGTTTGAAGGGTATTCTAAAACAAATGTCTGAGATGTCACCTTCGGATTTTGTGCGATATCGTGAATTAGATGCGGATTTTCATGCCTTAATGTATAGCCATCATTATAACAAACGTGCCTTTGGCATGTGGTGTAAAAACAGGTTGATGTTACAAGCGTTTCACGCAAATTTAGGTTTTTCAGCAAGACGTTTTGAACAAAGTATCGCTGAACATCATGAAATTTTAACTGGTGTTGAAAATAGAGACGTAGACGCTGTAATGACAACCTTAAATAAACATATAGATAACAGTGGCCAGTACTGGTCAAAACATTTTCAATAATTAGGGTGTTAAATGAGAATTACCGATGTTAAAGCTTATGGCTTTTGGGCTGGAATGCGCAATGTTTGTTTGGTTAAAGTAGAAACCGATCAAGGCGTATATGGTTGGGGAGAGTCTGGACTCTCTGGCCGAGAAAAAGCAGTCATAGGAGCTGTACAACATTTTCGGGAATTCTTAATAGGTCGTGATCCAAGACAAATTGGTGCGCTTTGGCAAGAGATGTACAGAGGCCAATATTTTGAAGGAGGCCGTGTATTAGCCGCAGCAATTGCTGCGATAGACATTGCCTTACATGATTTAGTGGCTAAAAGTCTAAATGTTCCTGTATATCAATTACTAGGTGGTAAACAAAGAAACCATATTCCATTATTTGCAACTAGTGCAAAACCTATGGGGCCAGAGCTAATTGAAGATGTTTTAAAGTTAAAAAGTGAAGGCTGGAACGTTATTAGAACAACTCATGGTTTAAATGGAGTAGCAGATAAACCAACTGTTTTAGAACCAAGCGAAAATTTAGTACTTATTGCTAAATGGTTAACTAAAGCTAAAGAGGCCTTAGGAGATGAGGTTATCTTTGGTATGGACTATCACCATCGATTATCGGTACCTGAAACCGTTTCTTTTATTAAGCGTATGCCAAGAGGCACACTAGATTTTATTGAAGAACCAATTCGCGATGAGTCCCCTGCTGCATATGAAGCGTTACGTCAAATGTGTGATGTTCCTTTTGCTATAGGAGAAGAATTTACAAGTAAGTGGGATTTTGCTCCTTACGTTGAGAAAAATATTACCAATTATGGGCGTATAGATATTTGTAATGCCGGTGGTTTTACTGAATCAATGAAAATTGCTGCTATGTGTGAATCTCACTATATAGACATGATGCCGCATAATCCACTAAGTCCAGTTTGTACTGCCGCTTCTATTCATTACTGTGCCGCGATAGGCAATATGGCTTGGCTTGAGCTTAATCCATATGATGGCGACATGTCAGATTTCGACCGATTTTTTGTAGATCGTCCTTTAGTGAAAAATAACGCATTTGAAGTAATTGACAAGCCTGGCTTAGGCATTGATGTTAATGAAGACTTAATTAAAAATTTGGACTTTAAATTTTGGGAAGCTCCAAGATTAATCAAAAAAGACGGATCTTATACCAACTGGTAAGTCAGAAAGTATATCGCACCTCAATAAAAACCTATAAATAAGAGTGAACATTATGCAGACAGTGGCAACAGATAACAGCAAGCCAACACGTACACGATTCCAAATATTAGGATTAATATTTTTAAGTGTCGTTATTAATTACATGGATCGCACAAATATCTCAGTTGCGGCCGCTGCGTTAACCGATGATTTGCAGTTAACCTCGATTCAAATGGGATTAATTTTTTCAGCATTTGGTTGGACTTACTCTGTTTGTCAAATCCCTGGTGGCATTGTAGTAGATTTCGTAAAGGCAAGAATTCTATACCCCGTTATTTTAGTCTTATGGTCAGCTGCTACACTAATCCAAGGATTAGTGAGCTCCTTTGGTGCGCTAGTTGGCTTAAGGATGGCCATAGGTGTGTTTGAAGCGCCATCCTACCCTTGTAACAACAAAATTGTCACGAGTTGGTTCCCTGAAAATGAGCGTGCTTCAGCCATTGCAATTTATACTTCTGGCCAATTTATTGGTTTAGCATTTTTGATGCCATTGTTAGTCGTCATCCAAGATGCTTTCGGATGGAGAGGTTTGTTTATTGTTTCAGGTTTAGTTGGATTTGTGTGGGCAGCAATATGGTATATATTTTATCGTGACCCTGAAGACCATAAAGGCGCTAACCAAGCAGAACTTGATCACATAAATCAAGATGAAGTACAAGTTGTTGAAGAACAACCAGAAACAAAAGAAGAGTCTAAGTTAACGAAGGAAAATTTAAAAATAGTTTTCTCAAACCAAAAACTTTGGGGCATTTATATTGGTCAGTTTTGTTTAGGTGGGACACTTATATTCTTCTTAACTTGGTTCCCCACATACTTGGTTGAATATAGAGGATTAGATTTTATTAAATCAGGTTTTTTGGCTTCAATTCCATTTATCGCGGCTTTTTGTGGTGTGTTAATTTCTGGCTTCTTCTCTGACTTTTTGGTTAGAAAAGGCGTGTCTAAGGAAGTATCTCGTAAAGCGCCAATGATTTTAGGTATGCTGTTGTCAATGTTTATCATAGGTGCAAATTACACTGACGATACAACCTTAATCATCACATTCTTATCCATTGCATTTTTTGGTAATGGTTTATCTTCTATAGCTTGGATCTTTGTCTCTTTGTTGGCACCTAAACAACTAATCGGTTTAGTCGGCGGGTGTATGAATGCCATCGGTAGTTTGGCTGGCGTCATTGTGCCTGTAGTTATTGGCTTCTTGGTAACAGACGGAGACTTCCGCCCTGCTCTATTCTTTATCGCTTCGTTAGCAGGTATCGGGTTTTGTTCTTATTTATTCTTAGTCGGGAAAATTGAAAGAGTAAGACTACCTGGTGAAAAAGCACTTGTTAAAGAAGCTTAAACAATTTCGTTTACTCTACTTTATTTGGCTCAGGCTTGAGCCAAATAAAAGTAATTTACCTGTGGGCTCATTACATGAAAAAGTTACTTATATTGTTAGCTATTACAACTGCTATTTCCTCGTGTCAATCTAATCAAGTTCAACTAGAAACTAACTACACTCCCAATTCTTTGCCAGGCGTAACTAAGAAAGCGGGTTTTGTAGAAATTTTTGATACACAAGCACTTAAATATATAGATAAAGATTTAAAAGTAACGATTCGAGCAGAAGGCTTCACTTGGATCGAGGGGCCAACTTGGATTGAAGATGGAAATTATCTAATATTTTCTGATATTCCTATGAACCGAATTATGAAGTATGACCCAATACACGGGCTTAGTACTTATATGCTAAACCCAGGATATTTAACTTATGATCCGAATCATAAGGGCGGAGGTTCGAACGGCCTTTTAGTTAACAACGATAAGCAGTTAGTACTCATGCAACAAGGGGCGAGGCAAATAGCCATCATGGACGCGCCAATATCAGCTCCCAAACATAAATTTATTCCACAAGTTAGCCACTTTGGTGACAAACGTTTAAACAGCCCCAATGATCTAGTCCAACACACCAATGGGGATATTTACTTTACGGATCCTACTTATGGTCTTAATAAAACTGATCCAGACCGATTACAGCAGTTGCCGTTTAGTGGCGTTTACAGATTAAATAATAAAGGAGAACTTAGTCTCCTTGATAAGGACTTAACCTTTCCAAATGGAATCGGTTTATCACCTGATGAAAAAACTCTTTATGTTGCTGTTTCAGATAAACAGGATCAACATTGGGTAGCTTACGATGTGAATGAGTATGGCTTGTTGGAAAACAAACGCCGGTTTTATGATGGTAATCAACGAGCAAATACTGAGGGGCATAAAGGCGGTGCTGATGGTTTGTCGGTCCATTCTAGTGGAGTGATTTTTGCGACTGGCCCAGGGGGCGTTTGGTTGTTTTCTCCAGAGGCTAAACTATTAGCCATTATTAGAACCGGCCAAAACACATCGAATTGCACGTTAACGACAAACGAAGACCAACTGTTTATAACAGCTGATGATTTCCTAATGAGTGTGCCGATTAAAACATTATAAATTGTAGATATATTCTACCTAATGGCTATGCTCGCTAGCTGATGTTTAACGAACAATTAAATCGGTAAGCATGAATAAGCCGAACAATATGGGTTGGTGAATAAGATAAATCACTAATGAGCGTTTTCCTAAATTGGCCATTTTGTTATTAAATCGATTCTTCGGTAGTTTAATGCCAAACAAATTATTGTGCATTAGGAAAATACCGAACAATACCACACTAAACCATGGGAAAAATCTGGTTAAATCAACTGTTTGCTGAGGTATACCTAAATGGGCGACACTCCAAGTCCAAAGCGGAGTTAAGGATAACCATCCTTGATACCAAGTAAATAATATCGATAATCCAACGATTAAGCTTAAATTAGGAGTGTTAACAAAGATTACCGATAATAGTAAAGCTAGGGTTATAAAATGTATGATCCCAAAATATATCCAACTGTTAGGGTATAAAAAATAGCTAGAAGCTGAAATAAGAACTGCTACAGACAATAATTTCGTTACCGATTTAGTTAGTTTTTTCAAACAGATATTTTGGTAATAGCTTAAATAACTGCTCATGCCTACCGCGAGCAAAAACGCCGTTACAATTACGACTCTAAAGATACGCCACTCAATTTCAATACTCGTCTTAAAATTTGTCCAACCAAATGCAGTAAGATCATAACCGAAGTGAAACATAATCATTAGGACGATAGCCGCCCCTCTTAAAACGTCAACCTCAAAAACTCGAAATGACCTTATCGGTAATTGACGTTTGTTCATATCATCACCTATTTATCATTGTCTTTAAGCCACTCATTTAACAGTTTAATTTGTCCACATTTATATGCTGCATAGGTAATACGTAGAGAATTAGTTAAGATTTCACTATCCGTCCAATTAGTTTTGTCGGAAATTTCTTTATAACACTGCATTGCTTCGGGAGATACATATCCCCTTACTTGTTTCATGCCTTTCTCTTTTTGTTTATCACGAAAACGTTTTTGTTTTTCGGCATTTGCACTGCGTTTAGCTTTTAAGTTGTTGCTCAAAGAGAGTCCTTTTAAAATTTATACAAAAAAAAGTAAAAAAATCACTGTTCAGAGTTGTTTAGCGTACAAGTGTTCGCTAAATTACGCACCAAGATTATTAACCTAAGTATATAGAATGACAATACAACAAAATAGTTTTACCAAAGAAGAACTTTTATCTTGCAGCCAGGGGGAGTTATTTGGTCCTGGAAACAGCCAATTACCAGCTCCTAACATGTTAATGATGGACAGAATTGCTGAGATTTTTGAAGAAGGTGGTGAGTACGGTAAAGGTTACATTGTTGCTGAACTAGACATAAATAAAGATCTTTGGTTTTTTGATTGTCATTTCCCAGGAGACCCAGTAATGCCAGGTTGCTTAGGACTAGATGCAATGTGGCAATTAGTTGGTTTCTTCCTAGGATGGTGCGGTGGACCGGGTAAAGGAAGAGCGTTAGGTGTGGGTGAAGTCAAATTTACTGGACAAGTACTCCCAACTGCTAAAAAAGTTACCTACAGAATCGATATGAAGCGGGTTATTAAACGTAAATTATATATGGGTCTTGGTGACGGAACAGTAGCAGTAGACGGTCGTGTGATATATCAAGCGAAAGACTTAAAAGTAGGATTGTTTCAAGATACGAGTAGTTTCTAACTCACCATATTTTGTATCCTAAAAACTAAAGCCCCTAATTGGGGCTTATTTTTTATTTGGTCATCAATCCTATACTTCGATCACCTATGGCCTCTCGCCATCCCCCTAACCATTCAGACCTAGCACCTGAAGTCTGAAATGGACAATTATCTTTTGAACGTCCGGAAATGCCTGCTTGGTAGCCTTTTGAATGTGCTCTTGAAAGTTTGTCTCGCTTCTGTCTTTTCATTGATTGAGTTTCCTCTCTTAAAAATAAATGACTTATATGGTTCAAGTAACCACATCAATAGAAATAGAGGATCGTGCCGGTAGGTTCAATAGTAAATAATAACTTTTTTAATTGACATTTTTTAACTCTTTGAAAACTTGTTTTTTTTTACTATAAACCAATTTTTTATAAAAAACGGGTTTTGAAACAAAAATGAAATATAGTCTGATTGTGCAAACTATAGTTATAAAAAAACCTGCTAATTGCAGGTTTTTTTATATTAGTTTACTGATAAATTTTAGTTTAATTTACGTCTTCTGATCCATAGAATTAACAAGGTAATAGGCATTAACCAGAATAGACTGGCACCTTGTCGTTCTCTATTGGCTTCATTTACTATCTCTCCACAATCATCGATTGTTCCGCCTGAGATAGGTTCTAATTTTACTGCGACAACTTGCTCACGTAACACTTCATTTCCATCATCATCTAACAGTAAGTCACCGAGTACATTACGCAAAGGCGCCTGTATTAGTGCGGTTGCCGCTATTTCACCATTATCATTGATGGCATTCGCCTGAACGATGGAGTATTCAGCCTCACATCCAATTTGCTCATTTAAATTACTAAACTCTTTTGTTCCATGGTCATAAATAAAACCAGCTGTGCGCCTTGTGGTTTGAGTTGCTTCTATTTCACCATAACCCACTACTTGACCATTATTATTAATGTCAAACGCAACACTTGATGAACCAAGGAAAAAGTCATCAGGAAAAGTTAACTGAGCGCTATTAACGTCATATACAAAAAACTTAGTTCTAAATGAGCCATTAATTGACTTAGGTTGAAAACCAACAACCAAATCACTGTTGTTAATGTCAGTTGCGGTACTTAGGCTTGAAGAAGAACGAGCAACAGTCAACTCTACATCGGGCGTAATATTAATCACGTCATCGCCGTTATAAACGACTGCATAATTTCTAATTGCGGTTGTGCTACCAGAAACATACTCACCTGGAGATTGACCAACTGCAATACCATTATCGTTGATAGCACTAGCAGAACTAGAGTATTTTGTTTCATCATCAGCATCAGGAGTAAGCAATAAACCTAATTCTTTGGTGTCGATAATGTTTCCATCGTTATCAAGTTGCCAAATTAGGCCTCTTACTTGCGAGTGGCTTGCAACTTCAGATGCATAGCCGGTAAACAAAGAAGATACACATGATTCTACTGGCAGATCGCCTCGAGGAAGTACACCTTCATCATTTAGCTCTTCATCAATACAAGCATCGATAGAGGCTTGTAGTCCTTCAGAGTCAAAGTCTGTCGTACCGAAACCTACAACTTGGTTGTTGTTATTAATACCTGTCACATCACTCACGCCACCTAAAGTAGTATCAATAGGTGCTAAGTCTACGACGTTACCATTTACATCGGCAAAGCCATGGGCAGAAAAATCACTTAATATAAAGGTGACAGCTAGCTCATTCTCGGTACCTTCTGCGAAAACATAAGGAAGTTTATAAAAACCACCCTGACTGCGGCCAACTGTATAACCAAGATCGTTTATATCATTGACCAAAGTACCCGTGTCTAACATGTATTCATTATTACTATTTTTACTACCAAAGCCAGGAATCAAAACAGTATCTTCAGGCGTGGCAACATAACTGGTAATGTTGGCAATTTTTTGCACAAATTGAGAGGACTGATTGTCTGAAAGGCCTGACATTACGTACGAATAGTCTGCCAGATTGAAGTTACCTGCCATGGCAGCATCTATATCCGTTAAATTAGCGGTAAATGCTTCTTCCTCAAAATCAAGTAAGTCGATATCAATAGGCGAGTTATAAGGTGTTCTAACATTAACTGTAATTTCACCAGCTTCGTTAATCGCACTAGGAAAACTATTGTAGCCTTTATCAACAACAGGTAATTCAACTACTTTGTATTTTGCACCGTAAACATTCGATACACTTAATAGGGCCAAAGATAATGCAACGGCCAACCTTGTTTTAATCATTTATAATCCTGCTTACTACTTATATTATTCGAGCATACTTTCTATTTCGTCCCATCTTTCATAAGACTGGCTTAACAGTAATTCTTTTTCAGCCAACTCATTTACTAATGGTGCGGTTTTGGATTCTTCTTGCTTGAAAAAACTAGGTTCGTTCATTTCGTTTTGCAAATGAGAAATCTGTTCTTCAAGTTTTTCAATTTCTAAAGGTAACGATTCTAATTCATGTTGTTGCTTATATGAAAGCTTTTTACCTTTTGCTTCAGAAGCTTTGGGTTTAGGACTCTTTGAATTGGATTTAGTTTCAGTTTTTGTTTTATTTTGTGCAGCTTGGTCTTTATACCAGCTATAAATGTCTGTACATCCACCTACAAACTCTCTAATTTCACCTTTACCTTCAAAATACAGACTACTGGTCACAACATTGTCCACAAACTCTCTATCATGGCTGACTAAAATTACAGTGCCCGGATAGTTGGATATAGTATCTTCTAATAGTTCTAATGTTTCTACATCTAAGTCGTTTGTAGGTTCATCTAATATTAATAAGTTACTAGGTTTTAGCATGAGTTTAGCCAGTAACAGTCTATTCTTTTCACCACCTGAAAGTGACTTAACGGGTGAATTAACGCGCTCTGGTGTAAACAAATAATCTTGAAGATAACTCATGACATGACGAGTTTTGTCATTGACAGTCACTTCTCGTTTACCATCAGCAATTGTATCGATTACGCGTAACTCACCGTCAAGCTGATCTCTATGCTGGTCAAAGTATGCCACCTCTATGTTTGCGCCGGATTTCACTGTTCCAGACGTGGGCTGTAGTTTACTTAAGAACAACTTAATCAGGGTACTTTTACCACACCCATTTGGGCCAACTAATCCCAATTTTTCACCACGTAAAATGGTACTGGTTAAGGATTTTACAATCAGTTTATCTTCAATAACGTAGTGCAAATCTTCTGTTTCAAAAATGATTTTTCCAGAACTTTTAGCTTCACTAACAGTAACTTTTGCTCTACCTAATTTATTGGCTCTTTGTGAACGTTCTACTCGCAAAGCTTTGAGTGCACGCACCCTACCCTCATTTCTGGTACGTCGTGCTTTAATACCTTGCCTTATCCAGGTTTCTTCTTGGCTAAGTTTTTTATCAAACAAGGCATTTTGACTCTCTTCAACTTCAAGGTCGTGAGCTTTTTGATCTAAATAAGCTTGGTAGTCTCCTGGATAACTAACAAGGTTTCCTCTGTCTAAGTCTACAATCCTGCTGGCTACGCTTCTAATAAATGCTCTATCGTGGCTAACAAAGACAACTGCACCTTCATACCCTTTAACGGCTTCTTCTAGCCATTTGATCATATCAATGTCTAGGTGGTTGGTCGGTTCATCTAGGAGTAATATATCTGGGTCACTTGCCATGGCTCTTGCAAGTGCAGCTTTTCTTCTCCAGCCGCCAGACAAATTACTTAATTGCTGATGGGGATCTAATTGTAATTTTGTGAGTACTTGTTGAATACGCTGCTCAAACTGCCATCCGTTGTGATGGTCAATTTTGTGCTGTAATTGCTCTAGTTTGTTTAAGTTAGCGTCTGACGGGTCTTCTGCCACCAAATCAGCCGTATGAAAATAGGCTTTTAGATATTGCCCTACTTCGGCAAGTCCTTCTGCAACATAGTCAAATAAAGTACTTTCTACGCTTGAAGGCGGGTCTTGAGGTAATCGAGAAATCTTCACATCGTTGTTAACGATACGTTGACCATCATCTAACTTAATATCGCCTTCAATTACTTTAAGTAAAGTGGATTTCCCAGAGCCGTTTCTACCAACTAAACACAAACGTTCGCCTGGATGGATGACTAACTCGATACCATTTAATAAAGGAGGATGGCCTAATATAATACTGGCATTTTTTAACTGCATTAAACTCAAAATAAAAACTCTTTTAATTGGTGACTATCAAATGGCCAAGGTAATTCTTGTTGTGTATCACTTCGAAACACTACCGGTATACGAGCGCCATATAGGTGATATAAATCGCTCGTAGAACGAACATCAACCTTGTTTAAAATAATGGTGTTATTGTTCAAACCATTGATTAGGTCTTCAGCTTGGTCACATAAACAACAATCTTTACCTGAATACAAAATAATATTCATAAGATTATAGTTTTACCAAAGACCAGCAATGATGAATTTTAGGGTTACGTTTAAAATCTTCTGGTAAAGTTTGTCTAGAGATATCCTTTATAGCCAAACCTAATGCTTCAACCTGAGCCGTATCAATCTTAAATTGGCGAAGGTTATTAGAAAATATCACTTCACCTCCTTTATTCAGGCACTTAACGGCATCTGCAATTAATGCAACATGATCTCGCTGAACATCCCAAGTCGACTCCATTCGTTTAGAATTTGAAAAAGACGGAGGATCAATAAAGATTAAATCATAATGACCTTGATGTTGTTTAAGCCAGGTTAAGCAATCGGCTTGAATAAATTCGTAAGCTCCACGCAAATTATTGCAACTGAAGTTGTCTTTAGCCCAATCAATATAAGTATTCGACATGTCGACCGTAGTCACTGATTTAGCGCCGCCTAGGGCAGCATGTACAGAAACACTACCTGTATAGGCAAATAAGTTTAAGACGTCTTTTTGTTTAGCCTTTTGTTGAATCATTTGACGAGTTATTCGGTGGTCTAAAAATAGACCCGTATCTAAGTAGTCAAACAAGTTCACTTGAAATTTAGCACCGTTCTCAAACACTTCTATACGCTCTTTACGTTGAGAAACTTTTTGATACTGGTTTTTGCCTTTTTGTTGCTCTCTTACTTTCAAAACTATTTTGTCAGAATCAAGACCTGTCACTTGTACCAGAGATTGCATGATTTCATTAACACGTTTTTTTGCCTTATGTTCTGGCACATCCTTAGGTGCTGAGTATTCTTGTACCACTAGGTGATCTGCATACTGGTCAATAGCAACATTGTACTCAGGTAAGTCAGCATCATATATTCGGTAACAATTGGTATTTTGTTTCTTTAACCATTTATTGGTTTTTTGTACATTCTTAGAAAAACGATTAATAAAATCGTTTGATAACGGTTTTATTTCCCTTATTTGGCAATTCTTTTCATCAAGTTGGTAGTTAACCAGTAAACATTCTAGTTTACCGTTCATTAACTTGTATTCTTTATTAGAAGTTAACTTCATTTCACGTAATAGATTACGATCTGAGGTTAACAAAGACATATGCCATTCTTTAAAACTTTGTTTTAGTTGGATACCTAATTTTTGAAACATAGGAACTAACTGCTTTGTATCACTCAGGCGTTCACCATAAGGTGGATTACTGACAAGATATCCTGTCGTTACATCACCAGGTGTTAACTCACATGCATTTTGTTGGGTAAACTCAATAAACTGGCTTACACCTGCAGTCTCAGCGTTTTCTCGGGCTATAGACAGCACTGCACCATCAATGTCGTTTGCTTTAATGACACATTGTGGTTGAGTTGATTCTTGTTCAGCTTTGGACTGTAGGTTGTTCCAAAGCTCTGAATCGTGTTGTTTCCAACTATCAAATCCCCATGCTGTTCTCTTTATTCCCGGTGCGATGTTCGCCGCCATCATTGCCGCTTCGATGGCAATGGTTCCGGCGCCACACATAGGATCGATTAATGTAGCGTGTTTTTGCTTACTCCAACCGCTTCTAATTAACATCGCACTTGCTAAATGTTCTTTAACAGGTGCTAAACCCGTTTTTAGGCGATAATGTCTTTGGTGTAAACTTTGGCCACTTAAATCAATGTAAATACCTAGTATACTTCGCCACATACGAGCTTGAATTCTAATATCTGGAGACAATTTGCTAACGGAAGGTCTTTGGTCGAAAAAGGTTGTGAATTGATCCACTATCGCGTCTTTTACTTTTAACGCACCAAATTGAGTGTTGTTTATACTTTGATTGGTACCATTAAAATCAACCATAAATGTATTAGACATGGCAAATTGAGTAGGCCAATTCACTTTGTCTGCAATATGGTAAACATCTTCTGCGGTATTAACCTCACCCTCTGCGAGTTTAATAAGTACGCGATTGGCCAAACGAGACCATAAACAAACTTGATAAGCATCTTCTAACTTACCGGTGAATAATACTTGACCAGGTTTGTTCTTCAGAGCCACATCAGGACAAATTTGTGCAATCTCTTCCAATAAAAGAGAATCCATTCCTTTTGAAGTGGTAATTAAAAATTCAAACATAGTATTACTCGCAGTTAAAAACGGGCGCGATTATACGGTAAATTCAAGCTAAGCGCTTGTTTATTACATAAATGATTGAATAAAATTATTAAAAATAAATTGTTGTGCAAAGAGTCCTATTAAGCTGATAGTTGGCAATCTTGGCTAGCAAAATAAGGTTCGAGGCGGTTATTGGCAAGTTTTATCAGTTCAAACTTATTAATGACCTTAGTTTCATTTAACATCAGTTGATTAGATATCAACATACAAGTAGCTAATACTCCGTCATCTAACAGGACTAAAACTACTCCACTATTTAAGTCGTTACTAATACGGGCTAATTTATGATGAACGCCAAAGTTTTCCACTTGATGTAAAAACCAACTTTTTGGTGATACTGGTTTATGAAACCGTAGAGCTGCAGTGGCGTTTATTAGGATGTGTGTTATTTGTGCATCTGATAAGTTTGTTCCGCTGTCTTGTAAACTGTTTTCCATAGATAAATACCATTCGGTATCTCTCAGGTTAAATAGTTCTTTTGAATCAGGTAAATCGACAATTTGTTTTTGTCCATAAGCAGTTGTGCATTGCCACTCCGATCCCATAGACAACATAAGTTGACTATTTTCAGTGAACCAAAACCAACTTGACATGGGCTGCAACATAGCACTCATTAAATAGATTAAACCTAATTAAAAGTTAACACATGTTTTTATAAAATGAGTGTCTAATGCACATACTTATTTAGTCTAAAATTTCCAGATCAATGCAGGATCATTATATGAAATCCACGATCTCTTTGATCAGTTTTGGCCCTTTATAGATCAACGAAGAATAAACTTGGATCAAACTGGATCCAGCCTCGATCCGCGCTTTAGCACTTGATCCGGAGTGAATACCCCCTACGCCTATAACGGGCATTCTGCCTGCAATGTGATCGCACAGCTTACTAACAACCGCCTGGCTTTTAGCGCACAATACTTCACCACTTAACCCTCCAGCTTGGTCACAAAATTCTTGGCCGGCAACGAGATCTCTATCTAATGTTGTATTCGTCGCAATGACTCCGTCGATCTCGGCTTTGATCAAAGAATTCGACATGTCGACAATTTCTTCGTCGGTAAGATCTGGTGCGATCTTAACTAGAATCGGAACATACTTTTTGTATTGCTTTTCCAGCACTCTTTGTTGTTTTTTAAGACCGATTAGTAAAGTGTCTAAGGCATCACCGTGTTGTAAATTTCGTAAGCCAGGTGTATTAGGAGAAGAAATATTTACCGTGATATAACTCGCATGGTTGTATACTTTATTTAGGCAAATTAGATAATCTTCTAATGCGTTTTCTTCAGGGGTATCTTTGTTTTTACCAATGTTAATTCCAAGCACTCCTGAGTATTTGGACTTCTTTACATTTTCAACTAAGTTATCGACCCCTTTGTTGTTAAAACCCATACGGTTTATTATCGCCTGCCCTGCTGGTAATCTAAACATTCTAGGCTTTTCATTACCCGGTTGAGGTTTAGGCGTGACGGTGCCTATTTCAATAAAACCAAATCCCATTGCTGCAAACGCGTCTATACATTCCCCATTTTTATCTAAACCTGCGGCCAGCCCAACTGGGTTTTTAAACTTAATCCCAAACACCTCTACTGGCTTATCTACTATTTGCTGTTTGTAGATATTATTAAGTAAATTGTGCTGACTACGTCTTAACCAATTAATGCTGAAGTCATGACTCCATTCTGCATCTTGGGTAAATAATAATTTTTGAATTACGGAATACATATTTATTTCTCTTAAACAAAAAAAAGCCCCGGACTTATCCCAGGGCCATTGAATTATGGTTTGTATCAGTTACTTGCATTGATGCTTAATAACATCAGTTCTCGCAAGGCGACTGAAAACTTTGCAAACTCATGGGTGCTACTGGTTTTAAACTCAGACATCATATGATACCAGCGATCGAGTAGTGTTTTATTATTGTCCATCCAATTTTTTATAATAATAGCTGGATCTTTAGCTTTACCAGCTGATGCAAGTAACACTGTTGTGAGGGCTCTTTGTTGCCAATCTAACTCTTCACGATAAGATGCGCGAGCTAAAGCCTGCCAATGGTTACTCACTGCTTGTTTATCTATTTGTTCTAAGAACCAATGTAATTCAAGCTTAGAGCCAAGTGTAAAGTACAAACTTGATACCAAAGAGATTTCTTTTTGTTCAGTTTCCGCTATTTGCGCCAAGTCCATACAAGGGAACATATTTCCTAAAGCCGCAACTTTTAAAGCGATGGCTTTTGGAACCCCTTGTTTTGTTAAATCTTTGCAAGCTTGGTCTAGTTGCTTAAATTCATCTTCCACTAGGTAACGCTTTATATTTGAAAATAGGTCTTGGTAACTTTTGCTAAAACTATCAATAGACTTTTGTAAATCAGTTGTCTTGTCACCATGTCTTAAATACCAACGTGATGCTCTACGTAATGTTCTGCGCATACTATCTAACATATGCAGTTGAACGTCTGATGATACTTTATTATCTAAAGACTCTACCTCAGCCCAAAGCGTGTCCATATCAAAGATACCTTTTACTACAGCATAACTCGCTGCGATCTCGTCTACACTAGCCCCAGTTTCTTCTTTAATCCTAAATACATAATTCATGCCCATATCATTAATGATGTTATTCGTTAATTTTGTGGCAATAATCTCACTACGTAATGGATGATCTTGCATTTGTTTAGCAAATTTATTTTGTAAACGAGCTGGGAAAGCTTCAATTAATAATTTTCCATGGAATTTATTATCGGTAATTTGAGGAATGTTTAGGTCCTCTTTCATTACCATTTTTCCATAAGCAATTAAGACAGAAAGCTCTGGTCTAGTTAACCCTTTGGAGTTAACTAGGCGATCAGATATTTCATCATCATTAGGAATAAATTCTAACTCTCTGTTTAGATACCCCTCTCTTTCTAAGCCATGAATAAACCTTAATTGTTCTTTAAGTTGGCTTACACCACCTAATTCAGAAATTGAAATGGATTCTGTTTGACGATAGCAATCTTGTATTACTAAATCCCCCACTTCATCGGTCATGTCATAGAGTAATTGATTTCTTTGTTTGACCGTTAAGTCCCCAGCATTAACAAGTGAATTAAGTAAAATCTTGATATTAACTTCGTTGTCCGAACAATCCACTCCACCCACATTATCAATGAAATCAGTATTTACTCGGCCACCGTTCGCTGAAAATTCAATTCTTCCAAGCTGCGTAGTACCTAAGTTACCGCCCTCACCGATAATCTTTGCAGTTAACTCATTACCGTTAACTCTTACATCGTCGTTAGCTCTATCACCGACTTCAGCATGGGTCTCTTTGGTACTTTTAACATAGGTTCCAATCCCACCATTCCAAATTAGATCAACTGGCATTTTTAATACATTGTGAATCAATTCGTTTGGAGTCATGCTTGATTGTTTAGTACCTAACCATTTTTTCATTTCGGGGGTTAGCGTAATAGATTTAGCAGAGCGACTAAAAATATCTCCTCCTTTAGAAATAATTGAACGGTCGTAGTCATCCCAACTTAAGGTTGGGTTTTCAAATAATCGACTGCGTTCCTTATGACTTGTTTGTACATTGGGATTAGGATCAAAGAATATATGTAGATGGTTAAACGCACATACCAGTTGTGTATGTTTCGATAACAACATGCCATTACCGAAGACATCACCAGCCATATCACCAACTGCCACACAGGTAAAATCTGTAGTTTGACAATCTTTGCCCATTTCTCTGAAATGACGTTTTACAGATTCCCAGGCACCTCTGGCTGTAATTCCCATTTTTTTGTGGTCATAACCAATACTGCCACCTGACGCGAAAGCATCACCTAACCAAAAATTAAACTCATCGGAAATACCATTCGCAATGTCAGAAAATGTTGCTGTACCTTTGTCTGCAGCGACAACCAGATAGGCGTCATCTTCATCTAAACGTACGACGTCTTTTGGATGAACAACTTTTCCATCGACTATATTGTCTGTGATATCTAATAAACTTCGGATGAAAATTTTGTAACACTCTTGGCCTTCTTTTTGAAATTCTTCTCGGGTTTTAGCTTGGTGAAGATTTTTACAAACAAAGCCACCCTTTGCACCAACAGGCACAATAACCGTATTCTTAACTTGTTGTGCTTTAACTAAACCCAAAACTTCGGTTCTGAAATCTTCTTGTCTATCTGACCAACGTAATCCACCTCTAGCTACCTTACCTCCTCTTAGATGCACACCTTCAATTCTTGGTGAATAAACAAATATTTCAAATTTTGGTCGTGGCAATGGCATTTCTGGAACAAGTTCAGGTAACAACTTATAAGACACATAGGACTTTTCAGCACCGTCTTGGTCATTCTGATAAAAGTTTGTTCTTAACGTGGCTTGAATTAAATCTAAATAACGGCGGATAATTCTATCGTCATCCAGGTTAGATACGTTATCTAGTTGTTGTTTAATATTGCCAAGAATAGACTTTTCAGCCTTAACATTTCTCTTTAACTTAGGATCAAACTTTTGACCAAATAATGAAACTAAATCTGTCGCGATATTTGGGTAGTTGGCGAGTGTATTTGCAATATAGTCTCGGCTAAATGAACTACCAATTTGACGCATGTATTTGGCATAGGAGCGCAGCACGGTAACATTTCGCCCGGTTAACCCAGCACCTAACACCAATCTATTAAAGGGATCATCTTCAAGGGCACCATACCAAACCTTCGAAAACGCATTTTGGAACAGTGATTGCGCCTCCTCCATATCCATATCGTTACTAGTGTTATGAAGCATTGAAAAATCCATAATCCAATTTACTTCATTGTCTGCTGAAGATACCTGATACGGACTTTCATCGATTACCCGCAACCCGAAATTTTCAAGCATGGGTAAAACAGCGGACAAATGTATGGGTTCGTTTTTATGGAATAATTTTAGTTTAACTCGCTTACTGTCAGGGCCTTCCTCTTGAGGACGATAAAACAGCATATTAAGAGAGGTTTCATTACAAAGTACCTCTAACTTGTCAATATCTACTAACGCGGCTGTAGGTAAATTACATTCTTTATAACTACTTGAAAAAGCGTTTACATATCGCTGTTCTAGGCGTTTTCCTTTAGCCTCCCCATGGTTAGCTCTTATGGCTGCTTGTAATTGGTCATCCCAACTTTTGCTTAGTTCAATGATGTTCTTTTCAATTTCCTTCACATTATATTCCGCGTTATTGTTATTCACTCTGGCAATGTAATGCGTTCTCGCATATACAGATTCTGAAAAATAGGTAGTAAACTCGACTTTTTTATCACTAGCAAAAGACTTCTGCAGCAAAGCTTGTGTATCTTTCCTTAACTGCGTGTTGTATCTCTCTCTAGGAACAAATACCAAACAAGATATAAAACGTCCAAACACGTCTTTTCGTACAAACAGTTTTGAGAAGCCTCGCTCTTGCATTTGAAATATACCCAACACGATCTGAGCCAGTTCTTTAACACTGCCTTGCAATAACTCGTCCCTTGGGTAGGTTTCAATAATGTTTAAAAATGTTTTATGGCCGTGTGTGCCTGGTTCAAAACCTGACATCTTGGATATTGCAGTTATTTTTTCTTCTAAAACTGGTAATTGGGTAGCACTACTATTATAAAATGACGCTGAATATAGTCCTATAAAGCGGTCTTCACCTATGACATTACCTTGTTTATCAAATCGCTTAATCCCAACATAGTCAAGGTAGGCTGGTCGGTGAACCCGAGATGGACTGCTCGTTTTAGTCAGCATTAAAGGATTAACACTTAATGCCTCTTCGCGAGCAGAAGTAGGAATGTTTGATAGAACTCTTTCTCGATCGGTAATAGAGTTTTTCATTAAACCCAAACTAGAATTATTATCCGCCACCCACCGGTAATCGCCTTCAATACCTTTAGCTTGGTAACTTCTGTATCCCATCAAAGTGAAATTGTGATTATTAAGCCAATTTAGAAACTTTTCAGTTTGTTGTTTCTCTTGCTGTGTTGCAGGGCAAGGATTACTTTTAAACTGGTCAATACTTTTATCAAGTTTGTCACTCATGGATTTCCAGTCATCTACGACTAACGAGACATCGTTTACAACTGACATTAACTCAGAACTGAGTCTATCTAACTGTTTTTTAGAGGTTTGACGATCCACTTCAATCATAAATACAGTTTGGCGTTCAAGTTCCTTTTTCTTGCTTGTAGCAAGCTCAAAGTCTCTAAACTTACGATTTTTATCACGGGTTAAACTAATTGGACAATGTATTAATAAATGAGCCGTAATACCTAGGCGGTTTAGAGCCATACGCACTGAATCAACTAAAAATGGCATATCTGTGACGATTATTTCAATTATGGTATGTGTTGACTGCCATCCATGTTTGCTTATATCTGGATTAAATGCCCGGATAAAAGCCTCTTTACTAGAGTATTCTACAAACTCGTTCCACAAACTTAACGTTGTGCCATATAAATCACTAGCATTTCGATTATCTAAGTCATCATTGGAAATATTTCTAAATAATATTTTGGAAAAATTAGTTACTCGTTCAACCTGAGAGGCTTCAACTTTTTTACTAATCAATTTATAAACATTTTCAAGTAAAACTGAATGTTGGTTATCTGCAACCGTCATGTGTCACCCATTCTTGATTAACGCATTAATAGTAGAATTTGAAAGTCCATTTACACTTTAGTGTTTTAGAAACGATCATAATTAGGTTAGTCAATATACTGAGATATATACAGTTTTTAACTATTGAAAGTTATTCTCGCTAAAAATGACACATATTAATAGAGCTTATTAACATATTTTTTACAAAATACATACTTATGCAATAAGGTAAGATTAAGACCCATGAATGGACTGTTTATTGACATGTTTTTAAATAAATATGCGAAACATTATTTTTTAACGATGGGCTGACTGTGATGGGCCAATGACTAAACATTAAGCACTTAGGAATATTTGTATTTTTTTGTCTGTAATTTAGGTGAGCGAGCAGTGTTAAGTAATTTTCTCGAAACTTTTAATTTTATTTGAATCATCAATTATTAACCGGAAGCGTCCTTGAATTCCGATTGGGCTAACATGAGGCCTTAGATTCGTAACGGGAAGTTGAATGCGTTTTCCATCGTCAGAGGTTATTACTACTGTATTAATACCTGGTTGGTAAAATTGTTCACAGAAATCATACTTCACCGACAGTGTAAAAAAATAAGACTGCATATTAATTGTCGATCTAGCCTACCTAATTAAGGCAAACTTTTCGTAATTTTCTCATACAAGTCTTTACTCAGCCCTTTTGTATTACCGATACGCATGAGTTGGTGTTGCATGAGTTTTTGTCGTGTTGCATCAACCTTTTGCCATTGAATTAACGGCGTAATGATCCGCGAGGCCACTTGTGGGTTAATGTCATTAAGTTGAATAAGGTAATCGGCTACAAACTTATAACCACTGCCGTCTAAGTTGTGGAATCCCGACACATTATAAAATGCAAAACTACCAATTAACGCTCTTACTCTATTAGGATTATTGATTGTGTATTGGTCATGACCTTTTAACATTTCTAGAATAGCTAAAATATCTGGCCTATCAGTGTTGGCCTGCAGGGCAAACCACTTGTCTAAAACAAGTGAATCTGAATGCCATTTTTGTTCGAATTTAGTCATTAACTCATCAAACAAAGACAACTTACCATGCTGTGCGGCATTAAGTGCACCAAGTGTATCCGTCATATTATCAGCCGTTAAAAATTGCTGCGTGAGTAAATGTTGTGACTCTGGGTGATTAGCAGCTGATATATATTTTAACGCTAGGTTACGTAATTTTCTTTTCTCAACTTGTTCAATATTATATTCATATTCTGCTATCTGGATATTTTTGAACACGTCTAGCCATTCTAATTGATACCTGTGTGCAAAATTGGTTAATAGCTTGACTCGATTTTGGCGAAGTTCTTCGACGTCGACCATGTCAACTTGTTGAAACAAGCTTTCAAAACTAGGAATTGTCAATAATTCAGCTTTTAAAGCCAACCCCATAGATTTATCGTTTATTACATTTTCAAATACGGCAAGGGTATTGTTTATTAACTTAAGCTGCTCTTCTTTGTTTAAACTCCCAAGACCGTGTATACATTGGCTAAAAAGTCTTTGACTCGCATCCCAACGGGTAAATTCATCTGGTGACCCTAGCATTAAACGCACTAAATCTTGGGTACCATAATCATAAATTAGTTTCACAGGCGCGCAAAAATCATGTAATAAGGAAGGCACAGGCTTGTCATTCAAGCCGCTAAATTCTAATGTTTGACTCTCTTGATGTAGCTTAATGACTTTCTCTTCAACCTTGTTATTACCATCGCTCAATAACAAACTAAACTTCATCGGTATCACTAAACTTTGTTTGTCTTTTTGGTCAAACGTAGGTTTAGTGACTTGAGTAAACGTAATGTCATAGGTACCCGAAGTTTTATCAAATTTGTCTGTCACACTAAGTATTGGGGTGCCTGATTGACTGTACCAAAGTCTAAATTGAGTTAAGTCCTTATTATTTGCATCTTGCATACATTGTACAAAATCATCACAGGTTACAGCTTGACCATCAAAGCGCTCAAAGTACAAATCCATTCCCGCTCTAAAACCTTCTTTACCGAGCATGGTATTTAACATGCGGATTACTTCAGCTCCCTTATCATAAACTGTGACTGTATAAAAATTGTTCATCTCTATAACTTCATCAGGTCTTATGGGGTGCGACATAGCACTGGCATCTTCTGCAAACTGATGTTCTCGCATGATCCTGACATTTTTAATTCGATTCACTATAGGTGAAGACATGTCATTACTAAATTGCTGATCTCTAAATACGGTTAACCCTTCTTTTAAACTCAACTGAAACCAATCTCTGCAGGTAATACGATTACCGGTCCAATTGTGGAAATATTCGTGTCCTATCACGGCTTCAATATTAAAAAAGTCTTCGTCAGTAGCCGTTTGATTATTAGCCAAAACGAACTTACTGTTAAATACGTTTAGTCCTTTATTCTCCATAGCTCCCATGTTGAAGAAATCCACTGCGACTATCATATATATGTCTAGGTCATACTCTAGGCCAAATTCGGTCTCATCCCAGGCCATAGATTTCTTAAGGGATGATAAAGCATGATCCCCCCGCTCAGCCTTACCTTTATCAACAAATAACTCTAGTTTAACTTGTCGATTAGATTGAGTGGTAAAGGTGTCCTCTAATAGGTCAAAGTCTCCTGCAACTAAGGCGAAAAGGTAACAAGGTTTTTTGAATGGGTCTGACCATTTAACCCAATGTCTATTATTATTTAACTCACCTGAATCAACCTTGTTTCCATTTGACAAAAGGTATGGATAAGCTCCTTTGTCTGCAACGATAGTCACGTTATAGATGGCCAAAACATCTGGTCTATCTAAAAAGTAAGTTATCTTTCTGAAACCTTCCGCTTCACATTGGGTGCAAAACGCGCCACTTGATTGATAAAGACCTTCAAGGCTAGAGTTTCCCTTTGGGTCAATTTTATTTTTTATAGTTAACTCAAACTGGTTTTCTAGTGTGTTAATAGTTAAAGAATTTTCGTCCTGGCTATAATCTGTCCATGCTTGGTTATTTAGGTCAACAGCCAATAGCTCCAATTGTTCTCCATCAAGTACCAGTGGTCTTTGATGTTTTCCATTACGCGTAACCGCTGTCTTACAAGTCACTAAGGTTTCATGGGCATCTAGACTAAAATGCAAATCAACGGTTTCTATTAAAAAGTCGGGGGCTTTGTAGTCTTCTCTGCGTTTGACCGTTGGATTATCTATTTGCATATTTTTCTCAAAATGAATATCTAAGTACTTAGTAACTGAATTATTAAACTAAAGGGGTATTGCTACACATTAGTTTTTTCGCTTGAAAGGTGCTCTGGCACCGGAATACGTAAAATTTTAATGCCTAAATAAGCATATATTATCGCTAAGATTGGATTAATTAGATTGAAAAAAGCATAGAAAATATAATCAAATGGGTTTACCGCTAACACGCCATGCATATATACCCCACAGGTGTTCCAAGGTATTAGAGGAGAAGTTAAGGTTCCTCCATCTTCTAAACTACGTGATAAATTAAGTTGATCTAGCCCTCGTTTTTCAAACTCTTCTTTATACATACGACCTGGCATAACAATCGATATGTATTGGTCTGCAGTAATAATATTGGTACCAAGACATGTGAAAATTGTTCTGGTAACCATATCGCCAGCTGAATGAGCGCCTTTTAAAAATGCCTTAACTGCGCGTTTAAGTAAGCCAACTTTTTCTAAAACAGCCCCAAATGTCATGGCGCACATAATTAACCAAATTGTATTTAGCATGCTCGACATACCGCCACGACTTAATAAATCATTTAACGTATCGCTAGGTGTTGAAAATGAAACTCCATCAAACAACGCCGACCAAATGACAATAATAGTGCCTTGAATTGATGCAATACTTTCATCTGCGAAGTCTGCAATTAATTCGGGTTGAAATATGGCGGCCCAAACGCCACCTAAAAGAGCACCAATAGAAACAGATGGGAAAGCTGGCACTTTTTTAACAGCAAGAGTTAACAAAACAAACAAGGGGATTAACATATGAATGCCGAGATTGAACTCTTGCTGTAACAAGGTTTGCATTTCAGCTATTTTACTAGCTGAGTCAGAATGTTCAGCCCCAAAACCAATAAACACAAACAATGTAAGTGTAATTACAATACTGGGAACTGTAGTCCACAACATATATTGGATATGTTCAAAAAGATTGGTGCCAGCTATCGCGGGGGCTAGGTTTGTCGTTTCTGATAAAGGAGATATTTTATCGCCAAAGTAGGCGCCAGATACAACAGCTCCGGCTGTAATTGCTTCTGACATTCCCATTCCAATTGAAACCCCCATTAGTGCAACACCAACGGTAGCGGCTGTAGTCCAAGAACTTCCAATGCTCATAGCAACGACGGCACAAATCAAACAAGTAGCCGCATAAAACATGGATGGATTTAAAAGATCTAAACCATAATAAATGAGGGTGGGTACAGTCCCCGCTAACATCCAAGTTCCAATTAATGAGCCTACGGCAAGCAAAATCAACATAGCACCTAAAGATCGTGAAATACCTTTAATGATGCCCTGTTCGATGACTTCCCAACTGTAACCATTCTTCATACCAATAATGGCTGCAATGCCCATTGAAACTAACAATGCAATTTGATTTGGTCCAAATGAAGAGTTGTCTCCAAACAGGTATACAGAAGATCCCAATAAAATAATTAAAATTACAATCGGAATAATGGCATCCAATAAAGAAGCTTCTTTATATTGTTTTTCTGTCGACATATTGTTTTCCTGCTTAGCTTATTATTTGATTAACTAGCTATTTTAAAATAAAACATAACCGCAATGACTACCGGACAAACAAACTTCACATACCATGGCCAAACCTTCCAAAATATCCCTTGCTCGGCATTTTCATTACCTTGAAGTAACTCTTTTAAAATTTCGTTTCGTTTCCAAACCCAACCTGCAAATATACATAAAACCAAACCTAATAACGGTTGACTGTACTTAGTCGTTAAATCAATAACCAAACCAAATAACTGTTCAAAATTTAAAGCGATTGTTGAGCTTATTAAAAATACAATAACTGTCAGAATCCAAACAGCTGGCTTACGCTCAATCTCATGGCTTTCAACAACATAAGCTACGGGTACTTCTAACATAGATATCGATGAAGTTAAGGCCGCGATTAACATTAGAGCAAAAAATACAAATGCTATATAAACACCAATACTACCCATGGATTCAAACAAAGAAGGCAATACAGCAAATATTAAGTTAGGCCCTTCTATTAAATCACCAGACTCAGTAAAAATCTCAATGCCGTTGTGTAAGGCTACATACATAGCTGGAATAATTAACATTCCGGCTAATACAGCAACACCGATATCCACTAAGGCAACAGACGCGCCCAATGTGGGGAGGTTTTCTTTTTGGCTCACATAAGATCCATAAACTAACATAGTCCCTACGCCCAAAGACATAGAGAAAAATGCTTGCCCCATAGCGTCAACTAAAAGTTCTGGATCCATGAGTAAACTGAAATTAGGCAACACATAAGCACTCCAACCATCAGAAGCGCCATCGAGCATAGATACGTAAGCAATAAGAAGGCCGATGATAATAAATAATGCTGGCATTAATCGAACAGACCATTTTTCGATGCCTTTGCTCACACCACCTGTAACAATTAAGGCGGTTAAAGTAAGGAAAATAGCTGAAAATACAACATCACGAGTCACTGAAGACGTTACTAGCCAGGTGGACCAAGATTCTTGTCTAAGCATATCTGTAATGGTTTGTACAAAGTGGGACAACATCCAGCCCGCTACCAAGGCATAAAACGACAAAATAAGAGATACAGTCACAAATCCCCAAATACCAGTGGCTTTGCCTGTGAAATTGCCAGAAATTTTACCTAGAGCGGAAACCATGTTTGAACGTGTTGCACGACCAATTATTAATTCAGCCATTAATACGGGGTAAGCCAATAAAAAGGCCAATACAATGTAGGCTAAGACAAACGCCGCGCCACCATTACTTGCGACTTGGGTAGGAAACCCCCAAATATTGCCTAACCCTACCGCAGACCCTGCAGCAGCTAATACAAACCCTAATCGAGACGAAAATTCACCGCGAGCATTCATAAGCAGCCCTTTTATTATTTTTATAGGAGCAGCAGTGCCTGTTTAATTGGCACTGCCTGTATTAATGATATTAACGTTTTTGTTCGTTATTTATTGCGTATTTACCAGCAGCTAACACATCATAGGTAATATTGGCCGCTTCATCTAAAAATGGGTCTAACTCTTCTAGTTCTTCCGGTAGATCATCCTCTAAACTTTCTACTTTAGGAAGCCCAAGTCGCCCCAATCTTTCGTTTACTCGGGTTAGTGAGCGCAATTCATTTTCTTTCTTTTCTTTTAATCTTTCAGATTCAACTAAAGAAATAGTTTTGTCTTCTTTCTTAACGTTAAAACGCTCTATATCTTCATAAATGTAATTAAACTCATTTTTAATTCTGCTTTGATGTTTGTCGGTCAGACTTTTAATCACATCATTATTTTCACCAAAGGTTGTATAATTCGCACGAACAATACTATCCCAAGGTAGGGCATTTTCTTCTTGGCTTTCGCCCCACTCTTTGGGGTCGATAACAGATGGGAACAAAATGTCAGGAATAACTCCTTTATGTTGTGTACTTCCACCGTTAATACGATAAAACTTAGCAATGGTAAATTGTACGCTTCCTAACGGGTTTTCATACAAGTCGTAGATTCTGCCTAAAGGTCTATGTTGTTGTACTGTTCCTTTACCAAAGGTTTGTTCCCCAATAACCACACCTCGCTTATAGTCCTGCATCGCCGCTGCAAAAATTTCTGAAGCTGACGCACTGTATCGGTCGACCAATACCGTTAAAGAACCATCGTAGTATACTTTTCCATCGACGTCTTTTTCTAAACGTATACGGCCTGCCCCATCTCGAATTTGTACTACAGGTCCTTTATCAATAAACAAGCCTGACAATAAGGTCGCTTCAGTCAATGACCCTCCGCCATTACCTCTAAGATCGATAATTAAACCTTGTACATTTTGTTCATTAAGAGTGGCAATTTCTTTTTTGACGTCTTGATGTAGATTATTATAAAAAGAAGGAATGGAAATAACTCCCAATTTACGATCTTTGTTGGGTCCATCTTTCGGTACATAAACTTCGGATTTTGCTGCTCTATCTTCTAACTTAATCTTATCTCTGGTTAAGGTAACCACTTCTGGAACCGTTGATTCCGAAGAACCTTTAACCATTTGTAGCTTAACCACACTTCCTTTTGGCCCTTTAATCAGTTCAACGACTTCATCCAAACGCCAACCTATAACGTCAACAAATTCGTCATCATCTTGAGCTACACCAACGATCTTATCTTCTGGTTTGATTTTACCAGATGATTCTGCAGGACCGCCAGGAACGACACTACGTATTACCGTATAGTCATCTTCGCTTAATAAAACAGCACCGATCCCTTCAAATGAAAGATTCATCTCCATTTTAAAACGTTCTGCATTTCTTGGTGACAAATAACTAGTATGTGCTTCTATACTGCGTGCAAAAGAATGCATGACGGTTTGAAAGACGTCTTCACTGGTTGTTTGAGTTAACCTTTTGATGGCGCGATTATAACGTTTGGTTAATAACTCTTGCGTTTTTTCCCAGTCTTTACCCGCTAACTTTAAATTTAAAGCATCATATTTAACTCTTTGACGCCACAATTCATCTAATTCAGCAGTATTTTTGGCCCAATCGGCCTCTTCTCTATCATAGATAAACTTGTCGTTAGCTTGTTCAAAATCAAAGGACTTATCTAATAAACTAAGAGCATATTCATAACGTTCGGCACGTTTTTGCATATTAACTTGGTAAATTTCATAGGCAATTGACAAGTCTCCGCGTTCTATAGCGTCATCAAATTTGTCTTTAAACTTAGAGAAACTTGAAATGTCTTTAGCGGTAAAGACATTTCTATTAAAATCTAATGAGCGTATAAAACGTTCAAAGATTTTGTGAGACAATTCATCATTAAGATCAACTTGTTTATAGTGTGCTCGTAAAAATTGCGAAGAAATCCTTTTCGCAGAAGCTATATGTTGTGACTCTTGTTTGAGTACAGGCAATTCTTTACTACTAGTACTGCTTTCAATGGCTACTAAATTTGGGCTAGTTACCATTAATGCTGCTAACACTGATACACGCATTGATCTAATCATTTAATTACCTCTTTGTACGAGCCAACCTTAAGTTGTCTAATTGAACCTTAACTACCATGCCGCTATCTAGTTGGACTTGAATACCATCTTTTGCAACATCAGTAATTGTCGCTGGCATTGGAGTTTTGCCAACTTTAACCGTGACGGCGGTTCCTACTTTTACTTGTTCATCGTTCAACTTCTCAGCTGGAGGAAGTTTAGCTTTAGGCTGCTCTTTTTTATCAACTTTCTTAGTTGTTTTAAATTTGGGAATATCTTTCTTAGCTTTTTTATTTGCTTGTTGTTTTTGCTCTTTGCGCTTTTCAGCTACTTTCGCTTTGCTTTCGTCTAGCTGCTTTTTGGCATGTTCAACATGTTCATCTTCAATCACGGCTATATTTTTGCCATCAAGATCAACTCGTTCAGCACCTTTTTTAATGCTATGCAGATAACGCCAACTATTAGTGTAATGACGCAGCGAAGAACGTAATAACGTTTTGCTAACTCGCTCTTCGTTTTCTAGGCGAACGGCTAAATCTTGGAAAATACCAATTTTTAGTGGTTTTGCATCACCTTTGCTGCTGAAACAAGCGGGAAAGGTCTCGACTAAGAAGTTAATTACTTCTTTACTGTTTGAAAATTTTTGTGGATTGTCCATTAAGTCTTCTAGTTTTGTTTGTTTAAAGAGGTTCTTGTTGCTCATCATCCCAAGTTGCTAGAAGTTGGTCAACCCAGTCATACAAATCATCTTCATCTATATCGAGTAAATGGCTATCTTCTCGCCAATTTTCCCAAATAAACTGGATCATATTCTCTAAACTCGTTGAATTTATATCTTCATCAGCTTGATCGTAAAGCAGGTGTAACAAAATATTGAGTCGATCTGTTGCTTCTTCAGCCCTATCTTCCCAAAATTCCATATCTTCAATTGTGGCTAAAGCCACTTGAATATCAACCATATTTTTCATTTAAGAATTTTCTCCAGATTCAAATGATTTTTGAAATATGTCGACTATTTTAGATAACCCTTGTTGATCATCAGAATCGAAACGAGCAATTTTAGGACTATCGATATCCAAAACTGCAAATAGTTTTCCATTTATCAATATCGGTAAGACTATTTCTGAGTTGGACTTGGCATCACAGGCTATGTGCCCAGAAAACTGGTGAACATCTTCGACTAGCTGTATTTTTTGCTCTGCAGCCGCTGTGCCACAAACGCCTTTGCCCATTGGAATACGAATACAGGCTGGTTGTCCATGGAATGGCCCAAGTACCAATTCGTTTCCTTTAGCCAAATAAAATCCAGCCCAGTTAACGTCTTTTAGATGCCAATAAAGTAATGCACTTATATTTGCCATATTGGCAATGTAATCTGTCTCTCCACAAATCAACGATTCAATTTGTTGAGTCAACTCGTTGTAATGTGTAATTTTATTCTGCGACATTAAATCGTAGATCCCTAATTTATGATAAATATTGTAATTTTTAATCAACTAGCCTAAACACAACAGACACTTTTGCTTGTGTTTGCATCTCACCAGGTTGATAACTCGATGATTTAGCTGAATTCATTCTCAGGCTTTCCATTTGTACTGGCATAACTTGATGACTCGATTGTTCTGATATGGTCATGACTTGGTCTAAGTTCAAGCCTAATGTTAGTGCCATTTTTGAAGCCTTAGTTTTGGCATTTAACAAAGCTAGCTCTAACGCCTTTTCGTATAATGCATTACCTTGGCTATTAGAAGCACTAAACCCGTCAATTCGCGTAATACCAATATTAAGTAAGGTATCTATAGATTTTCCATATATATCCAAGTTATCTAAAGTAACTGTTATTTTTCGAGTTAGTACCACTCCTTTATGTTCGTTGCCTTCTCTTTTGTATTCTACCCAAGGGGTAAATCTAACGTGTAATGCTTGAATAGACTTTTTCTCTATTCCTAAATTTAGCAATTTTTCTACAATGTTTAGTGTTTTGCGCTCTATAGTTTTGTTTAATTCACCTGCTAGTTTACCTTTTTCTTCTAGCTGAACGGTAAAATTAAATGTGTCAGGGGTACTGGCAACACTTCCTATCCCTGTAACTGAAATTTGTCTAACGTCACTGCTAGCAAAGCTAGTATTAGTCATTAACAAGGCTACTAAACATATAGAATAGAATTTAGTCATAAAAAGTTCTCATCCAAATTATAAAACACTAATAGTAAACCTGTTTACTGAATATTCCCTTAACAAGATGTAAACGACTGTTACTGAGGCGAATAAGTGCTTTTAAATAAGGAAGGAGATTCACGAAAATTATCCACACATTTACTACAAATACAGCTTTTGTTTATTACACTGTTAGGTAAAAGTTCGATTAATTCTTGTGGCACCTTAGTATTAAAACACCAGCAAGCTCTGTTCTCATTATTCGAACAGTAATTGGCCTGGTGACAAAAAGGACAAGTGAGTGGATTGGTTTCTACAACTAGCTTCACAGTCAAACTTTATCCACCAATTGATATGAACTAGGTATACGTACCTGCCCTTCCATCAGTATTCGAGCACTTCTACTCATCACTACTTTGTTAACTGTCCAGTTTTCTTTTACTAACGATGTATTCGCCGCGACTTTCAACGTACCTGAAGGATGACCAAAGGTTACGTTAGAGTTTTCCCCTTTAGACATTAAATTGACTAAGGTTCCAGGTACAGAATTAGCAGCTGCAACAGCGACTGCTGCTGTCCCCATCATGGCGTGATGCAGCTTTCCCATGGACAAGGCTCTAACCGATAAATCAATGTGTTCTTTTAAAATCTTTTTACCACTTGAAGCGTCATAAGTTTGCGGTTCTGCAATCATAGCTATTTTGGGAGTATGTTGTTGAGTAGCGGCTTCTCGTAAATTTTTGATTAGCCCCATTTTTAGTGCACCATAGGCTCGAATTGTTTCAAATTGTTCAAGGGCCTGTGATGAATTGTTGATATCGTCCTGTAACTCTGTGCCTAAATAACCTAGGTCACTGGCTTTAATAAAAATGGTCGGAATACCCGCATTAATCATAGTCACATCAAAACTGCCAAGTTCGGGCACTTCTAATCGCTCTAATTTATTGCCCGTTGGAAACAGTGCGTCATTTACATCCACTGGCTGGATAAATTCAATGTTAATTTTAGCACTAGGAAAGGTTACGCCGTCCAATTCAAAGTCACCACATTCAACTAGACGCCCATTACAGACTGGCACATTGGCAATAATAGTTTTTTGGATATTAACTTGCCAAATTCTTACTTTGACTATTCGAGTTGTGGTATCTAAATCTTGATCAATTAGGCCATGATTGATGGCAAAGGCACCTACTGCGGCTGTTAAATTACCACAGTTACCACTCCAATCCACGAGAGGCTTGCCTATAGAAACTTGACCAAATAAATAGTCTACATCATGGCCTTCTCTTTTGCTTTTGGAAACAATTGCCACTTTGCTGGTACTTGAGGTTGCTCCTCCCATACCATCAACTTGTTTTCCATAGGGATCAGGGCTGCCTAACACTCGTAATACAATATTGTTTCTTTCTTCGCCCGCAGTTTGAGCTTCAACGGGAAGATCACATTTATTAAAAAATACACCTTTACTGGTGCCACCACGCATATATGTCGCGTTAATTTTTTGTTGTTGATAATTATTCATATTCATTTGAGCTTTAATGAGGGTTTGAAGCTAAAAAGTCTTTGGCAAACCCTTGCAATACGCCGCCAGCCTTATAGACCTTCACCTCATCATCAGTGTCTAGTCTACAGGTCATATGCACTTCAACTGACTCTCCATTTTCTCTAACAAAATTCAACAACATCGTTTCGCCGGCTAAACAATTGCCAGACACATTAAAAGTTTCAGATCCGGTTAATCCTAAGGTTTTTCTACTGATACCAGGTGGGAACGCTAAAGGTAATATTCCCATACCAACTAAGTTGGTTCTATGGATACGTTCAAAACTCTCAGCAACTATAACTTCCACTCCCGCTAGTCGGACTCCCTTAGCTGCCCAATCTCTAGATGAGCCTTGACCATAGTCAGCCCCTGCAATAATGATTAAAGGTTGTTTACGTTGCATATAAGTTTCGATTGTCTCCCACATCCTCATAATCTTTGATTCAGGCTCCAGTCTTGCGAAAGAACCTTGTTTTACCAAGCCGTTTTCTACCACCATTTCATTGATTAATTTAGGATTGGCGAATGTTGCTCTTTGCGCCGTATGATGATCACCTCTGTGGGTGGCATAAGAATTAAAATCTTCTTCTTTTAGACCCATTTTGTGCAAATATTCACCTGCAGCACTATCTAACATAATTGCATTAGAAGGAGATAAATGATCCGTCGTTATGTTATCTCCCAATATTGCTAAGGCGCGCATATTTTGCATGTTACGTTTTTGTGCTAACGCCCCTTGCCAATAAGGAGGTTTTCTTATGTAAGTACTCGATGGACGCCAGTTATATAATGGGCTTTCTGCAGGCTCAAAAGAAGCGATATCAAACATAGGTGTATATACCTTTTGAAAATGCTTGGGTTTAACACAAGTGTTAACAAGCTCGTCTATTTCACTATCACTAGGCCAAATGTCTTTTAGAGTAATGTTTTCACCTTTAGGTCCTGTTCCTAAAATATGGTTTTCAATGTCAAACCGAACAGTTCCTGCAATTGCATAGGCAATTACTAACGGGGGCGAGGCTAAAAAAGCTTGTTTAACGTAAGGATGAATACGTCCATCAAAATTCCTATTGCCTGATAACACCGCACTTGTATTCACATTTTGTTGAATAACTTTCTGCTGAATTTCTGGGTCTAAGGCACCACTCATACCATTACAAGTGGTGCAGGCAAAACCCACTATACCAAAGCCCAACGTTTCCATTTCTGTAAGAAGGCCGGCTTGTTGCAAATACAACTCTGCTACCTTTGAACCTGGAGCAAAAGAAGACTTAACCCATGCTTTTTTTGTTAAACCCAACTTGTTTGCATTTCGCGCTAATAAACCAGCGGCAATAACGTTTCTAGGATTACTCGTATTTGTGCAACTTGTGATCGCGGCTATGATAACCGCACCATCAGGTAATTTATTTCCTTTTTCAACGTCATTTATTTTTTGACTAATTGGCGCAAGCCCTTTATTAACCAAATCTTTTGTCGCTATTCTACTATGAGGGGTTGATGGACCCGCTACATTTCGGCTTACTGAAGATAAATCAAACTCTAAAACTCGGTGGTATTCAACACCAGCCAACTGTTCTGCCCACAATCCGGTTTGTTTCGCATAGGTTTCAACTAACTTAATTTGCGCCGGCTCTCTACCCGTCATTTTAAGATAATCTAGGGTCTGTTCATCAATATAAAACATACTTGCCGTGGCGCCGTATTCTGGCGTCATATTAGAAATTGTTGCTCTATCACCTATACTTAAATTCTTTACACCTTCACCAAAAAACTCTAAGTAGGCAGACACAACTTTTGATTCTCGCAAATATTCGGTAATGGCTAAAACGATGTCAGTGGCTGTAATCCCTTCTTTTCGCTGACCAACAATTTTTACACCTACGATATTCGGCATGCGCATCATTGATGGTCGGCCTAACATCACAGTTTCAGCTTCCAGGCCGCCTACCCCAATAGCAATTACACCTAGTGAATTGATATGAGGAGTATGACT
>NZ_JBPOFP010000005.1:0-84969 GCF_051252315.1 Paraglaciecola sp. | reverse complement strand
CCATAGGGTTTCGTCAGTCAGAAGAGTATCAAGAATGGAAATCTTTACTTCATCACTTTTACGACCCTTTTCCTGATGTAGAGCATTATCGTTTAGTGGAGTTTAACCGTTAAATTCGTCAAGTTAACTAGATGTAGGTGCAGTTTTATGTTTTTGCCTGAATAATAATAAGTGCATATTTTAGGGGGATTTCATGATCAATCGAATTAAACTTTATTGGTTTGTAGCATTACTAATAAGTATTCAATTGCAAGCAAAGCCAGTTGCTTGGGAAAAGCTGCAAGGTTTAGGACAGGTAGAATATTTTGAATTAAAGAACGCCCATAAAACTAAAAACAATCTGCCGTATCATATTTTTGTACGTTTACCAGAAGAGTATCATCAAGATAAACAGCAACAGTTTCCAGTTTTATACCTTACCGATGGCGGCACTAATTTCCCTCTGTTCGCTGCTAATTATACGCATCTAAGGTGGATGGATGATATTCCTCCAATGATAGTAGTAGGGATAAGTTACGGTACTCATGACTGGAAAAAAGGAAACGATAGAAGCCATGATTTCACTGTGCCTTCGAAAGAACGAGATCATTGGGGAGGAGCGCAAGTATTTGAGCAGTTTTTTATCGATTATTTAATGCCGACTATAAATAATAAGTATAGAGTTCAGACAGATAAACAAATATTGTATGGTCAGTCTCTAGGCGGACAATTTGGTCTTTATTCAAGTATGTATGGCAAAGTACCATTTTATGGTGTGATTGCCAGTAACCCAGCCTTACATCGAAATTTGCAGTATTTTAAACAACCTTTACGGGCTCGAAAAAATAGACCCAAGGTGTTCGTGTCTTTGGCAGAATTTGACGCGAAACAATACAAAGAGCCGGCTGAAAACTGGCTCGATTTCTGGCAAAAACAACCACAAGTGTGGCCAGACAAAATATCTAGGTTGGCTGCTCATAATCACTTATCAGCCACGCCAGATGCGATACGAAATGGACTTGTGTGGTTGTTTGACGAATCCTCTAGCACCTCAGGCAATGTAACGCACATTGATAACACGCCCATTAAGAACACACCAATCAATAACAGCACAGGTAAATGATGAAAACTCAGTTAACCATTGATCTTGTATCAGATGTATCTTGTCCTTGGTGCATTATTGGTTACAAAGCTCTGGAGCAAGCTTTGCAAAATCTAGCACCCGAAATTCAAGCTAAGATTACATGGCAGCCGTTTGAGTTAAACCCCAATATGCCACCAGAAGGCCAGGAAATCGTTGAACATTTAACCCAAAAGTATTCGATAAGCGAGCAACAAGCTGAACAAAATCGACAAACTATAATACAACGAGGCGTGAGTGTAGGTTACGAATTTGGTGTCAGAGGTGGCGGCCGAATTTACAATACCTTTGACGCCCATAGGTTATTACATTGGGCTGATGAAATAGGAAAACAAACTGAGTTAAAACTTGCCTTGTTCGATTTATATTTTCAGGAAGAAGGTAATCCTAGTGATCACCAACAGCTTATAGCTGTGGTGGATAAATTGGGGTTAGATGTTGAAAAAGCGCATAGTATTTTAGCGTCAGATGCTTTCACTGAAAAGGTGAGAAAACAGCAACAACATTACCAAGCTGCAGGTATCAGTTCAGTACCTGCTGTTATCGTTAATAACAAACATTTGATCAGTGGAGGCCAACCCGCTGAGGTATTTGAGAAAGCCTTAAAACAAATAGCGCAGAACGAGTTATAGGTCTATTTAGAATATTAGAGCAACATAGGCAGCTCTAATTTAATGGGCGTTGATATTTGATCAAACACAAGTTAAGGCTCTCTATCTGATTCTGGCGTGGCAAGATCTTGTGCTTTAGATTTAGTCACATTGTTTGTTTCGTTACCGTCCCTAAATAATACAAACCTATCGATAGCGTGGTAATCAGAACGATTGGCTATTTCTATTTCATATTCTCCAGCCTTTTCGAATTCTGCAAAAATGGTGTGTCCGTCACTATCACTAGTAAAGGTTGACCATTTCCATTGGTCGATAGGAGACCCTGAACGATATACTTTAAAGTAACCTAACACCGCTTCTCCAGCTAAAGTTCTGCCAGAAGGTGTACATTTATTTTCAGGTGCGAGTTGTTTTGGACACACGATATTAGTGCCTTTTTGTCCGTAAAATTTATCAGCATGAATTTTTAAGTAACTATCGTTATGTTCGGTTGAAGGAACACCTTCTTTGGTGATTAAGTTACGCCATTGGAATTGATATTTACCAGGGTTATTGATTTTAATTCTTACGTTAATGATCTCTTTTACATTGCTAGGTTTCCAAGCGGCCTGGGCTGCTAACATATTGAGATAACCGGCTCCGGCGGCATCTCGGCCTGTTTCAAATTTCCAACCTTGTGGATGATCAGTTGATTCCATTTCAACCACTAACAAGCCATCTTTTTCAACAAACATGCCGCCATCAATTTTTATTGGAGTTTCGGAAGGCACAGGGGGAGGTGGTGGCAAGGCACAACCGTTATCGTCAATTTCTGCTCCTTCATTTGTACCTAAACATTTGTCATCGAAGTTTAAAATACTGTCTGAATCTTCATCATCCCAAGCATTTAAAAGCCGTTGGATTGAATACGCATTTATTGTGGCATTTTCAATAATGCCCTTTAAAGAAATGTTGAGTTCTCCATCACTGATTTCCACTGCTTCTTGTTGGATTGTATAAGCTGACATAAAGCCGACTTCGGCAAATATGTCTACATCATCGGCAATCAAGTTATCTTCAATGGACACGTCAAATAAACGGGCCCCGCGGCCATCTCGTGTGGTGCCGTTAAACCAAATTTCGGCAAAGTGCAGGTTAACTAAGTAACTGCCATTTGAAACTGTATGGGCTAAATCTATGTTGGCTTGAGAAAGTTCACGAGTGTATAAGCTATCGAATTCGGTGTTAGCTATGTCAGCATCCGCTGCAATATCTATCCATCCGCCTTCTTTGGCAAGATAAGCTATTCCCCCTATGTTGTTTGTTGAGTTCAATTCATATGGTGCATTCTCATGAACATAATTAACCGCTGCATAAGTTGCTAAATATTCCCCATCTTGCCTAAAAGACATATTAATTTTTTGTTCTTTATTATCCACTATGCCTGTTAGCGAAATCTCGTGGTGGCCAATGGGTAACTGAGCTAATTGGCTGGTATTAGTGGCAGTAAATTCAAAAGGAGAGGTGCTAATTGTGGCTATGTCTTCGCCGTTTAAGGTTAAGGTGGCTCTGCTTAAATCAGCTGATTTAGCTGTTATCACTAAACTTTCATTACTTCCTACTAACGCTCCTTCAGTCAAAC
The DNA here is from genome assembly GCF_051252315.1 of Paraglaciecola sp. Taxonomy (GTDB): domain Bacteria; phylum Pseudomonadota; class Gammaproteobacteria; order Enterobacterales; family Alteromonadaceae; genus Paraglaciecola. The sequence goes on along the minus strand of NZ_JBPOFP010000005.1, from coordinate 81,617 downwards.
CTGAAACCGACAGTGGTTCTATCGTTTTAGCTGGTGTTGTTGTATTAGTTTGGGGAGTAGAGGAAGAGCCGCCCCCACACGCTGATAAAAGTAAACAACTAGAGGTAAAAATAGAAAAGCTAAGTGTTTTGGGCTGAGTATTGAGCAAGATTATATTCCCTTATGACTTTGAACTAACATTAGTATTAAAATATATTAATACAATTCGAATAGGGCATTAACCTTACCAATTCGATACATAACTTCAAGTTTAAGTTAAATATAATTAGATGTTTTTGTATATAAACTACATGTTTGATAGTCAGGATCTAAAAAGGGACCTACTTTTTACAGTTAGATCCCTTTTTAATCTTCAATACAAAATGGTTTAGACGTTCAAGTAGTCCATTATGCCTTCAGCTGCTACTCGGCCTTCGTCAATGGCGGTTACCACTAAGTCAGAACCACGTACCATGTCACCACCAGAGAAAATCTGAGGGTTAGATGTTTGAAAAGCAAACTTTCCATTTCTAGGTGCACGAACACGGCCTTTTTCATCTAAGATGATACCGTAATCAGCAAACCAAGGTGCTGGACTTGGTTGGAAACCAAAAGCGATAATTACCGCATCAGCTTCAAGTACATGTTCAGAACCTTCAATCACGACTGGACGACGACGACCTTCTGCATCCGGTTGTCCCATCTCAGTTTTAACCATTTTCACACCAATCGTTTCGCCTTTGTCATTCACGGCTATGTCTAGTGGCATAAGGTTAAACTCGAAGTTAACACCTTCTTCACGAGCATTGACAACTTCACGACGAGAGCCTGGCATGCTTGCTTCATCACGACGGTAAGCACAAGTTACATCTGTGGCACCTTGACGAATCGCAGTTCGAACACAATCCATAGTGGTATCACCACCACCTAGAACGACTACCTTTTTGTCTTTCATATCAACAAAATCGGTAGGTGATTTTTCTAGTTTTAATTCACGATTAACGTTTGCGATTAAATAAGGAAGTGCTTCATACACACCCGGTGCTTTTTCGTTGTCGAAACCACCTTGCATTGGTTTGTAAGTACCCATGCCTAAGAATACGGCGTCGTACTCATCTAGCAGATCTTGGAACGGAATGTCCTTACCAATTTCAGTGTTAAGTACAAATTCAATCCCCATTTCTGCAAAGATTTCGTGACGAAGTGACATTACGTCTTTTTCTAATTTGAATGATGGAATGCCAAATGTTAATAAGCCGCCAATTTTTTCGTATTTATCAAAAACAACCGGTTTAACACCATTTCGAACAAGAATATCTGCACAACCTAAACCAGCAGGTCCGGCACCGATTATCGCTACCTTCTTGTCGGTTTTGACAACTTTAGACATATCTGGACGCCAGCCTTGTTTAAAAGCTGTGTCTGTAATGTACTTTTCAATACTACCAATTGTCACAGCACCAAAGTCGTCATTCAGAGTACATGCGCCTTCACACAAACGATCTTGTGGACAAACACGACCACATACTTCTGGCAATGTATTGGTTTTGCTTGATAACTCAGCTGCTTCAAAAATACGTCCCTCATTGGCTAGTTTTAACCACTGCGGGATATAGTTATGTACTGGGCATTTCCATTCACAATAAGGGTTACCACAATCTAAGCAACGGTCAGCTTGACCTGCTACTTGGGTGTCACTCATCGGCTGATATATTTCAGCAAATTCTTCTTTCCTGATGTGAGACGGCTTTTTTGGTGGATCAATACGTTCTACATCAACGAACTGGTATACATTATTAGACATGATACCCCCTTATTGCACTTGAACACGTAGTTCGGCAGAAGACCGACTAATGTGACCAAGTAAATTTTTAACATCACTGGTTTTAGGTTTAACCAGTCTAAACTTAGGTAAGAACTCAGCAAAGTTGCTCAAAATATTATGAGCATGCTCACTACCTGTTTCTTCGTAATGCTGGTTGATTAGACCGCGTAAGTGTTCCGTTAAAATAGCTTTGTCGCCAATTGTCATAGCTTCAACTAAATCACCGTTTACACGTTGGTCTATATCACCTTGTTCATCAAGAATATAAGCAAAACCACCTGTCATACCTGCACCAAAGTTAACACCCGTGCGGCCTAACACAGCAACGATTCCGCCAGTCATGTATTCACAACCATTGTCACCGATACCTTCAACTACAGCGATTGCACCAGAGTTACGTACGGCAAAACGTTCACCGGCTAAACCTGCTGCAAATAATTTACCGCCAGTTGCACCGTATAAACACGTATTACCAGCAATAACACTTTCATTCGATTTGAAACTTACACCTTTAGGTGGATGAATAACCAGTTTACCGCCTGCCATGCCTTTACCGACATAATCGTTGGCATCACCAGCAATGGTCATTTCTAAACCACCTGCATTCCATACCCCAAAACTTTGACCAGCTGTGCCTTTAAAGTTTAGTTTAATCGGTTGCTCGTCCATACCACGGTTGCCATGATTTTGAGCGATAAGGCCAGAAATAATCGCACCTACAGAACGGTCAGTGTTACGAATGTCGTAATTAAATACACCACCGGTTTTGTTTTCGACTGCAGACTGTAAATCAGTTAATAATTGCTGATTTAAGTCACCTTTATCAGCAGGTTCGTTGTTTTCTTGGCTACAGAATAACTTGGTATGATCGCCTTCTTCTGGTTTAGCCAATATAGGACTAAGATCCAATTTATTCTGCTTAGCAGTCACACCATCAAGTACTTTTAATAAATCGGTACGACCTATCAGGTCATCCAACTTACTTACACCTAGCGAAGCCATGATTTCACGCACTTCTTGGGCAACAAACTTAAAGTAGTTCATGACCATTTCAGGTAAACCAATAAAATGGTTGTCCCTTAGATTTTCGTCTTGTGTTGCAATACCTGTCGCACAGTTATTTAAGTGACAAATTCGTAGGTATTTACAGCCTAGTGCCACCATAGGGCCAGTACCAAAACCAAAGCTTTCAGCACCTAAAATAGCGCCTTTAACAACATCTAAGCCGGTTTTTAATCCGCCGTCTGTTTGTACGCGTACTTTATGACGTAGGCCATTACTAACAAGTGCTTGTTGAGTCTCAGCTAAGCCAAGCTCCCAAGGACTACCTGCATATTTTACAGATGTTAATGGACTTGCGCCTGTTCCGCCGTCATATCCTGAAATAGTGATTAAATCAGCATAAGCTTTTGCTACACCACAGGCGATAGTACCAACGCCTGGTTCAGATACTAGTTTCACTGAGATTAGGGCAGTTGGATTAACTTGTTTTAAGTCAAATATAAGCTGAGCCAAATCTTCGATAGAATAAATATCGTGATGTGGTGGAGGTGAAATCAGTGTGACACCTGGCACTGAGTGACGAAGTTCAGCAATGTAAGCATTGACTTTATCACCAGGCAATTGGCCACCTTCACCAGGTTTTGCACCTTGAGCGACTTTAATTTGTAGAATTTTAGCGTTAACTAAGTAATGAGGCGTCACACCAAAACGACCAGAGGCTATTTGTTTGATGTTTGAGTTTTTCTCATTACCAAAACGTTTAACGTCTTCACCACCTTCACCTGAGTTAGAGTTACCACCCAAACGGTTCATGGCTATAGCTAGCGCTTCATGTGCTTCAGGGCTTAACGCGCCAATCGACATAGCTGCAGTATCAAAACGTTTGTAAAGACTATCTGCTGATTCTACTTCATTAATAGAAATTGCATCTGATTCAGGATTTAAAGCTAATAAATCACGGAAACAAGCAATTGGACGGTCGTTGACTAATGCGCTGTATTTTTCATAATCTGAGTAATTACCACTGACTACTGCTTTTTGTAGAGTAGTGACAACGTCTGGGTTATACGAGTGGTACTCTTCACCATGTACATATTTTAACAGTCCGCCATGATTTAACGGTTTACGTTTTAACCATGCTACACGGTTTAGGTTGATTTGGTCTTGCTCGAAGTCTTCAAATCCAGCCCCTTGAATACGGCTTGGAACACCCTTAAAACAAGTTTCCATCACTGCGTCATTGATACCGACTGCTTCAAATAATTTCGAACAACGGTAGCTTGCAATGGTTGAAATACCCATTTTAGACATGATCTTATAAAGACCTTTATTAATGCCTTTGCGGTAATTCATTATAGCTTGTAATGGTGTCTGCTCGATTTGTCCCGATTCACACATCTGCTCAATAATTTCATAAGCAAGGAAAGGATAAATAGCGGTTGCACCTAAGCCTAATAAAACAGCGTAATGGTGTGGGTCGCGTACTGAAGCTGTTTCAACAACGATGTTGGCATCACAACGTAAGCCTTTGTCGACCAAGCGTTTTTGAACCGCACCTACAGCCATAGCTGCTGGAATAGGAATTAATGAAGGTTTAATACCACGGTCAGATAAGATTACAAATGCTGCACGTTTGTGGTTAACCAAATGTTCTACTTCATCACATACACGATTTAAGGCTTTTTTCAGACCTTCAGTTGGTTTGTAATTAAGCTCAACAAACTCTGCGTAGTAGTGCTGTGGGTCGTATTGACGTAATTGTTTTAGATCTGTGTATGTCATGACTGGAGAGTCAAACAATACACGGTCAGCGTAACCAGAAGTTTCGGTAAATACTGACTGCTCACGGCCAATACATGTCGCCAAAGACATAACGTGATTTTCGCGTAATGGATCGATTGGCGGGTTAGTTACCTGAGCAAATTGTTGACGGAAATAGTCGTAAATTGTTCGACTTTTGGTTGATAACACTGCCATTGGCGTGTCATCTCCCATGGAGCCCGTTGCTTCTTGGCCATCTTTAGCCAATACTTTAATAACCTGATCCATTTCTTCATAGCTAATATTATATTGCTTGAAGTATGTATTCATCGTGTCATCGTTGAACATGCGTTTGCCAATCTCAGGCGTTTCACTTTCTTCAATGGGCACTAAACGACGGATACTTTTATCTAACCACTCTTTATAAGGGTGGCGATTTTTTAAATCGTTATCAATTTCATTTGAACGCCAAATTTTACCTGTTTCAGTATCTACAGCTAACATTTCACCTGGCGCTACGCGACCTTTTTCTACAACGTCTTCAGGTGCATAATCCCAAATACCTACTTCTGAGGCTAAAGTAATTAAACCATCTTTAGTAATAACGTAACGAGCTGGGCGCAAACCGTTTCGATCTAGGTTACAAGCAGCATGGCGGCCATTTGTTAAAACGATACCTGCTGGGCCATCCCATGGTTCCATGTGCATGGAGTTAAATTCATAGAAGGCTTTTAAGTCTTCATCCATGGTTTTGTTATTTTGATAAGCGGGCGGCACTAATAAACGCATAGCACGGAATAAATCCATTCCGCCGGCTAAAAATACTTCTAACATGTTATCTAATGAAGAAGAATCTGAGCCAACTTCATTTACAAATGGTGCTGCATCGGCAAGATCGGGTAATAAAGGCGTTTTGAATTTTCCAGAACGAGCTTTAGCCCAGTCTCGGTTACCACGTATGGTGTTAATTTCACCATTATGCGCTAAAAACCTAAAAGGCTGAGCCAGAGGCCAGCGAGGTAATGTATTGGTTGAGAAACGTTGGTGGAAAACACAAATAGAAGACTTCATGTTTTCATCGGCTAAATCTAAATAGAATTTAGGTAAGTCACCAGCCATGACAAGTCCTTTATAGACAGTCACAGTATTAGACATACTCGCAATGTAAAACTCAGGATCGTTTTCAAGACGTTTTTCAATACGGCGACGAGCCATAAATAATCGACGTCCTAAATCTTCAGATCTCCAACCTAGAGGAGCGTTGATAAAAACTTGTTCAATCTGAGGTACACAGCTAGCCGCTAAATCACCTAAGATAGAATCATCTGTAGGCACAACTCGCCAACCCACTAAAGCTAGGGTTTCTTTTTGTAACTCTTCACTGATAACCTGACGTGCTTCTGCAGCTAATGTTTTGTCTGGGTTTAGGAATATCATTCCAACGCCATACTTTTTACTAAGCTTCCAGTCGTTGTCAGACGCTACTTTTTGAAAGAAAGCATCAGGTTTTTGTAATAATAGTCCACAGCCATCACCGGTTATGCCATCAGCGGCTATGCCGCCTCTATGTTGCATACGGTCAAGACCTTCAATAGCGGTGCTGACTAATTTGTGACTTGGTTCGCCTTGAGTATGGGCAATTAAACCAAAACCACAGTTATCCTTCGAATCATTAGGATGATATAAATTCATTAATGTAAACTCCTTCAACCGTCGACTGGGCGAGTGTAATTTTTGCTGCTACTTAACATCAAAGGTGCGTGTAAAAACGCGATTTGGCTTCTTGCCTAACCCGATGCTTTTTCTTCGTATTTTTTATTGGGAATGCCAGCCGACTATCGAATATTTATACTAAGCAGGTCGTGTAAAATACCGAGTATCAAATTATAAATCAAATTTCATATTAATATGAATTAAAGAAAAAACAAATTTAATATGATTTTATTGATTAAAGTCAATAAAAATCAGTATGTTAATGTGTTTTCTTGTCTTAGTTATAAGCTATGTAAAAAACTGCATTTCAACTAATAAATGTGATCAAAAGGTTAATAAATAGAGTTATTTTTGTTGTCGCGATAAGTTTAATTAGAATAATTATCCACTTTTTGTGCATAAGTAGTGTTTTTGGCTATAGCTTATTTTCTTTAAATTGACGGGAAGTTTTGATCCTAAGGACATTCTTGTTAGCATGTCGCCGCTTAAATGATTTTGGTTGTATATTAGTCAACGTAAATGGCCAGTCATATAAAAGATAATTCGACTATTTTGAGACTCTTAATTATGCCAGAAAATACTCCGTTAGATCCTTGGGTAATCCGCTTTGCAAAATTTATTATTCGTTTTGGAGCTGTAAAGGCTAGTTTGCTGTTTGTTGTTTTTACCTTGATTTTTACTTTTCTAGGGACCTACGTTTTACGTGTTTGGCTAGATGGTGGGGTGCAAACTCAAGATTTTATCGGTGCCACTATCCTGTCTTTGCTGAGTGCCCCTTGGGTGTTATGGTTTTTTAGTGAGCTAGTCAAACAATTAGAACAGTCTAGGCTCAGATTAAAAGACGCAGTAGCGCAGTTAGAAAAGCTTCGTGAAGAAGACGAGTTACTTAATCGAACTTTACAAAACAATATCAAACAATTAAATCACGAAATAGAACAACGTAAAAACGCGCAATTAGAGCGCGAGAATATGTTTACTGATCTAGAACGGGAAATCGAAGACAAGTCAGAAAAAGAACAACAAGCATTAAGGTCGTCAACACTTTTACGTTCAATCATAGATGCTTCGCCAGATCTTATCTATTATCGAAATGAAGAAGGACAATTTGCTGGCTGTAACCGCGTTGCAGAGCAAATGACCGGTAAAACCGAACAGGAATTAATGGGACTCACCCCTCACCAAGTATATGACGAAGAGTTGGCCAGCCAAGTCGTGGCCAGTGACCACGATGTACTTGAGAATAACATGAGTATTACTGAAGAACTGTGGCTACGTTTTTCAGATGGAAAATTGCGTTATTTTGAAATGCGTAAAGTACCTTTCCATAGTGCAGATAACGAGAGATTGGGTTTGCTGGCTTTTGGTCGTGATATTACCGAACGTAAACAAGCTGAAAATGCGGTAGCCAAAGCAAGTAAAGACAAAACTAAGTTTATTGCCACTATTAGTCATGAGTTACGAACACCGCTAAATGGCATCGTAGGTTTGAGTCGAATGTTGCGAGATACCAAGCTTACCAATGAGCAATTTTCTTGGGTGAGTACCATTTACGCCAGTGGTATTACCTTAGGAAATATATTTAATGACATAATTGACTTAGATCGCCTAGATAGAGATAGGTTAGAATTATCTTTAAAGACTGTATCTATTAGAGACTTCACTCAAGAGTTAGGAAGTATTATAGATTTATTGGCTAAAGATAAGGATTTAGCTTTTGAGGCGACTATCAATGATCCTTTGCCTGCATTAGTAGAGGTTGATGGTACTCGACTAAGGCAAACCTTGTGGAACTTGTTGTTTAATGCTGTGAAATTTACTCAAAAGGGTAAAGTTTCCTTAGAAGTATCAGCAGAATCAATTGATTCCCAGAACAGCATGGTGACCTTTAAAGTTTGCGATACTGGTGTTGGGATCCCTGCAGAAGATCTAGAAAAGATTTTTGCAATGTATTATCAAGTTGATTTACCAGAACATCAAAGTGCAACGGGCACAGGAATTGGCCTCGCTATTTGTCAGCAAATGGTGTCATTGATGAATGGTAAGATTAACGTTAGCAGTGTGATGGGTGAAGGCACTTGTTTTACTGTTAATTTACCCTTGGCGATTAGTCAAAAGCCATTACAGGTAGAAGAACTAAAAGTTACTGGCTTAGAAATTTTATTAGTTGAAGATATTGAGCTGAATGTGATGGTGGCGAAAGCCCTATTGGAAAAGTTGGGGCAAAATGTCGATGTAGCTATGACGGGCCAAGAAGCTATAGATAAAGCTAGGGACAAGGATTACGATCTCATTTTGTTAGACATACAATTGCCTGATATGACTGGCTTTGATGTGGCGAGAGTATTACATGATGAGAGTTTGGTTGAGCAGACAAGTATAGTTGCTCTTACTGCGAATGTTATTAAAACTCGACAAGAGTATTTAGACAATGGCATGGATGACGTAATTGCCAAACCAGTGAAAAAGAGTCGTATTATTGAAGTATTCAATAGCTTGTTTTGTGAACCAATATCTGAGCCTCACAGAACAGTTGAAGCGCCGAAAACTGGGCAATTAGAAGCTATTTTAGATTTAGAAATGTTACAGATGTTGGTGGATACCATTGGACATGAAATGGTAAGAACCAGTGTTGGTGTATTTCAGGATAATATACCTGAGTATTTAGAAATACTACAAGTCAGCCTGAGTGCTGATGAAAAAGATGAAGTCTGTTCTCAGGCTCATAAAATTAAAGGTGCGGCTGGTTCAGTTGGTTTAGCGAGAGTTCAGAAAATAGCCAATGAAATTCAGCAAGGTGATCACCCTGCTTGGTGGGAAAATGTTCACGACTGGGTTGAGCAGCTTAACGAAGCCGCGCACAAAGATTTAGAAAAGTTACACAGTTGGCTAAGCCAGCAAGATATTGACGATTAATACCCTATAAAACGACAGCTAAGTTTTGCGAAGATAAAGCAGCTGTTTTATTAATTATTTATTTTAGGTTGCACAGAAAATGTCTACATTTGACCCGATTGATCATTCACATCGTCGCCGTAATCCCCTAACAGGAGATTGGGTGTTGGTTTCTCCACACCGTGCCAAAAGGCCTTGGCAGGGCCAAGTAGAAAAACCTCAAGTCGCAGACAGTGTGGCTCATGATCCAAACTGTTACTTATGTTCGGGCAACACTCGGATAAATGGTGAAGTTAACCCTAAATATGAAGGAACCTTTGTATTTACCAACGACTTCGCAGCGTTAATGAAAGACACGCCAGAATCAGAACAATCTAATGATGATCTGTTTACCTTAGAAGCAGCAAAGGGAACCAGTCGTGTTATTTGTTTTTCGCCTGAACATAACAAAACCTTGCCTGAACTAACGTTACCAGCTTTGGAAGGTGTTATTCAGACTTGGCAGGAACAAGTGGCAGATTTATCTAAAGAATACGTGTGGGTGCAAGTGTTTGAAAATAAAGGCGCAGCCATGGGTTGTTCTAACCCACATCCTCATGGACAAGTTTGGGCAAATAACTTTGTGCCAAATGAAGTGGCAAAAGCAGAAAAGAGTCAAAAAGCTTATTTCGAAAAACATAACAGTTCTTTGTTACTAGATTACGCGCAAAAAGAATCAGCAGATGGCACACGCACAGTGGTTGAAACTGACCACTGGATTGCGGTTGTACCCTACTGGGCTGCATGGCCTTTTGAAACCTTACTTATGCCTAAGTTTGCTTGCCCAAGGTTGACAGATGTCAGCACCGAGCAAAGAGCTGACCTAGCCATAGCTTTGAAAAAATTAACTAGTCGTTATGACAATTTGTTCCAGTGTTCATTCCCCTATTCAATGGGCTGGCATGGTGCACCAAATAATTTAGATAATACGGATCATTGGCAAGTACATGCGCATTTTTATCCGCCTCTTTTACGTTCAGCTACCGTTCGCAAATTTATGGTGGGGTATGAAATGATGGCCGAACCACAACGTGACTTAACCGCAGAACAAGCCGCTGCGCGTTTACAAGAATTAAGCGATGTACATTACAATGAGTCAGCAGGAGAATAATTAATCATGGCTAATATTTCACAAACAATGCTGACTAAATTAGACGAAGTTTACACGAGTACGTTTGGTGCAGCACCTGCGCGTCATTTTCAAGCACCTGGCCGAGTAAATCTGATTGGTGAACATACTGATTATAATGATGGATTTGTTTTACCGTGTGCCATCGATTACCAAACTTTAGTGGCTGTTACCCCAAGAAACGATTCAACAGTGCGCGTAGTGGCAGCAGATTATGGCAATGAGCAAGATGAGTTTGACTTAGATACCGATATCCAAAGCCATCCAAGTCAACTTTGGAGCAACTATGTGCGTGGAGTTGTAAAACATCTCCAAATTCGTGGCCATAAGTTAAAAGGTGCGGATATTGCGATTACCGGTAATGTACCTCAAGGCGCAGGGTTAAGTTCTTCCGCTTCCCTAGAAGTGGCAATTGGTGAAACGTTCCGTCAACTGTATAACTTGTCTTTAAGCAAAGCTGATGTGGCTGTAAATGGTCAAGAAGCAGAAAATCAATTTGTAGGCTGTAATTGCGGCATCATGGACCAAATGGTGAGTTCTTGTGGTTCTGAATTGAATGCATTACTACTTGATTGTCGTTCATTAGAAACACAATTAATATCTATGCCTAAAGACTTATCAGTGATGATTATCAACTCAAACGTTAAACGTGGTTTGGTGGATAGTGAATACAATACTCGTCGTGAGCAGTGTGAAGAAGCGGCTAGTATTTTAGGCCTTAAAGCGCTGCGTGATATCAGTTTAGTTGACTTGCAAGCGAATAAAGACAAGTTATCTGAAGTGGTTTACCAACGTGCTCACCATGTAGTGTCTGAAAATGAACGCACCTTAAAAGCAGCCGATGCATTACGAGCTGGCGATGCAGCGTTATTGTCAAAACTGATGGCAGAGTCACATGCTTCAATGCGTGATGACTTTGAAATCACAGTACCTCCAATCGATTTTGTTGTGCAGACTTTGCATGACTATTTAGGTGACAAGGGCGGAGCACGTATGACTGGTGGTGGTTTTGGTGGTTGTATGGTGGCGTTAATGCCTCATGACATGGTTGATGGCGCTAAACAACTTATCGAAGATAAGTACCAAGCAGAAACCGGCTATAAAGAAACGATTTATATCTGCAGTGCTAGTGACGGCGCAGGTGAAGTGTAAAGTTTGATACTTAATGCCAATCCGCATTGGTATTAATCATGTTGTATTGATAAAAGGGGCACTGTGGTTTACGCAGTGTCCTTTTTAACTTTATGGCTCTAACAAGTTTAATCGGTAGAATATTCTCAACTAATTAGCCAAAAAAAAGCCCAGATAAAAATCTGGGCTAAAACACATACTAGGAACACACATAAAATTAAACACACGCTAAGTATGACTGTGGTTTTTTAAGTAAGTTCAATAAGTCATACAAAAAACTAAATTAAATTTTTATCATTAATTTAGACAATAAGTATCATCACTCTCATTTAACAACACGCAAAAAAAAGCCCAGATAAAATCTAGGCTAAAACACATACTAGGAATACACACATAAATCTATAACACGCTAATTATGACCAGCTGTTTTTCTATTAGTTCAAAATTTATTAAATATATTTCAAATATTTTTAACAAGCTCAATTTTAGTGTCTTGCAGACGAGTTAAATCATCATGTAATAATGAAACCCAACGCTTGAAAACACGGCGCCAAGCCCTGTTTTGAGACGCTTTATTATTACTATCTATCATGAGTGATAAATTTCCGGGAATGTTCATAGAACCTATAGAGTTTACTTCCATTCCATCTTCTATTACCGCTATTAAGTCACCGGTTTGAGAATGTGCAATAACTGCTTGGAAAGTAATGGTACCGACTCCTTTTTCATCAGTAGAAGTGCCGACCGTGCCTAGACTTGCATCTTTATAACGCTTATTGTGAGGCATAAAATCTATTAACCTAAATTCAACAGCTAATACATTATTACCGCCTTTATTTGTCGGAGATAATCCGTCGTGTTCTGCAAATATTTTTTGGGCAAAATCATCAAAATATTGGCAAATGGCATCCATCTCTTTCCATGTAGAATCGTTCCAGCTATCACGTAGAGTTTTATCTGCATTTTTATTGATAGCCATTCGATCAAACTGCATTGGGAAAAAAATAACTTTATCGAATTGATTAAAATTCGCATCTTCAGCGATTACAAACCTATCGAAGTGTGAATTTTCAATCACCTTTAACTCAGATTGTGCAATAGGTGTAACATTTAAAGGAGCATAAGATTGGGAATTTGAGCAACTAGTTAATGTGATGACGAAGGCCATTATGCATATCTTGTACATTTTTAATTTCCTTATAGATAGATCTTATATATTGCTAGAAGGTAAAAATATAAACCAAGAGTACGGCTAGCGCAATTTAATCGCTATCACTTCACCAATTTGCAGTTATTATCTTTGTCAAAATTTATACGGTTTAAAAATTATTTATGAAAAGTATTTTATTCACCTTTGCCATGTTTGCATTTTTAAGTGCCTGTAGTCTAAATAACACAACCCATCGACAGTCACAAAAATTGCCAGCCAATAAAAGTCACTACAGTGGTGAACGACAAGATTTACATGTCTATTTACTGATTGGTCAATCTAATATGGCGGGGCGGGCCCCCATAACTGCAAAGCAATTTAATGTGATTGAAAATACCTTATTACTTGATCAAGAAGGACAGTGGCAGTTGGCCACTAACCCGTTGAATAGGTTTTCGACTATTCGGAAGAATTTGTCTATGCAAAAGTTAGGGATTGGATATTCCTTCGCGAATGTTATGACCAACGAATTATCTAAAGTTGATGAAAAAATAAAGTTAGGACTGGTGGTGAATGCTAAGGGAGGCACGAGTATTACTAAATGGAAGCCAGGTCAAAAGTTTTATGATGATGCGATAAGGCGAGCCAATTTAGCCAAACAAAACGGTACCTTAAAAGGCATATTATGGCATCAAGGAGAAACTGACTTTGAAGATAAAGATTATCTTAGTAAGTTAGTTAAACTAGTTAAAAATTTAAGACGTGATTTAGCCCAACCAAATTTACCTTTTGTTGCGGGGCAAATTAATAAAACACCTTTAATCAATGAACAAATTACCCAACTGCCGAAAGAAGTGCCTTTCACTGAAGTTGTAATCTTAGAAAACCTTAAGGCAATGGATAGATGGCACTTTGATAACGATAGTATTCAAAAGCTAGGAGAAGGTTATGCTAAAGCAATACTTATACTGCAAAAGCCCCTCGGTTATTGATTGAAATTGGGAGTGTATTTTTGTTAGATACTTTTGCTGTCGATGGGAAATCCCTCTGCTTCTAACCATGCTAGTGCTTCTGGCATATCAGGAAAAACTTGGCGCAGATAATCACCCTTTTGGATAGGTGCCGTTTTTTCTAGTTGCACGGATTTTAGAACGCCAGAGCTGTATATATGGCAATCTCTTACACAGCCGTTTTTGATGAACCACTCACAGTGTTTGATAACATGTTTATCCATATCTGGGTGGCCTAATTCCCACTCTTCAAAAATAGATAAAATGGCCCATTTTCCACCAATAAGAGGTTTAACTGTTTTACGAAACTCTCTGATATAGGCGAGCATGCCTTCTTCATTCCAAGATTCATACATTCTCTGAACGACAACATTACCTACTATTTTAATATCCCAACTGCCATGTACGCTAAAAATATGTTCACCAATAAGACCTTGAGATTAGAATAAAGCTAGTTTACAAAATACGTCTAAAATTGCAATTTCGAATTGGCTAAAATTAGCATCGGCTGGTTTAACGTATACGAGAGAGTATCACTAATAGTATTCCACCAAGAATAATTACACTGGATGTGAGTATGTGTAAACTAATCGGCTCAACCACGAAAATCAAACCACCTAAAGCAGCCCAAATTGGCACAGACAATTGGCTTACCGCTGCGATACTGGCTTTTAAATCGGGTAACACTAAATACCATAGGGCGTACCCTAATCCAGAGGCAATTGCCCCTGAAATTATCGTATAAACTAACCCCGCTAAACTAATATCCAATGTACTGGTAAGGTACATAATTGTTAGAGCAATCAGAGCGACAGGGGTTAATCGTAAAAAATTACTGAAAGTATCAGCCAAAGGGGATTCGGATTGACCGCCTGCGATACTGTATAAACCCCAAGCTACGCCAGCCAAACTCATCAAAATAAAGCCAATTAAACTAGGTTGAGTTAACTCTGGATAGACAAAGTAGATAAATCCACATAAGGACAACATAATGCCCAGTTGTTCGAATCGGTTAAGGGTATTACCTGCACGCCAATTTTTAAACAGCATGGTAAATTGTACACAAGCAAATAACACCAATGCACCGGTTGCTGTGTCTAAGGTGACGTATGCATAAGAAAAACCAACCGCGTAAACTAATAAGAATAATGCGCCAGTCCAGCTGCCATAAACCTTTATTTGTTTAATTTTTGTAGGTTGTTTGATGGCCATTATAATTAGTAAGATGACAGTGGCACTGCAGATTCGGATGGCTGTAAAGAGTACCGGATCTACCTTTTCTTGATCTAGGGCTAAGCGGCAAAGTACTGAGTTGGCCGCAAAAGCAAATAAGGCAAAAAGAGTATAAACAAATGTAGTGAGTTGATGAGTAGGCAACTTATAATAACAACCAAGTTGCCGTGCCTAAAAAGGCAAAAATACCTACGACATCAGTAATTGTGGTTAAGATAACACTACCAGCCAATGCGGGGTCTATATTTAGTTTTTTCATAATCATTGGCAAGGTTGCACCGGCTAAACCTGCGGCAATCATATTGATCATCATGGCAAAAGCGATGACTGCTCCCAACATTAAATCTTGTTTCCATAACGCAATGACAGAGGCAATCAGAACAGCCCAAATCACCCCATTAAAAAATCCAATGGCGAGCTCTTTAGTGACTAAAAATCTAGCGTTACTTGAACTAACGTGACCCAAAGCCATCCCTCGAATAACTAATGTCAGAGTTTGGTTTCCAGCAACACCTCCCATACTAGGGACTATGGTGTTTAAAATCGCTAATACTGCAAGTTCACTTAAGGTCGTTTCAAATAAATCACTGACCATAGCAGCCATAAGTGCGGTAAATAAGTTAACACCTAACCATAAAGTACGTCTTTGGGTACTCTTAACAACGGGAGCGAAGGTATCTTCTTCATCGTCTAGACCGGCCATACTCATCATGGAGTGTTCGGCATCTTCACGAATAATGTCTACAACATCATCAATTGTAATTCGACCTAACAAGCGATTGTTTTCATCGACGACTGGAGCGGATAACCAATCGTAACGTTCAAAGAGGTTAGCGACTTCGCCATCTTCCATATCTGCAGGGATAGAAATGGAGTCTTTAATTAATGACTCAACAGGAGTATCTGGGGCAGCTGTGATGAGCTGCGTAATCGCTACTCCGCCCATCAAATTATTTTCATTATCGACTACATACAAAGTGTCGGTATGTTCTGGCATATCACCTTTTAAACGCAAGTAACGTAATATTACATCTACATTTATTTTTGGGCGCAAGGTGATAGTGTCGGTGTTCATGATGAAGCCAGCGGTTTCTTCTCCATAAGACAAACCTAATTCAGCTCTTTGTCTGTCTTGTTCGTCCATGGCTGAAAGTAAATCTTGAGATACCGCTTCAGGAAGACTATGCAGAGTTTCAACGAGGTCATCCGTATCCATCTCTTCGAGAGCGTCGGTGACTTTTTCTGGCAGCATATTATCGATGATGCCGTTACGTACATCTTCAGATAATTCTTCTAAAACATCACTGTATAATTCAGGCTCAATTAGCTGCCATAGATCTAAACGACTTTTAGAGCGGCTTGACTCTAACAAAAGTGCTACGTCACAAGGTTTTAGCTCTTGTAATAATCCCTTAACTTGATTTGAATCACCTTCTAATAAGGCCTCATTAATCGCATTAAGTTGACTTTTAGTACTTTTGGCTTCGAAAGTATCAGGCATGAGTGACGGGTTATTCCAATTTTAGTTACGTACCTAGAAAGCGTTTTAGCATGTTGATTTTGCACCGTTAGTTTAATCGAAGCGTGGACATTGGTCAGCAGATATTTGGTTTCTTTTTAGTTTTGCATGTCCCAGAAGTTAATTTTTTTATTAATTCAGCTTTTGATAAAGCAATCCTTATCTTAAGTTTTAGGTCTTTTGATTTAACTGGGGTTTCTGTCCATATAATTTTTCTAGTAAAAGGTGTCCCGTTCTATGCCTATTTAATTTGGCGCAAATGTCACTGATGATATAATATTCTTGCTACTTTCTTTATGGAACATATTGAATTATATGGAAGAATCCCATGAACACTTTGTCAATCACCTAGCTGAAGTCAGTAAAAATAACAAAGTTGTATTAGAACAAGATATTTATAATCAAAGAGGTGTCTTGGTTGTTAAAAAAGGTACTGAGGTTGATCGAGAATTAGCTCAAAAAATTGCTAAACATAAATTACAGAAACCTTTGGATACCTCTATATCGTTACAGGTTTCTTTAAGCCCTAAACGATCTTTAGAACTGTTTAGTCAGCGCCTTGATACCTTAAACCTTGCAAACGCTGTTCGAAAAAGTGATGTTTTTAAAGAAGCGGCTAAGACGTTTACCTTATTAACTAAATACCCTTTGGTCGCTCAAAAATTAATGGTACTTGCTGAACGCTTGCCAGATGTATTCAGTCGTTCAATAGGTGGAGCGGTGTTGGCAAAAGCATTAGCTAAAGAACTAAAACTACCGATTGACACACAAAATAACGTTTTTTTGGCCTGCATGATTTCTGAAGTGGGTTTGCTGCATATTGATCCTAAGGTTGTGAATAAAAAAGGCCAGCGTAATGCCGACGAAATTAAGTTACTCCAAGGTCATGTGGTTATCGCAAAACATTTCACCGGTTTGATCCCTAATTTTCCCAGCATAATCGGTAGGGCTGTACTAGAGCATCACGAACGAGCTGATGGTTTTGGTTACCCTTACGGTAGAAAAATTTCAAAGCTTTGCATTGAAGGACAAATATTGTCTATGGTGGATAAACTCAGTTTGATCACTCAAAGGCTCGTGCAAAATGGCCCTTATTCTTGGTCTTCTGTTGAATCCGTCTTTCAAATTCCTAGTACTGCTCATACGCCAGAAATGCAAAATGCAATGATTAGACTCATTAAATACTTGAGCTTAGACTACAAGCCAGCTTTTCCTGAGACTGCATACAAAAATATTTTGGCTAGGTGTATAGAAAAACGTAAAAGGCTCGCCTATTGGTTTAAAGAGTATTCAAAAATTTATGAGGATCATCACTTATTACTAGAAGATTCAGAAGTGATTCAGCCTATCGCACTGTTTGAGCAATTAGAATATACCGTTAAAACCTCAGGTATTTTAGTTGATCAACAAGAACATTGGTTAAAAGCCATGTATAAACAAACTGTCAATATTTGTGAAAGCGAAATTGAAGAATTTTATCTAGATCTTGAAGAGATTGAAGAACAATGCTTTTTTGTGATGCAAAAGCTGGTCACTTACAAAGAAGAACTGGTTCGGTTATTTGGTGAGGAAGAATTACCTAGTCAGTATTATGCTGGTTTAATGTTTATACTCGATCCCGACGAAAAACGACGAATAATTTAAAACCGAAATTTTAGGTTCTTAGTTTGAAAACTTTATTTTAGCTAGCTTTTATAGCTGGCATTGCCTCTATAACCTTATCAACAATGGCATCGGCAATTGGCATTGCAGAGGTGGCAGCAGGAGAAGGTGCATTGCCAACGTGTAAACTTCTCGGACTCTCTATAAAACTAAAATCATGCATTAAACTTCCATCTTTATTGACAGCTTGAGCTCGAATACCGCTGGGGTAGGAGAGTAAGTCGTTTTTTTGTATTTGTGGGCAATATTTTTGTACTTTCTTCAGATAACCCTTCACAAAAATTGAGTCTCGTTGTTCAGCTAAACCACTGCTAAGGTGTGTCTTCGCCATGGGCCAAAACCCAGTGTAGGTGAGGGTTTTCCATAGTTCAGAAAAATGAATGTCGGTTTTGTTATAGGCTTGTTTACCCAATGCAAGCACTGCATTTGGCCCCACAGTCACACTACCATCTATCATTTTTGTTAAATGTACCCCTAAAAAGGGTAAATCTGGATCCGGTATTGGATAGATTAAGTGATTAACAATTTGGTTATATTTGGCGGGCAGTTGAAAGTATTCACCGCGAAAGGGCATTAATTTAAAATCAAACTTAAGGCCTAATTTTTGGGCCAGTTCATCTGCATAAATCCCCGCGCAGTTTATTAAATAGCTTGTATTAAAAGTATGAGAAGTGTTTCCTAGTGAAATACCATCTTGTAACTCTTGAACTTCTTCTATTGGGCAATTAAATATTACCTCCCCACCTAATTCTTTAAATAATTCCAAGAGTTTAGAAGTGATTAATGTGTAGTTGGTGATCCCTGTGTCTTTTACAAAAATGGCACCTAGCCCATCTATATTGGGTTCGCGCTCCAACAGTTGGGCCTGGGTCAGTAATTCACTTTCAATGTCGTTTTGTTGGCAACGTAAATACAGGTCTTGCATACGTTTCAATTCTTTTGCATTGGTGGCGACTAATAACTTGCCACATTGATCGTAGGGCAGATTATAGTGCTGGCAAAATTTAATTGTGCGCTTTAACCCTTCTTTGCAATATTGGGCTTTCAAGCTGCCCGGCGCGTAATAGACCCCTGCATGTATGACACCAGAGTTACGGCCTGTTTGATGGCTGGCACATTGTTTTTCTTTATCCACTACCAGAATATTTTTGTTTGGATACTTTTGAGCCAGTGCGTAAGCCGTGGCCGCGCCAACTATGCCTGCGCCCACTATGATGAAGTCGTACCTTTCCAATGCCAATACTCTGCGTGTGATTAATACATCTATCCTACTGCTTTTATTTCGAATAGTCATGGCGATGTGTATGTGTCTTTACAGTATATTTACGTATATGAATCTGTAGTTTTGTATATGATTTATGTATGCTAGTTATTTAACCTACATAAAAATTGGGAAGGTGATGAAATTGGGTTTAATTATATTACGTTTAGCCATGAGTCTGATTGCCCTAATGGTAATTACATTCTCAATTCAAGCCGCACCTAGTAAGCCAACACATACAAATGTAGTCTTAGTTTTAATCGATGATATTAGTCACTATGGGGTAACAGCCTATGGTGCTGATCGCATTAATTCTTACCGTAAACGTTTTAAAGATGTGCAATTTTCAACGCCCAATATTGATCAGCTTGCTCATCAAGGTGTGTTAGTTGATAACGCTTTTGCTTACCAGTTATGTGAAAACACTCGCGTTGCAATAATGAGTGGCAAGGAAAACCGCCGAAACTACCTTCAACCTAAGTCTTTACATCATTCGGATATTACCTTCGGTGACACTTTCCAAAAAGCAGGGTACAAAACGGGGCTATTCGGCAAATGGAAACAAACTAGAGGTACACCCAATCATCTTAGTAAAGATTATTTATTCAAATTTGGTTGGGATGAGTTCACCGCATTTGATGTGGTAGGCGCAAAAAATCGATTTATCAATCCAGATTTAGTCGTCAATGGTAAGGTGACTAATTACAACAATCGAAAAGATATGGATCCACAAACGGGCCGTCGCTGGTATGGTCCCGACATAGTCAATCGTGATGCACTGAGTTTTATTGAGCGTAATAAAAATAATCCGTTCTTTTTGTACTACCCCATGATGTTAATTCACGATAAACATCAACCCACACCTGATACCTTGCCTCATTCTGTTTTCGATAATTTTCAAGAAAATAAAAAACGTAAAGTCCCAATGGAAGTCAGTGGTGATGACCATAAATTTTTACCCGACATGATCGCTTATATGGACAAGATGATAGGCAATGTGGTGAAAAAACTCGACGAACAGGGTTTACGTGAAAACACCTTAATTGTAGTGGTGGGAGATAACGGTACCAAAGAGACGTTTGAACATGTGTTTGCCGATGGTTCTCGATATCCAGGGCGTAAAGGTGGTCATGCCGACAACGGATTACACGTTCCGCTAGTGTTGAATCAACCGGGTACGATTGCTGCGGGTTTAGGTGAAAAACAAAATAATTATCAAGGCATGGTCGACATAGTAGACATTTACCCCACCATTGCAGATGCGGCCAATGTGCCCATTCCTAATCAACAAGATTTAGACGGTATTAGTTTTTGGCCGCAAGTAAGTGGAGCCAAAGGTGCCAAAACTGCAGCTCGTGAGACTATTTATCATTGGGGTAATGCCAACAATAAATACACAGATAATGAAACGTTAGTTAAGTATGCTTTTAACCAAGACTTTAAACGTTATGCTCCGAGTCAACATTTTCCAAAGGGACGTTTTTTTGATTTACGTACCGATTTACTTGAACGAGCTGGTGACTCTTTCAAGGAGTTTAGGTTTAAAGTGTTACGTTACAGTGGATTGCCAATCGACAGTTTAGATAAACAGCAAAAAGCCGCTTATGACAAATTAGGTTTGGTGCTGGAGCAGAATAAACTAGTTGAAATAGAAAATATCCAGATTAGCCCAGCCAATAACACATTAAAGCTGGGAGACAGCATTAGTTTATCAGCAGAGTTAACCCCTGCTAATACTACGCGAAACGGTGTGATATGGCATTCGAGCAACCCAAGCGTTGCCTCAATTAACAAATTTGGTGAAATCACCGCTCATAAAAAAGGGACGGCCAAAATCCATGTGTACTCATGGGCAGATGCAAAACCTTTGGCAGATGGCAAATCTGCAGAGTTTAAGACCTCAGGTGTCACCGATTCTCACACTATTACCGTTTTTTAAATATTTAAGGTTGTTAAAATGTATAAATTAAAAAAGATAAATATACTGGCAATTGCACTATCGTGTTTGTTGCCAACAGTGGTTAACGCTGCTAATCAACCCGCAGCTAGTCAGCCCAATATAGTCGTGATTATGGCTGACGATGTGGGGATTGGAGACATCAGTGCCTTGCACCGTCGTTATACAAATAAACCTGTAGTGGTGGAAACCCCTGCTATTGATTCTTTGGCAGCTCAAGGTATGTCATTTACCGATGCACATTCACCTACCGCTTTATGTGCTCCAACTCGCTATTCTGTGATGTCCGGCAATAACACTTATCGAGCTTATGCAAAATGGGGCGTATGGAGCACCTTTGCTAAAACAGCAGTGACAATGGAAGACGCTACTATTGGTCGTATTGGAAAAGAAGCTGGTTACACTACTGGTTTTGTGGGGAAATGGCACCTAGGCGGAACGTTTTTAGGTAAAGATGGCAAGGTTTACAAAGGAGCTAAAGGAGGCCCTAAATCAAAAAATATTGATTTAACTAAGTGGGTGGCGGGTAATCCCAAGGAACTTGGCTTTGATTATGATTTTACAGCGCCAACAGGTGTGCAAGGGCCAACTTACTCGGTTCATGAAAATGGTCAATGGTATAAGTTTGATAAAGCCTCAAAAATTATTTATGTAGACGAGCACTCGGCTTTGGATAAAAGTTTTGTTGCAGACAAAGGTCCTGGCATGGGTGACAGTCATTGGGATGCCACTAAACTTAATATGATGCTGGCTGACAAAGCTGCCGGATTTATTAAGCGCAGTGCAAAGGCAGACAAACCCTTTATGTTAAATTACTGGAGCCCTGCAACGCATATTCCTCATACCCCACCGAAACAAATTGATGGCGAGAAAATTCTAGGCTCTACTCCCACTCAACATCTAGACATGACTCGGGTTTTAGATTTAGAAGTTGCACGTATTATTAATGCCCTTAAAGAAGCGGGTGAATACGAAAATACCTTAATTATTTTCACTTCAGACAATGGTGGATTACCTGAAAAATCAGAAATCAAAGCCGGGCACAATTCCTCAGCTACTTATAATGGCCGAAAAAACTCACCGCTAGAAGGCGGGCACAGAGTTCCATTTATTGCTGTGTGGCCGGGTAAAATTAAACCGGGCACCAGCAGTGATTCTTTAGTAAATGGGACGGATATAGTGGCAACTATTGCTTCTGTTACACAGGTCAAACTAAATGAAAATCAAGCTAAAGATTCGTGGAACTTGTTACCAGCCTTGTTGGGAGAGTCTTTTACCGGTCGTGATTTCATGATGCAACAAGCCGGTAGTCAAAACCAACTCATGTTGCGTGAAGGGGATTGGAAGTTAATCATTCAGTCAAATAACAAAGTGACTAAGCGAGAAATCGCCGCTTTGTATAACTTAAAAGATGACCCTTCTGAGAAACGCAATTTGGTCAAAGCACCCGAACATAAAACCAGAGTGCAAACTATGTTCAAAAAGTATTGGGATATTCGAGAGTCTGGCCAGCGTACTGCCCCAGTAAACAATAAGTTCTAATCAACACAGTCTAGTTTTTATTTAGCTATTTTATCTTCAATAAAAAATCCGCCGATAGGCGGATTTTTTGTTGGTGCGCGCTGATTACTTGACGTTTACGTTTAGTTTGTTTGGTTTTGACGATGCGAATTTTTGATTATTCGCGTCTAACAAATGAATTGATAACTGAGTTTTGTCAAAATCCATGGTTTTGGATAATGTGATTTTATCTGCTAAATGCCCCAAGGTTGTTGCTAGGCTACAACAAGCTTATCAAAGCTGGTGGAAGAGTATTGAACATGCTGACGATAACTACACGCCGTTTATCATCAATCCTGAAAAACAAAATACAATAATGATCACCACCCAAAATCTCATGGGAGAACGCGTGTATTATAGCGCCCATGACAATAGGGCAGGCAAGTTAGCTACAAATGGTTACACCTATATCGATGTAGAAAAACCGGGGCGCTATAAAATTAGTTTGTACCGCTGGCCAAAAGAGCTGAATTTACCTTTGACAGCCAAAACCCAAGATTTTGTTGTTGATCCTAAAATTCATGATCGAGATTTTCCCTTCTATCATGCTAAAAGTGCAGCGTTATCAATTCAAAAAGCGAGTCTTAATCTTGGTGAAAAGAATTTTAGCGCGAAGGTTTCGCCTAAAAATCATTCCATCGATTTTATCGTCGAATTAGCAAAAGGAGAGCAGCAAATTAGAACCGAATTTGAGTTAACAAATGGTGATAAAACTTGTGCTTATTACACTTATATAGAAGCTGTTAACTAAGTTACCCCGTCTTATTTATCCGTTTTTTATAATGTGTTAATAATTAGCAAAGTTGTACGTAGGAAAATTAATTATTAATATCAGCTATCTCAAGCTAGTATAATAGCTTGAGATAGCTCTAAGATTATTGTCTTTGACCCATTCATAGGGTTTATCCAATGTTTCATATATTTAATATTGCTAGAGCTAGTCAGAGAGTGATTTCGGTAACCTATGGATAATTAACATGCGGATTTTGTTTCTTGTAACTTTGTTGTTACTTTCCTCTTCTTTAAGAGCAGATGCTTCTTTTGAAGAGTTGATGGAAATGAATTTACAGGAACTACTAGAAGTTGAAATCACCAGCCGTCGTTCGAGTGAAAAGCTTGGGAATACCCCATACTCTGTCAGTATTATTAGCCATAAAGATATTCACAAGTATAATTTAAACTCACTATACGATTTAGCCTATTTGGTACCTAACTTTTCTTTTAGACGTAGCTTTGGACGATGGCTAGAGCAGCCTGCAATGCGTGGCATTACTACGATATCGGCCACTAGTACGGTGCCTACTTCTGGTTTAATTATTGACGGTATGGGAACCAGCGGTGTGAGTATGCTGATGCCTTTGTTTGACCTTGAGCAGGTTGAAATATTAAGAGGGGCCGAAGCCGCAATGTTTGGTCGTTCTACTTTTTCAGGCGCAGTCAATTATGTATCCAAAAGACCTGAGCAAAGTAATTACACCCAAGTTAACTTTACGAAAGGAAAGTACCAACAAGATGTTATTAATCTTGTTAGTAATTATATTGTGAATGATGATGTGGCTATCCGAGTGAGTGCCAGTCATGATGCTCGAGCCAATTATGTTAACAATGCTTTAGGTTCTAATGGTGGTGGTTATGGTGCCGAGCAAACTCAATACGCAAAGTTTGCGATTAACTGGCAATACAACTCACGTTTAGAGTTATTGGGTTACGTAAGTTTTTTAGATACTGAAGACGGCCATTTGCCAGTTTATCTCCAAACGGCTAAACAAAATAATTGTTTTCTCGATACTCGCAGTCAGTACTATTGTGGCGAAGTAAATGTTCCTGACGCTTTAGGTTATAGTTTCTATCCAGAACTATGGGATTATTACTTGCGTCAGAAAGCTAAGCGAGCCCATATAGAAGCAAATTATGTCGACAATACGTATGACGTGACCTTTCGTTCTGCTTATACTCAAACAGATCTTGGTAGTAGTTTTGATGGTGATTTTTATGAGTTAGACAGTGCGTTTACTTCACAAATTAATGTTAAAACATCTAGAACCTCAGAACTTTATTCAAATTTTTACTTTGATAACTTAAGAATACTATTTGGTTTAACTTATTTTGATAGCCAAGTGGCCTCTGAGGCTGACAATTACCTTATACGCGCAAGCCAAATATTACCATTGTCTGAATCCACTACGATACAATCAGTAAAAAATTATGCAGCCTTTGGTAGTTTTGAATGGAAGTTTCGAGATACCTATAAATTTATATTTGATTTAAGGATCACAGAGGATGAGGTAACCAATAATTTAGCATTAGATTATAGCCAACAATCATGGACTAACTTTCAGCCTAAACTTACACTTTCTAAACAGTTTCCAAATAATTGGCTTGGTTATTTTTCTGTTGCTTGGGCAGATAAGCCCGGTGGATTTAATTCACGCTTAACGGATGTAAAGGCATTAAATGAAACCGAACAACAAAAGGTAAATGAGAGAATCTTTTATGATCAAGAAGGCCTTAGAAGTTATGAGATAGGGCTTAAAGGTGAGATCATATCAAACTACCTATATATAAATATTGCTGCATTTGATTATCGATGGAAAGACTTAGTATTAAGTCAGCCAATTTCATACATTGATGAAGGAAGCCAACCCATTAGAGCATCTTCATTAGCTAATGGGGGAGAGGCTACAAGTCGAGGGTTTGAAGCCGAAGTAGACGCTAGTTTTTCGAAAGAGATTAAAGCTAAACTATCTGTAGCATACGCTAGTACTGAGTTAATAAATACTTGGACACAGGCCCAAGAAATATTGACTGGTAATGGTGATGTAAGTGGAAACGAAATTCCAGGAGCGCCTAAAAAAATGGCGTCTTTGTCAGTTGATTATAGAAAAGATCTTTCCGCTAACTTGATGATGCAAGGGACTTTAATGATTGGGTATGAAGGTAAACGATGGGCCGCCGTTCATAATTTAGCTGAAATTCCATCAACCACAAGATTGAACATACGTTTCAGCTTTAGCTCAGGAAATAGTACATTATATCTATGGGGCAAAAACTTACTTGATAATGATTCTCCAGAGTCTGTGGCCCGATTTGGTGATGCAGCCACCTTTTTTGTAAAAAGAGGGTTTGCTATGACATTACCAGAACCCAAGATGTATGGACTTGGATTTAAACATCATTTTTAAGTGTTGAGCTAATGATTCTGCACCTTAGTCATTTACAATTATTGCTACTAATTGAAATTATACTAGAGCTGCGACCCGCAGCTCCGATAGCTATTAATTATGCTAATCTGATACTTGCTACTTCACATTCACTTTAATTTTTACCGGCTTAGAATAAGCGATGGTTTTTCCTTTATCTGATAGCAAATGAATTGATAACTGAGTGTTATCAAAATCCATGGTTTTGGATAATGTGATTTTATCTGCTAAATGCCCATAACCTGCTTTTAACTTAACCTGTTTACTAAAAACCGTTTTGTTACCTTTAGTGATTTCGATAAGCGCCTTAACGTCTTCATCAGTTTCATATAAATAGGTGAATTCTAAAGTGTCTCTTACTAATTTGGTGGATTTAACTATGGTTGATTCAATAAAGATATCGTCAGCCTTACCTATACGTTCTAATTGTTGTTTAGCTTCTTTATCTACATCCACATAATAATAGGAGCGAACCCAGTCGTAATATGAGGTGTTAATGGCATCGTCGGCTAATTGTTGTGGGGTGGGTAAGGGGCGACCCCAATCGTAAGTTTCAGTCAATAACTGCATGCTCATTGGTCGGCTGTAAGGTTTTTCTAACAAACTAGTGTCTACTTGAATGCGGCCTGCAAAACCGTCATTTAGGTAAAAGTCGACTTCGTTTTCGTTTTTCCACCAAGCTGCATAAGTATTAAAGTTGGTCCAGACTTCTTCACCTTTGGGTAATTTATTATTAAAGGCTTGCGTGCCATCACCTTCAGCTACGTTTGCTCCCTTGGAAAATCGAGAGCGTGATCTTTTTTCGCAGCCGCTATACCAAACGTGGGTGTTGTATTGCATACCTTGGCGAAAATTTACCCCGAAAGCTTTGTCAATAACGCCACCTACTGCTTCAACTATGTCTAATTCCATTGACCAGCCATCGTTACTGCAATCTTGGCCTAAATGATTTTTACCTTCATATGGAACGTTGCGATTAGATAACCAAAAGGTAGTAGACATGTTGATACGAGAAGCTTTAAAACGAGATTCGTAAAACCCATGATATGCAGTTTGTCCAATAGACTGGACAGCACCGCCGGCAATGGAAAACTTTTTATTTGGTTTATCCATCATCTTATTTTTTATCTGCATGTTGCCGTTTTGTACGGATACAGTTGTGGGCTCGAACATAGCGGGTGGACGCCCCTTCCAGGTGCGGTGTTTATCTAACCATTTGCGTTTATCTAATGTAGAACCATTAAATTCATCTGAATAGGCATTGTTGATAACCCAACGTTTACCTAATTCTGGTTCAGGTGGTTTTGCAAACGTTAAGGGTGAAGAGAATAGACTGAGCAATAAGGCTTTGTTAGTGAATTTCATAAGTGTATTTTATATTTGAACTTTGTTGTTTAAATATACTTTAAGTGGGTTTTATTGTGAATACTCTTTTTTGTAAAGAAAAGTAAATATGTTAGGTAGCGAGAAGTTAATTAGGGTGTTTTTTTCGCTGTCATCAAAAAGTCTAAAAACTGAAATAAATGCTTCAAAAAGCCGTGTTAGCTTGTGACAAACTTTAGTCATAACGTCTCAAATGAATTTTAACTACATTTATTACACGTTTCTTATTAGCTTAACTTGTTATCTCTTTTACAAGTTAATCGTTCGTCTGCACCTGTCTCGAGCTAAACATGGGTCTTTGCGAGGGCACAGTAAATGGTCTCGTCGTATTGCCAAACAAATTCCCTATTTTTCATATGCAGAAAAAGATTATTTTAATTCTGATGGTGCGCCAGAGTCTATTGCTAATCAAAGAAGCGTCGCTCTGCAAAAATTAAGAAAGCAAATTAAGGAATCTTCACCTAACACTTTACATAAAAATTCTGAAATTGAATCCAGTATTTCAGATGTGCAATTTACCAGTCACTATCGTGTGCCATTTCCTTATCGAGAGGTGTTAAGCCCTGAATTTAAATTAGGCTCAATGGCAGATAAAACCGAGGGTGTAAAGGTAAGAGATTTAGACGGAAATTGGCGTTATGACCTATCCGGCTCTTATGGCGTCAATGTTTTTGGTTACGACTTTTATAAAGAATGTATGGCAGCCGGCACAGAAAAAGCCAAAGAATTAGGGCCTGTTTTAGGGGCTTATCATCCGCTAATTGCTGAAAATGTGCAGATGATAAAAGCCGTGTCTGGACTAGATGAAGTGTCGTTTCATATGTCTGGTACCGAAGCCGTAATGCAAGCCGTGAGACTGGCCCGATACCACACAGGAAAAACCCATTTAGTGCGATTATGTGGAGCCTACCATGGCTGGTGGGATGGTGTTCAACCTGGCATTGGCAACGGTCGTAAAACCCATGATGTTTACACGTTAGCAGACATGAGTGACCACACTTTGCATGTATTAAATACCCGCAAAGATATTGCTTGTGTGTTGATCAATCCTCTGCAAGCTTTTCATCCAAATGCAGACTCAGCGTCAGACGTGTCCTTGGTAGCGAGTGATAGAAATACCCACTTCGATAAACAGTCTTATTCATTATGGTTAAGTCGTATTCGCGCCGTGTGTAGTAAACGTAATATTGTGCTGATATTTGACGAAGTGTTTACTGGTTTTAGGTTGAGTTACCAAGGTGCACAAGGCTTTTTCGGCATTCAAGCTGATATGGTGACATACGGTAAAACCTTAGGGGGCGGCTTTCCTGTAGGAGTGTTAGCGGGCACTCACAGTTTAATGAAACGTTTTAAACAAGATAAACCGGTAGACGTGTCGTTCGCCCGTGGCACTTTTAACTCACATCCTTATGTTCTTGGCGCAATGCATGAGTTTTTAAGCCGTATTCAACAGCCTGAATATCAGCTGATGTATCAACAATCGGAACAAGTTTGGGATGCACGAGTGGCCCGCTTTAATCAAAAGTTAACAGCAGAAAACATCCCTTTATGCATTACCAATATGCATTCGATTTTGTCGGTGATTTATACCCGCCCTAGTCGTTATAACTGGATGCTGCAATTTTATTTAAAGCAGTCGGGTGTTGAATTAAGTTGGACCGGTACTGGCCGTTTAATTATGAGTTTTGCTTTTAGCGAACAAGAATTTGATGAGGTGATTGAGTGTTTTGTTCAAGCTGCTAAACAAATGGAACAAGATGGCTGGTGGTGGCAATCACCTTCATTGACCAATAAAAGCATCAAGCGCCAGTTCTTAACAGACATGTTATCGGCTAAGTATCCTATTTTGGCAGGCGTGTTAGCTCAGCCCTTACATCAAATAAATAGTTCAGAACTGACTGAAGACGCATCTAAGTCAACCGCAGATAAATCAAATACCATTCAAAAGGCAGGGTGATCATGTTGCTAGATGATAACAATCAAATAAATAATGAATTTCGCCAATCTTTAGGAAGTGAATTTGGTCAATATCTAGATCAACAAAGCCAACGTTTTGATCGCAGAAATTGTCTTAAAATTGATTTTCATTGCCATGATCACAACAGTGATGTGCCTGACGAACTTTGGGGTCGAATTTTACGTTTACCAGAAACGTGGTTAAAAACTAAAAAGTTGGTCAAGTTATTAAAAGAAAACGGTAGCTCGGTCCTTACAGTGACTAACCACAATAATGCGCGTTCTTGCTGGGCGTTGAAAGAGCAGGGCATAGACGTACTAGTGGGCGCTGAGTTCACTTGTTTTTTTCCAGAGTACGACTTGTTTATCCATGTACTCACCTATGGATTTAGCCAGCGGCAAGAAATCGAGTTAAACGAAAAGCGTCAGAATATTTATGAGTTTTTGCGGTATGCCGCCGAACAAGATATTCCGGTGATCATGCCCCATCCTTTGTACTTTTATACCCGTAACGAAAAAATTGATTTAGGCCTTTTTGAAAAGTTGGCAGTGCTGTTTGCTCGGTTTGAAGTGTTAAATGGCCAACGGGATCTATGGCAAAGTGTATTAACCTTAAATTGGGTACAAAGTCTAACGCCAGAAAAAATAATCGCTTACGCTAAAAAACACAATTTACACCCTGCAGACTACGGTGTTGACCCACAAAAACCAAAGGTTTTAACCGGTGGTTCAGACGATCACACTGGGATATTTGCCGGTCAATGTGGTTCTTATTTGCATATTGAAAACTTAGAAGAACGTTTAAAAACCAACAAGCCATCAGAGTTAGCGTTAGAGGCAATTAAAGCAGGTAATATAGCGCCATTTGGTCAAGTAGGTGAAAACCAAAAATTAAACATAGCGCTACTCGATTACTTCTCGCAAGTGGCAACCAAAATCAAAGATCCTGGTTTGTTTCGTATTATGTTACACCGCGGGTCGACTTGGGACAAAGTCGGTTGTTTTGTGGTGAGTAATTTGTTGTTAGAAATGCAAAAACATAAAAAAACTATGAAGTTTTTTGGTTTTGTACACGACGCGCTACAAGGTAAAAAACCGAATAAACTGCTTAAGTGGCAGGTGAATAAAGATTATAAGTTTTGTATTAAACAGTTAGAGTTAATTGCAGATAGTAAAAAAGCCTCGCCCGAGGCATTTAGTAACACAGTCAACTCTGCTATCAATGAATTGTTTAATCATCTCAATAAATTGATTGCATCGAGAGTGGAAAAAGCACTTAAGGACAATGACGGGATTAAACTCGAAAAATTTTCTACCGAAGAAATTACCCGTAAATTCGAGATCCCTAGCCAGTTAACGGCTTTGTTTTTTGGTGATGGAAAACGCCAAGACAACATGAGTAACGTGCGAGTTGAAAAATTATTAGACAACTTGTCATTCCCACTATTAATCAGCTTAGTGTTAGCCGGTTCGTCATTAGCTTCTACACGTGTGCTCTATCAAAACCGACAACTACTGAATCAGTTTTCTCAGCATTTGGGGAAAAACACTCACTCGAATCGAGCCTTGTACCTAACGGATACCTTGCGAGATAAAAATGGTGTGTCTACTTCTTTGTCAGGAAAATTAAAAGAGATTCAACGAGCAGATTTGCCGGTAGATTTTTTGATTTGTGACAGTCAAGCCATGCCTGCCCCACATTTACATGTGGTGCGACCGGTTTGCGAATTCGAGTTGAAAAAATATGGTGAACAGAAAATTCGCATCCCCGATTTAATGGAAGTAGCAAGGATATTTTACGAAGGTGGTTACGACCGTATCGTGTGTTCTACTGAAGGACCAATGGCAGTGGTGTCTTTGTTTATTCAACAAATGTTTAATGTGCCCAGTTACTTTTTCATGCACACAGACTGGATTGACTTTATTAAACATACCACTGATTTAAACCAACATGAAAGGGACAGAGTCCGTCGTTGGATGCGTGCATTATACAATCGTTACGATGGTATTTTTGTACTCAATTCAGAGCATAAAGAGTGGTTGATTGGACATGAAATGGAGCTTAAACCAGAACGTATTTTCTTAACTGCTCACCATACTCAGGCGCGTGATCTAGGTGTGCACAGAATTCCAAAAGCCAGCATTATCTCTGGGGCCACAGAAGAAACACCTGTGTTGTTTATAGCCTGCCGTTTGAGTAAGGAAAAAGGCATCATGGATTTGCCCGACATAGTTCAACAAGCCAAATTACAGATCCCCGATTTAAAAATTGTGGTGGCAGGATCTGGACCGGCAGCCGAAGAGTTACAGAAAGCCTTGCCCGAAGCCGTATTTTTAGGTTGGCAGTCTAAACAGCAATTGGCGGAATTGTACTTAAGCCTAGACCTATTTGTATTCCCATCACGCTTCGATACTTTTGGAAATGTAGTGCTTGAAGCATTTGTACATGGTATGCCCACTATTGCCTATAACTGTAAAGGGCCAAAAGACATTATTCAGGATCAAAAAAATGGCTTTTTGGTGGAAAACAAAGCCGCCATGAGTGAACAGATAGTGACCTTTTTTAATAATTCATCGATGCGAAATTCTATGAGTCAACAGGCCATTCAGCGAGCTGGCGAATATCAAGCTGAGCCTATTATGGCGCAGTTCTTATCAGACATGGGTTTAGCATTGCCTGTGATGTACAACAATCAAAAGACAGTGGCTTAATTGTGGCTAGCAGTATTCAAAGTTTAACTAAACGAGAGCAGATTAATTTTTTATTAACCAATCGAATTCCAAGGCGTTACTTAACTTTTTTTATTGGTTGGTTAAGTCAAATTGAAAGCCCAATATTCACTAAAATCTTAATAAGAGTATGGCAGTTATTTGCTGATGACTTACGACTACAAGACGCTAAAAAACAACGTTTTTCTAGCTTGCGTGAATGTTTTACTCGGCAGTTAAAAGATGGCCTACGTCCAGTTGTTAAACATCCAGATACAGTGACCAGTCCTTGTGATGCGGTAATTGGTGCTTATGGAAAAGTGGATGGCACTCAGGTGTTTCAGGCAAAAGGTTTTCCTTACGACATCAGTGAGTTGATCCCAGATCCAAGATTACATCACAAATATCGAAACGGAAGTTTTGTAACTTTACGCCTAAAGTCCAGCATGTATCACAGGTTTCATGCGCCGATAGATTGCAGTGTGAGTAAGATTACGTATATCTCGGGAGATACGTGGAACGTTAATCCTGTTGCCTTAAAACGCGTAGAGAAGTTATTTTGTAAAAACGAACGGGCGGTGATTGAGTTACAACAAGACCACCCAACTAGCAGTATTACCCTAGTGCCAGTGGCAGCTATTTTGGTAGCGAGTATGAAGTTTCACTTTCTAAAAGACACCTTAGATCTCAAATACCAAGGGCCAAATCAGATCCCCTGTTACGTAGACTTAAAGAAGGGGGATGAAATGGGCTATTTCCAACATGGTTCAACCATTATTTTATTTGCCACCAGTAACTATCATTTTTGTGACGTTATACAACTGGGGGCTGAAATAAAGATGGGCCAACCACTTATGTCGGGTCATTTAAGTCGATTTTCTAAGCAGTATTGAATGGACTTATTTTGTACCACTATTACACAACTCTCATAATTTCTTATGACTAACCTATAGGCTTTACTATGACTTTTTTCGAAGAATTACAACAACAACGCTGGGATGACCACCGCTATTATCACCACAACCGAATCAACCAATTTTTACATTTGTTAAGCGCAATGTGCTTTTTAGCTAGTTATGTTTTAGTGTTTTATTATCCGGCAATTGCTGCATTGGTCGGGTGGTTGTTAGCCATGAGTTTACGTCAAACGGGCCACTTCTTTTTTGAACCACTTGATTATGACAAAGTAAACAAAGCGACACACGAATACAAAGAAAGTGTCAAAGTAGGTTATAACCTAAGACGTAAAGTGGTGTTGTTATCTATATGGGCCTTTGTGCCAATTATACTGTACATCGAACCGACGTTTTTTGGTGCTTTTACTCCCGCGGCTAGCTTTTATGAATTTATTAATAATATGGCAATAATTTGGTTATTTGTTGGTTTAGGTGCTATTGCGTTTAGAACTATTCACTTGTTTAAATTGATGGGTGTGCAATCAGGTCTAGTCTGGGCCAGTAAGATTATTACCGACCCATATCATGATATTAAGATTTACTATAAGTCGATTTATTACATCATGAAAGGTGAAATGTACGACAACATGGAAGACTGGTACGAAGAAGCGTCGTTCGAAAATAAAGCGTTATAACGTAAGCACCCGTAGACTTATCTCATATAAAGTCTACGGTGTTGTTTGATTAAACTTTGAATTGTTCTACACCATTATTGATACTATTTGCCATACTAATAATATCTTGTGAGGCGATTTTGGTTTTATTCGCCTCAGCTTTAGTCAGTTTTGCTTGCTCATTCAGCGCTTTCAAATTGTTATTAATATCGTCAGATACCACGGATTGTTGTTCAGTTGCGGCGGCAGTTTGAATGGACATGGCATTGATCGACTCAACAACTTTCAAACAATCATTCAGTAAAGTTTGCGTTTCACGAGATAACGCTACGGAGCTTGTTGCTTTACTAAATCCATCTTCGATCATAGTGACTACTTTATTCACTCCCTCCTGTACGCTTTCGATCATTTTCTGAATATTTTCGGTAGACTCTTGGGTTTTGCTGGCTAGGGCGCGGACTTCATCTGCTACTACTGCAAAACCTCTGCCTTGTTCGCCAGCCCTTGCTGCTTCAATTGCGGCATTTAAGGCAAGTAAATTGGTTTGTTCTGCCACTCCACGTATGACATCTAAAACATTGGAAATATTGGTTGATTCTTCAGCTAGAGCTTGTGCACTATTTGATGCTCCTTCTACACTACTGAATAGTGATTCAATTTGTTCAACCGATTGACCAATAACTTTCACGCCTTTTCCCGTAGACTCCATAGCTTTATTGGTTTCACTCGCGGTGTTTTGCGCTATTTTCGAAAGCTCTTTGGTTGCCTGACTCATCTCACTTACAGAATGTACGATTGTGTCAGTAGCGTCCATCTGTTGGCTCACAATATTTGCTGTGCTATCAGCAGATAAATCTAGTTGTCCGCTTGTGCTGTTAAGATGAGCTGCGTCTTGACTAATACCTAGGATTAATCCTCTGAGTGTTTCTAACACGCCATTAAATTCTTGTGCGAGTAAGCCTATTTCGTCTTTTCTGGTGACTTGTATTTTTTTGGTTAAATCGCCGCCACCGGAACGGATTTCGGTAATTCTATCGGTTAACTCTTTAACTCGAGTAAGCAATGAGCGTTGACCATAAATTACAAAAGCACCAACAACTAACATGGTTATGGCCACCGCTACCCACATAATGGCCTTGGCTCTAAAGTTTTTGTTCTTAATTTCTTCTCTTAATAAATTCGCTTTTTCAAAACTCAATTCACCTGCTTTATCATATATTGTTCTTAACGCTGAAAAGGCCTTTTTAGAAGGTCCCTTGGCCTGAACTTTGGCATGTTCATCTTGCCCCGCCAACTGTAATTCCATCGATTTCTCAGCGCTTTCTAACCAAGTTTTATATAAAGCGTCAAAATTTGACACTTGTCTTATCACATCTGGATAGTCAGACATATGATGCTTAAACTTATTAAATCTTTCTTTGGCTTGTTGGGCATTTTCTTTAAAATCAGCTTGTAATGTAGAGTTGTCTTCAGCTTGATCGAAGGTGATATTGAGCTCGGCGACTCTGGCTTGGTATAGATCACGGTCACCATTTAAAATGACATTAATCGCCTGCATAAAGTCTTTAGGAAATGTGTCTGCTCTTTTTTCCATTGCTGAGTTTAACAACGCATTTGTAATCACAATTAGAATTAAGGCGAGGGCCAAAACCATGGTTGGGATAGAGTACTTAATCGCAATGCTTAGGTCTTTCATCTGTGGTATATTCCAACTTTATTTGTTTAATTAAATATTAGTAATTTATTGATATACAGGGTTAAAACTTAGTTTAGCTTTGATTGAATCGCCACTTTTTTTTGGAAGTGAGTATTTAATATTTAGTGTTTAATCTAATTGTTTTTAATCAATTATTACTTAGGAAAAAAATCATGAACGAACAACAAAAAATACAGGCAGAAGCCGCCGCATTTAGAACTTTAGTCAAACACTTAGATGACAATAAAGACGTACAAAATATTGATTTAATGGTTTTGGCTGATTTTTGCCGTAACTGCTTGTCTAAGTGGTACATGGCAGGTGCAAAGGAACAGGGAGTGGAAATGGATTACGATCAAGCTAGACAAGCGATTTATGGCATGAGCATGCAAGAGTGGAAAGAGAAACACCAACTGCCAGCCACACCAGAGCAACTAGCTGCCTTTGATGCCAGACAAGCGAACAAAGGTTGTTCTTAGTTTCCTTCCGGTATAAATGAGCTTTATTGAGTCACTAAAACCAAGTAGCTCAACGAATAAAGTTGGTTTGCATGAGTGACCAACAGAACCTATTTGAATTTCAACCTGCCTGTGTTTAAAACCTTTTCTGTGTTGGCAAAGGTTGACTACCCATCATGATTAGAAATGTTTTGAAACATTTAACTGCATCAAATATAAATACTGTTCCTCGTACGTGATTGCTACTTTAGTCGCATACGGTTATTGTTGATTTAATTAAATTTTTATCAAAAAAACTATCATGTTAGAACTTCGCAATATCGCAAAGTCTTTTGCCAATGGGTCTGAAGTTGTTCATGCCCTAAAAGATATTTCATTGTCTATTCAAGAGAATGAATTTGTCGCCTTTATGGGCAGCTCAGGTTCGGGTAAATCGACGTTAATGAATATACTGGGCTGTTTAGATACGCCTAATTCAGGCCAATATTTGTTAAATCAGCAAGATGTGGCATCCATGGATGACGATACCTTGTCTGCTATTCGTAATAAACACATAGGGTTTATCTTTCAAACCTTCCATCTTTTACCCAAATTAAGTGCGGTAGAGAACGTCAAACTCCCCCTTCGATATGCTGATGATGTATCTGAAGAAGAAGCAGACAAGCGGGCAAATGATTTGTTAGATAAGGTGGGGTTAGAACATAGAAAAGAGCACAAACCCTTCGAAATGTCTGGCGGCCAAAGACAAAGGGTCGCGATTGCTAGAGCTTTAATAAACAAGCCCACAGTAGTTTTAGCAGATGAACCCACCGGTAACTTAGACAGTAAAACCTCGTTAGAGATTATGAGCCTGCTAACTGACTTACATAAACAAGGACAGACTATAGTTATGGTGACTCACGAAGATGACATTGCCACTTATGCCCAAAGGGTGGTGACCATGAAAGATGGCATGGTGTTGCAAGACTCACGCGAACAAGATATGAGCAAACAAAAGGTGCAAAAATAGCATGCGTAAAATTCTTTTTTGTATTGCTTTAATGACCTGCTTGTCACTACAAGCAAAATCAACTCACCATTTGACTGGAATTATCGAGTCAGCTGAAAGTCATTTAGTGATGGCTCCGAAAACTAGAAATTGGCAGGTGCAAATTCAGTGGATGGCAGAGGAGGGGACAATCGTTCAAAAAGGCGATCTCGTTACAGTGTTTGACTCTGGCGGAATTCAAACAGAACTAGAGCAAAATGAAGAGCAGTTAGTGATGGAGCGTCTTGAACTTGAGCAAATAGAAATGCGAGTTGTTCAAGCTGTGGTAGAGGCAAAAGGACGTTTAGATTTAGCAAAAATCATGGTTAATAAAACCAAGGTTAATGCGAATATTCCTGATGGGGAAATCAGTGATTACGAAAAAGGTAAACATGTGATTGCCTATGAAAAAGCGTTAGTGGAGAAAATCAAAGCAGCAGAAAACCACAAACGTAAAATTGAAGAACAAAAAGTCAGTATTGAGAAGCAAAAAATTCAGATTATTAAGCTTGAAGAAAGGATTACTTACAACCAAAGTCAATTGGCGAAAATGAGTGTGCGGTCAAAAGTAACGGGCCCCGTTTCTCATATGATGCATCCTCATTTGGGGGGCAAAATATCTAGCGGTATAAATGTTCGGGTAGGGTGGAAAATTTTAACAGTGCAGGCGCAATCGGGTTACCAAGTTAAAAGTTGGATCCACGAACTAGACGCTTCTCGAATCGCCCTCGATGGGGCAGATATTTTCTTACTGCTAGATGCCTATCCAGGTAAAAAATATAAAGGTAAGGTCATTAGTCTATCGTCTCAGTCTGAACAAAAAACGGAATGGAGTAATAGCGCCTATTATGCTGTAAAAATAGGTTTTTCCGAACCACCTAAAGACCCAATCTTTCCTGGCATGAGTGTACGAGTCGATATTCATTCACAAGAGCAATCCTTAGTTGGAGGAGTTGACCATGATTAAAAGATTGTTGCTTGGGGGGGTGTTGAGCTTTCTTGTGTTGGGCTGTCAAGAAGAGAAGACTTCTTCAACCCCTTCAAAAGTATCGAATTTAACTGCACCAGCTGAACTTATTGCCCTTGATAATGCCACTTTGGGTCCACCTTTGGTAAATAGTATGTGGCAATTCAAAATTCAAAAAATGGCAGCAGAAAATACCTTTGTGAAAGAAGGTGATGTGGTCATTGAGTTTGATACACAACGTTTGCGAAATGATCTGGTGGGACGAAAAAGTAAATTAAACGCTGAAATCAAACAGGGCGAATCTCGAGCGCTAAATGATGAAGCCAAAAAGCAGGATTTAATTCTGGCCTTGGCAGAAGCAGAAATGAATTTCGAAAAAGCTAAGCGTAGAGTCGAAATTGTCGATGTGTCTCGCTCTGCAATCGATAAAAAGCTCGAGGAAGCTAATTATAAATATCAAAATGAAAAATTAGCTCAGGCAAAACAAAAACTTGAGCACCATAAAAAATCTATGTTGGTGAATAACCAGGTGAATACAGGGAAAGTGAGAAATCTGCGGCAGCGGGTGACTAACATGACCAATGAAATTGAAAAACTAAAGGTAAAGGCACCAAAAGATGGTTTAGTCATGTACCTAGAGGATTGGAACGGCAAAAAGCCTGCTGTTGGGGAAACAGTCTATATGGGGTTAAGTTTAATCCAGCTACCATCATTAGAAAACGTTGCTCTTAAAGCTGAGTTTGCCGAACCAGATATGTCTAAGTTGAGTGTTGGCCAAGAGGTAAAAGTGATTTTTGAAGCTTTTCCTGAGACTTCGTACATGGGGGAAATTTCAACATTAGGGCAGGCGTTTTACCCTAAGTCTCCACAAAACCCTAAAGTGGTGTTTGAAGTTGAAATCCAGTTAGGTGAAGCTAGACCTAAGACAATGCGACCTGGTATGAAAGCAAAAATTGAAGTGGTGCCATCATGAAGTTCATCTTAATTATTTTTGCAGCAATTATGTTGGCGGGTTGTTCTGAGGCTCCTCAACAAACTGTACCCACTTATCAGGTAGAAGAACAAAGTTTCAATATTGAAATCCCTGCCTTTGGAGAACTTGAAGCCTCAAAAGCTGAGTTTATCAATGCACCAGGTCGCCAGCCTATGTTGATTGAATGGATGGCTGAAGAAAATTCCTCTGTTAAAAAAGGGGAAGTGGTGGCCCGATTTGATGCTGAACAGTTGTTGTTAGATAGCCGGCGCGAAGAGTTAGAAATGATGTTGCTGGATGAAGATTTACAATCTAAACAGGCTGAAAAAACTGAGCAACAAAAAGCACTTGAGTCGGATAAGGTGTTTGTAGGTAAAGAATTTGAATTTGTAGACAAATTTGCCATCGACGATTTACGTTTATATTCCAAGCTTGAAATTATTGAAACCCTATCAAATCGAGATTACTTAGGGGCTAAAGATGAATTTATCGAATGGAAAACAGATAGTATTGGTGAACAAATCCAAAGTTCAGTTGATGTCTTAGATATTCGTAAAAAAGGACATCAAGTTAAATTCCAGAGACATAAAGAGGCCCTAGCAAAACTGGAAGTAACAGCGCCATATGATGGCTTACTTGTGTATCAGAAAAACTGGCGAGGTGAAAAACCTAGTGTAGGACAAACCGTTTATCCAGGTATGGTGATTGCAAAAATTCCAAACTTGGCATTTATGCAAGCTAAAGTTTATGTACTAGATAAAAATGCTATTGACCTAGAAGCGGGGCAACCTGTGGAGATTCGACTCGAGGCTGAGCCTACTAAAGTACTGCCTGGAAAAATCAAGTCTGTGTCAGGGTTTTCACGAACCATAGAGCGCAATAATCCAATCAAATATTTTGATGTTCATGTTTCACTTGATCAAGACGGGCTCGGTTTAAAACCGGGTAATCGAGTACTAGCTAAGATTATTGCCCAAGGTGAAACTTCAAAACTTATTATTCCATTACAGGCTATTTTTAATGATAAAGGTGACAATTACGTGTACCTAAAACAAGGTTCTAAGTTTGTTCGAAGAAGTATTTCAACAGGAAGAAAAAACTTACATATGGTGGAAGTGATGACTGGACTCGAAACAGGTGACGAGATTGCCCTTAGCTCCCCGGAGGAATCTTAATGTACCAGTTTATTCCTTTGGTATTAGATGCCCTCGCCGAAATGGCGGCTCATAAGTTACGTACCTTGCTTACATTGTTGGGCATGATTTTTGGCGTGGGTGCTGTGATTGCAATGTTAAATATTGGAGAGGGGGCAGAACAACAAGCCCTGAAAATGATTGACTCCATGGGCTTGCGAAATCTAATCGTTGAAAACAAAGATTTTTCTGATGATGAATTAAAAGAAATCCGTCAAGAGTCATTAGGTTTAACTTTGGCTGATGTAGAGGCCGCTAAAGCCACTTTGCCTTTTATTGAAGATTACAGTGCTCAACGCAAAGTGAAAACACATTTGGTATACAGTGATTTGCATACAGCTGATATTTCCGTGCTTGGTGTATCTCCAAGTCAATTTAGTTTGTCTAACATGCAGGTGGAGCACGGACGAGTACTTAATATGCAAGATGAGCAAAATGTAGCTCAGGTTGCGGTACTGGGGGCTGGCGCAGCTCATACACTATTCCCAGAAGGCCAAGCTGTAGGCCAGTCTATTAAAGTGAATCACTTGTGGGTCAAAGTGGTTGGCGTGTTGAACAACCCATTTTTAGCCAAGGATGAATTCCAAGGAGTAAAAATAGGTGGCGACAGTGAGAAAGTATTTGTGCCATTAAGTACTAGCATGAAAAAGTTAAATAGCCCGTTTCTAGCCAGTGAACTTGATTCAGTCAAATTGAGCGTTGAAAAAGGTACTGACACTTTAGTTGCGGCTAAAGCGGTCACTCAGTTATTTAAATTACGCCATGGCGAAGCAGAAGACTATCAACTTATTGTGCCAGCGGCCTTGCTCGCTCAACAAAAGCAAACCCAACAAATTTTCAATATTGTCATGGCTTGTGTGGCAGGTATTTCTTTATTGGTTGGCGGTATTGGTATCATGAATATTATGTTGGCTAATGTGCTTGAAAGAACCAAAGAAATTGGTTTATTAAGAGCTGTTGGCGCCACGCAACAAAACATAAAAATGCAGTTCATCGCAGAAAGCTTCACTATATCGGTTTTAGGTGGACTTCTAGGGATCGCTTTTGGTCTAATCTTGTCTGAAATTATCGGCTTTTATTCGGGGTGGGCGGTAAGTTGGTCTTTGGTCGCAATTGTATTGTCTTTAACGATTTGTATGGCCGTTGGTATTGGTTTTGGGGTCTACCCTGCCATTAAAGCTTCACAACTTAACCCGATTGATGCTTTGCATAGTGATTAGTGCTATTTATTTAAACATGATATGTTTGTTGTTTGGCACTATTATTTAGCACGATAAGAATCCAGCTTAAAAGGAAAGTTTAATGAGTAAGTCCATTATTATTAATCAACAAGAATACCCGCTCGATGTACCTGACGACATGCCATTGTTGTGGTTTCTACGGGATAAACTTGAATTAACCGGCACCAAGTTTGGATGTGGTATGGGCTTATGTGGCGCTTGTACGATTCATGTAGATGGCACCGCTACTCGCTCTTGTGTGCTGCCAGTGTCGGCCGTTGCAGGAAAATCAATTACCACTATTGAAGGTTTGTCTGAAGAAGGTGAGCACCCATTACAACAAGCTTGGACAGAACATAAAGTGCCACAATGTGGTTACTGTCAGGCCGGGCAGATTATGAATGCGGCAAGCTTTTTAGCTACGAATAAAACGCCAAGTGGTGAAGATATTGATAATGCGATGCAAGGCAATATTTGTCGTTGTGGGACTTATCAGCGTATCAAAGCTGCCATTACCGACGCTGCCGAAGTGATGTACAAGGAGGTTAAATAATGTCTATTACCAATGAAAGTAAACAATTTAACCAAAGTAGAAGAGGGTTTCTAAAATCAAGTGGTTTTGCTGCAGGCGGTTTAGTGCTGGGCGTTACTTTACCGCAACATGTCATGGCTGAAGTTATTCATGGTGCTGATAGTAATTTTAATCCTAATGCCTTTATCCATATTGCTGAGAACGGCGATACTCTAATTTATTGTGGTCGTTGTGAAATGGGTCAAGGAATTAGTACTGCTTTACCTGCTGCGGTAGCTGATGAATTAGAAGCCGATTGGGATCGAGTTGAAGTTCGCCAAGCCGATGGCAATGAAGACTTGTATGGCCCTCAAGGTACGGGGGGATCTGCCAGTATTCGTAAAATGTATATTCCCATGCGTGAAGCCGGTGCTGCAGCAAAACTC
Source organism: Paraglaciecola sp. (assembly GCF_051252315.1). GTDB lineage: Bacteria > Pseudomonadota > Gammaproteobacteria > Enterobacterales > Alteromonadaceae > Paraglaciecola. Next base: position 39,485 of record NZ_JBPOFP010000005.1, on the reverse strand, counting down.
ATGTTAGTTGCCGCTGCGGCCAAGGTGTGGAATACCTCTGCCGATAACTGTGTGGCTGATAATCATTTTGTGATCAATCAAACTAACCAACAAAAACTAAGTTATGGCGAATTGGCAAGTATTGCCGCTACCATGGATGTGCCTGAAAGCCCTACTTTAAAAGAAAAATCTGACTATAAATACATAGGTAAAGACTTAGCTCGTCATAATTTAAGTGACATTATTCAAGGATCTTTGACCTACGGTGTTGACACTAAAATGCCTGGTCTTAAATATGCCGCCATTACTCATTGTCCAGTGTTAGGTGGAAAACTTAAATCTGTCGGTAATAAATCAAGCGCGCTTAAAATGGCTGGGGTGATTGATGTCATTGAAATTCCAAGATTTGAAATTCCTTTTGGTTCAATTGGTGGTGTAGCAGTAGTAGCAGACAACACGTGGACCGCGCAGCAAGCCCTTAAATTGTTAAAGATTGAATGGGATGCAGGTAAAAATGGTAATTACGACACGCAAGCCTATAAAGGGCAACTAGTTAAAAATGTCGAATCTCCAGCCAAGTTAAACAAAGAAACTGGCAATGTTGAACAAGCGTTTAAACAAGCAAATAGTGTAGTAAAAGCCACTTATACAGGTGGGCACTTATCTCACTCTCCCATGGAGCCCAACGCGAGTGTAGTTTGGGTGCAAGATGATAGTTGTGAAGTATGGGCAGCGACACAAAGTCCAAATGATATTCAAAAAGTGTTATCTCAATATTTAAAACGTGAACCTAAAGATATTTTGGTACATGTCACTATGGCTGGTGGTGCTTTTGGTCGTAAGTTTAAATGTGATTATGTTCACGAAGCGGCTGTATTGTCTCAAGCAGTTAAAGCGCCAGTACAACTGACTTGGTCTCGTGAAGAAGATATGCGAACAGGTTATTATCATTCGATCAGTGCCCAGCATATTGAAGCATCATTGGATAAAGAAGGTAATGTGACTGGTTGGCTACACCGAGCCGCTTTTCCGCCAATTGGTTCTTTGTTCAACCCAGCAGTGGATAGAGCAGGTAAAGGGGAATTAAGAGAAATTCATAATCACCCTTTTGGTATTAAAAACGTAAGAAGTGAATCGGGTGAAGCCATCGCTCACACCAGAATTGGTTGGTATCGCGCTGTATATGCCATTTTTTACGGTTTTGCTTACGGCACCTTTGCGGACGAATTGGCAATTAAAGCCAAAAAAGACACCGTTAGCATGTTAAACAACATCTATGACAACAACAAAAATAAGAAAAAGGCCGAAGAAGTTAAACGCTCAAAACGTGCTTTAGCCTTAGCAGCTGAAAAGTCTAATTGGACAGGGCGAGATGGGTTGCCTAAGAATCAAGGATTAGGCATTGCAGTGCATTATAGTTTCCAATCTTACGTGGCCATGGCTGTGCGGGTTGAAGTAAACGGTGATGATATTAAAGTGTTAGAAGTAGATGCTGTAGTGGATTGTGGCCAAGTATTAAATACCGACAGTGCGGCTGCGCAAATGGAAGGTGCCGTTGTTATGGGCATGGGCCTAGCTTTACGCACAGAAGTGGTATTTAAAGAGGGTGCTGTAGTGAATTCCAATTTCCACAACTACCCAGTGGTGCGTATTGACGAAATGCCAAAAGTGAATGTGCACTTTATCCAAGCGGGTGACAAACCCACTGGTTTAGGTGAGCCTGGACTTGGGCCTTTTGCGCCAGCATTAAGTAATGCGGTTTTCGCTGCATCGGGTAAACGATATAGAGACTTACCTTTTAAGCCGCAGGTAGTTTAATTTCGACTGTGCAAGAAAAGCGTCCTAAATATTCGATGTGATAAAAGTCTTTTTTGACTAATAGTCGAGCCGCATGATGCGGCTCGATTTATTTTTAATAACAACTTAGGGTGCTGATTTTTTCACTTGGAAGTCAGCAAATCGTATAGTGTCCTGCTCGTTTTCTAACATCTCTTTGGTTTTTAACGAGCGATAAAGTCCCCATTTAGGTCGCACAAAGTGGGCTGGTTTGGTGCCCCTCCACATGTCTATATTGTCAGACTTATAGCTCATAATGGTTTTGTTGTTAGAGAGTCGCTTGATGTTTATGTTGAGTTTTCCGTTATTGCCAAAGGTCGCTGTACACTCAGCTTCTAACCAAGTGCCTGCTATGTCTTGCCAAAGTATCTTGTCTAAAATGTCAGCTTTTAATACTGCAGCGTGCGACATGGCAAACCATTTTTGACCTTTATAAGACCTGCCAGAAAAAGTAAAAATGGGCATGCCTACACCGTCATCTACAGATTTTAATTGAAAGAAATGACTGAAGTTCTTTGATAACGACATGTTGTTTTCAAGTTTGAATTTCCAACGATAAGTTAAGGTTTCACCTTCGTAGCCTTTTAATGCTTTGATGGATTTATCATAGGCTTTGATTTCGTTTCTTTGCCTATCTGAAAACTTAACGTATTTATCTCTGTCTTTATCTAAATCTCGATGTAATAAAAATACAAAATGATGACCAACTTTATCATCAGTCTCTTCATATATATGTGGCACATCTGGATGATTTTGGGGATATAAATCTGGTGATTCGATTGATCTCTTTCCACCAAAGTTTTTGATGAGTTCGTATGCTGATAAACCTTTGTTGGGGCCATCAGATTGAAGTGTTGTGATGTGTGTTTTGGCTATTGTTACAGCGCTAAATATGCTGATTGCTAAGGTGAATAATAAAAACCTAATATATGACAAGGTTGGCAGCCTTTTTGAACGTAGTTTTTGATTTTATTGAATCAAAATGTAGCACGGCGAATTAAATCATACTACACATTACGTGCTGGCTTTAGTCAGTCATAACAGGCCTAGAAAGTTAATGAATTGACTGCATATCGTAAGGTATTACTGTAAAATAAAATAATGAAACGTTTTTTAGCTTTTTTTCTATTAATCACTTTGGCAACCAATGCTTTTTCAGCGCTGGATATATGTGCCATGGAACATGATAGTTTGGTAGTACAGGCAGAACCAATGCCATGTCATAACCCAAATCAAAGTGAAAACTCTAAGATTGAATCAAATCAATATGAACTAGAAGCAGAGCAACATTTATGTGACTGTGATAAATGTGCTCAAGATACTCAGTCCTTTGATTTATCGGTATCTGTAGCCGCCATCCCAGGTGCCATTATCGCTTCAAATGTTAACCATCAATCTTTAGCGTTTAGCCCTCAATTTCGCCCTCCCACTCAAATCTCCATTTAAAAAATTATCCGCTATTTAATAGCTATTTTTAAAATTTTTGGAGATTTCAATGAAAACAATATTCGTATTCGTTTGTATGATTTTGGCAACAAATGTATGGGCAAAAGAAGTGCATTTTGAGCTTAATGTCGATTACAAAACCGTTAACTTTACTGGAAAAAATGTCGAAGCTATGGCAATAAATAACAGTATTCCAGGGCCTCTATTAGAATTTACAGAAGGCGACACAGCCATAATAAAAGTGATAAACCATACTAATGATCAGGCTTCAATTCATTGGCATGGATTACTCTTACCACAAGATCAAGATGGCGTGCCTTATTTGACTTATTTTCCCATTGAAGCTGGAGGGGAGTTTGAATATCGATTTGACCTAAAGCATGCCGGCACATATTGGTACCACAGTCATACTCGAATTGATGAACAGAAAGGTCAATATGGAGCGGTAGTAGTTCATCCTAAACAGGGGTATTCAGAAAATTTTGACCATGATGTGGTGGTGCAATTGTCTGACTGGACCGACGAAGATCCTATCGATGTATTAAAAAACCTTAAAAAAGATGGTGATTGGTATGCCTACAAAAAAGACTCTGTCATTAGTATTAAAGGATATTTAGAAAACAGTAATCTAGATGCTTGGCTGAGCAACCGTTGGCAGCGTATGGAAGGTATGGATGTATCTGATGTTGGTTACGATGCATTCTTAGCGAATGGTCAAACTTCGTTAAATTTAGTACCTGAAGCTAAAGAGGGAGATAGGGTAAGAGTACGCTTAATCAATTCAGGGGCTTCTAGCTATTTTGATATTCAGCAAAACGCAGGCGCATTTGAAGTCGTTGCTGCTGATGGACTCGATGTACAAAAAGTCAAAGTTAACCAATTAAGAATGGGTATGGCTGAAACTTATGATTTAATTGTGACAATCCCCCAGTCTGGTGCCTATGAATTTGCTGCCAACAATATGGATGGCACAGGTGGCGTGAAAGTCACATTCGGAAAAGGTCAATCAAAGCCGTCGCCAGATCCAGTACGTCCGAATCTATTTGCCAAAATGGCCCACAGCGAGAACCATGTCGGGGATCATTCTCAACATAGTGGTTCTAATTTACACGATATGCACACTCAACAAGCCAAACAAGAAACATCCCAACAGACTGCTCATCAACACCATGCACATCATCAATTGATGAAACCTGAAGAGGTTGTGGCGGACAAATTGGATTATGCCATGCTGAAATCTCGACAAGCCGTTACATACAATGGGGAAATTCAGGAGTTTTCTTTAAGGTTAACGGGAGACATGGAAACGTATAACTGGAGTTTTAATGACACGCCTTTATCTAAAGCAGATGTGCTTAAAATTGATAAGGGAAAAGTGGTGCGCTTTCATTTTAAAAATGAATCCATGATGCATCATCCATTACATCTACATGGTCATTTTTTTAAGGTGATTTCTGGCAATGGCGAATATGACGTTTTGAAACACACAGTTGACGTACCGCCAATGGGAAATGTCACTATAGAGTTTGCTGCCAATGAAGAAAAAGCATGGTTTTTTCATTGTCACAATCTTTATCATGCTAAAACGGGTATGGCTAGAGTAGTGCGTTACAGCGACTATTCAGGTAATCCAGAGTTTGTTAAAGCCAAAATGAAGAGTAACGAAATAATGGATTCAGATTGGTACAGCAGAAGCGACTTTTCGCTTTATTCAACCCACACTGAACTGTCACTTAGATATAGCAATGCGCTGCATAGTATTGAGTTTGAAGGCGCGCAACATTTTTCAGAATATGTCGAATTGTCATTACAATATATGTACAAACAGTCGAAATGGCTGAGTTACTTTGTTGGGGCTGAACAAGTGGACGAAGAAAATGAGCTAATGTTAGGTGTGAAGTATATTTTACCTTTTAGTGTTGAATCGGCCTTTTGGATAAATAACCATGGTGAAGTCCACATGGAAGCAGACACCCATTTTCGACTAACAGAATCCCTTGCTTTAGAGTTGGGTGCTAGTACCGAAGAAAAATGGCAAGTAGCAGTTGAATTTAGACGATCACCAAACTGGTCTTTAGGCATTAATGCCAATGAAGTTAGTGGCGTGGGTATCGGATTTTCTGCGACTTTTTAGCTAAGAATTAAGGAGTATCTAGATTAAACGCCAGTGGTAATAATTCACTAATCAACAGAGTTTTTATTTCACCATTGCTTTTGGCCAAATGAACTTGTGTTTGGTCATTGGCAAATTCAGCAATTTTTTGCCTACACCCCCCACAAGGTGGGCAATATTCTTCATTTGGGCTGAGTATTAATATTTGTTTTATATGTTTATTACCAGCAGAAACCATAGCCGATATGGCCCCTGCTTCAGCACATTGACCCAATGGGTAGGCTGCGTTTTCAACATTACAACTTCCATGATACTGAGCATTTTCATCGATTATGGCAGCACCTACTCTAAAGTTTGAATAAGGTGCATGGGCATGCCGCTGAACTTGTTGTGCTAATGCTAAAAGCTGTTTCTTGTCATTCACGGAATCGTTTCGCATGTCAGTTTTTTGTAATTAGTTGACCAGTTAGTCTGCACTATTTTTACTTATTGATACAAGTTAAATTCAATTATTATTAACACAGGCCTTGAGTAACTTTACTTTTTACAGGAAATAAGCGACTCTAAGGCCAATATTTATCGCATGTTGTTGATTATTTTTATTGGGTTAAATGAACATTTTGTTTGGTGTTTAGGTCAATATAAATATTTTATTTTTAATAGGTTATTACCCTCTCTTTATTATGCAAAAACTTGTCTTCATTATTATTCTACTAAGCACTTATTTAACTGGGTGTGCGTCCAATATCGCTTCAAATCAAGGTGGTGGGCAGATGGGAAATTTGCTTTTAGCAGAACCTGCACCGATGAACCCTAGGTCCCAGTTGGCGATTGCCAGATATAGTCATATTCTTGGGCAAGCTGATTTAGAAGACGACCAACGAGCTCAATTACTTCATCAACGTGGGACTTTGTATGACAGTGTGGGATTGTCTGGATTAGCGCAATACGATTTTAATCAAGCCATAAAATTAAAACCAGATTTAGCCGAAGCCTATAATTCTATGGGCGTGCATTACACCCAGCAGATGAATTTTATTCAAGCCTATGAAGCTTTTGATGCCACACTCGATATCAATCCAGAAATGGAGTTTGCATTTTTAAATCGTGGAATAGCATTGTATTACGGTGGTCGTCCAGACTTAGCCGTTCGTGATTTGGGTGAGTTCTATAATAAAAATGCTTCTGACCCATACCGAGCGTTATGGCGATATTTGGCAGAAATTGAAATTGATCCCCTAGTGGCAAAAAAGCAACTAGCTCAACTACGTAAAAACTTGGATGATAAAAACTGGGCTACTAAGTTAGTGGATTTATATTTAGATAGGGTTACCGAAAACGAGTTATTAAGCGCCTTAATTTCTGGCGTAACTAGCCAGCAACAGTTAACTGATAGATTATGCGAAGCTTATTTTTATTTAGGTAAGTATCACTCCGAGCTTGGAAATCGAGGGGTTGCATCGAATTATTTTAAATTAGCTTTAAGTACTAATGTATTTGAATATGTTGAGCACAGATACGCTCGTTTAGAGTTAAACTTGCTACGTGATAAAAGTGACAACAATAATTCTGACGTTCCGCAAACTCAATAATAATGACCCGTTTGGTTAAAGGAGGACTGATTTGCTTTTTGGCAGTTGTTCTCCTTTTTCTTGTTACTTTTCTATTCTTTAATTCGCCCGTTAATGATCCTGTCAGTCAATTCGACAATCAAACTGAAATAAAGCCGACCCCATCCATTTCGATTGCCTTGGATTTGTGGCGACAAAAGCAATATCACTCTTCATTGGCTATGTTAGAAGAATTGAATCAACCACAAAGTGAAGCGGGTTTTTATGAATTTTATTTTAAGACTTTTGTAAACGGAACGATCAATCAAACTTTTTCTCAGCAAGCTGCTTTACCTAGTTCATGTAGCCAACAGTTATTATTTGTTGCAGGTAGCGTTAATTCCTTAACTCAAGCTGAAAAACTCAAACAAAAATTGATTAATGACCAGAGATTACAGTCTTTGCCTATTTGTGCTTATGAGTTAATTTGGTTTAACCCTGAAACAGTTCAATGTACTAACAACCAAACAACCCATCAGAGGATCAGTTGTGACTTACCCTTATTGGCACAACACGTAAAATCACTGCAATTCACTCATTTAGTTATTTTTGCAAAAGATGGCAAAGCGAATGTGCATAACGGCATCATGTACCTAGACCAACAAGATACTTATGATGTGTTTGTCCATGAATTGGCCCATTTTGCAGGTTTTGTGGATGAATATCCGTTAAGTGCAGAGCTGGCGAAACAAGTATGTCAGCAAGGCCGAGCCCCAAACTTACGATTTAGTAAGCCAAATGATAGTACTAATTTAAGCCCCGCACGTACCTGTGACAACCACCCTAATCAAGCGTACAAAAATAGTAAGCGATTGACGTTTATGGAGTATCACGACGTTGCTTACATTCCCGAGCAATACCTTACAGCTTGGCGAAATAGTTTATTGGACCAACATAACTCGCCTTCGGCTCATGTCAATTTCGCTCAATTTTACGAAGAACATAATAATGTCACTGAGAGTCAATATTGGCGAGCCAAGTACAAAATGTATTTAACCCAATAGTTCATGTTAATTTAAGGGGACAACACTTTTAAAGTGATATGTCATTTCTGTGACAGTTTGATATAATGCTCGAACCTTAGATTTTCCCCGTTAGTGTTTCTTTCAAAATTATGTCTCAGCAATTTCAAGTCGAAACTATTGATTACCCGTTTCCGGCTAAACCCGTGCCTTTAAATCAAATCGAACAACAGCGTTATGTTCAAGAAATCAAAACTCTATTGAAGCAAAAAAATGCTGTGTTAGTCGCACACTATTATACCGATCCTGAAATCCAAGCTTTGGCCGAAGAAACCGGCGGTTGTATTTCTGATTCACTTGAAATGGCGCGATTTGGACGAGATTGTGAAGCCGATACATTGATTGTGGCTGGCGTACGTTTTATGGGTGAGACGGCTAAAATTTTGAGCCCTGAAAAAACAGTACTGATGCCGACACTTGAGGCAACATGTTCTCTGGATTTAGGTTGCCCTATCGAGCAGTTTTCAGCGTTTTGTGATGCTCATCCAGATCATACAGTGGTCGTGTATGCGAATACTTCTGCGGCCGTTAAAGCGCGTGCAGATTGGGTGGTCACCTCAAGTATTGCCCTTGAAATAGTAGAACACCTCGATGCATTGGGCGAAAAGATTATTTGGGGGCCAGATCGCCATCTAGGTGCCTATATTGCCAAAGAAACAGGCGCTGATATGTTGTTATGGCAAGGTGAGTGTATTGTGCACGACGAGTTCTCTGCTAAGGCATTAAACGACATGCGCCACTTACATCCTGATGCGGGTGTGTTAGTACATCCAGAATCTCCAGCTAGTGTGGTGGCTTTAGCTGATGCAGTGGGTTCTACCACTCAGTTAATTAACGCAGCTCAGTCGTTACCTCAAGAAAAATTTATCGTAGCTACAGATCGCGGCATTTTTTATAAAATGCAACACGCGGCACCGAATAAAACTTTGTTAGAAGCACCTACCGGTGGCAATGGCGCAACTTGTAAAAGTTGTGCTCACTGTCCTTGGATGGCGATGAATGGGTTAGATGCCATCAAACAATCTTTAACCGAAACCAGTGGCCATGAGATTTTTGTAGATGATAATTTACGTGAAAAAGCTCTGATCCCACTTAATAGAATGTTAGATTTTTCAGCTCAAATGAAGATGAAAGTGGCTGGTAACGCTTAATTTATTGATTAGATTAATTCTTATTAAGTCAAAGTTAGGAGTTGCAACTACTGTCACTTTTAGGTGTTTAGTGCTTAACAGGGATATCGAGTCAAAGGATTAGGGATTGAATAATCAATTAAATATCGAGTTAGAAGACGAAAGTAATTTAGCCTCAATTGAGCAACTTATTCACAATCACCGATACGAAAAGTTGCTTTATTGGCGTTTTTATTTTGTGTCCGCTTGGCTGTTTTTGGTCACAGGTTTAATTCCTAATTATTCAGACGAATCGTTGGGATTACAAACTTTTATACGTTGGTTTTTTCTACTGTTATTACTCGGACCCACTATTTGGGCCGTTAAAGGCATGAAGTTTACTCGGGCTGAATTAGGGCTCACATTTGATGGGAGTAAAACTGCTCTAGTAGAATGTTTTTATGTGTTTTGTTTAATTGTTCCTGTTTTAGTGTTTGCAAAAATTCTCAGTCAAAATCCAGTTGAACCTTTGTTTAACTGGCTAACTGTTCGACAATATAGCTCTACTGAACGTTGGTTTTACTTACTGAGTTATCTTCCTCATACAGCTGGGCAAGAGTTTATCGCTCGTGGTGTAGGGATATTGATGGTGTCGCGCATAATGCACGATTTTAAATCTTTAAAACCCGTATTGGCTATAAGCGTGTTGTTTGCAGTTTGTCATTTGCACTTGTCTTTTAGTGTTGCAACGGGTGTTTTTGTAACTAGTGTACTATTTGGAACCTTGTATCGTCGTCATAAAACCTTGTTAGGTGTGATTTTGTTGCACTTTGCATTGGGTGTTACGGCTACTGCTTTAGGTCTTATTTAGTGAGGTTTATACGTAACCTAGTTTGTTTTGAGCTGTTTGCATTATTGGTCTTTGTGCTAATTTATAAAACGACTGCTTTACCACAACAAAATCAAGTTGGGCCGTTTGGCGGCTTAGTTTTTCTTCATAGAGGTGATGCCTCAACTTTTCCTGAAAATAGTATAGCTGCAATGCGCGCTGCTTCTGAGGCTGGCGCTCAAGCTATTGAAGTTGATGTGATGCTCAGTCAGGATAATGTACCTATGGTATTCCACGATCCATCTCTAGAGCGGACTACAAATGGACACGGCAATGTAAAAGATTTCACTGCTGAAAGTTTACAGCAACTGCGCTTAGTTAACTCTAACAATAAGAAGCTAACCGAGTGGCACATACCTAGCTTAGAAGCGGTTATGCAAGAAGCGACGAGCTTAGGCTTGATCCTAGAAATAGAACTTAAAACAGAAATACATAATCATTATGCTATGGCGCAAAAAATTGCAGCGCTGTTCGAGCGCTTTAATTATTATCAGCAGGGATTTATTTCGTCATTTGATCCTAGGTTGCTGTATTACGTTAGAAGCCTAAATCCTAAGATTAATACATCACTGGCCTTAAAAGCCCATCCTCCTTATTCGGCTTTTACTCAATATGTTTTGCAGCAACCCTTTACTGCCAAGTATTTAGGGATTTCTATGATTGAGCCTGATCACTTATTAGCAACCGAAAAGTTTATTCAGTTTTGGCTCGAGCAAAATATGTTATTAAATATCTGGGTGGTGAATAGTGATAAGTTAAAAAAGGCTTTGTTACAGCCAAATATTTCAATCACAACAGATTGTCTAATTGGTAGTTGTTAATGCGGTGGCAATATTTGCAAAGCTGTTAGTTGGCTTCTGCTAAAAACTTTTGCACCACCTATCGCAATGATTAATGGAATTGGTAAATGGTGCGTGTAGAAACCTTTCAGGATTTCGAAAGTATTGGCCTTAGTGTAATCGCCGGTGCGGTCTGAAAAATGCTTTATTAGAAATGAACATTTCGTCGCCGAGTAATCAATTATTAATTCTTCAAAATGAATCTATAAATAACTTTATAAAAAATATAATTTAACGACACTTCTTATCCAGGTCTCGGGCTAACAATATTTAAACGCCCTTAATGGCTTACTAATATTTTTTTCTTTATTGCGATTATTTGCATAACTAAGCTGTGCTTTAGACAGAATGTTAAAACAGTGTTAGTATTTTGATATATATATATAAAAAGCGTGATTCATATTTAATTTATGGCTAGTGAATTTAATTATCTCAGAAAGTTTTCTGCAGTCTTGTTGTGCGCACTTATGGCGCTCAGTAATCCTGTAATTGGCAAAGATTCAGGAAAAAGTGCTGGAAAAGCAATTCAGTCTCTCTTACAAAACTCCTCTGCTTTAGAAAAAGGCAAAAGCCAGTTTTTATTACACTGTGCCGGCTGTCATAAAAAAGATTTAAGTGGCGCTGTTGGTTTTAACCTTAAAGACGGTGAATGGGTGTATGGTGGTGAACCTGAGAAAATTTTGCAGAGTTTACAACAAGGCTTTGATAAAGCAGGAATGCCCGGTTTTGGGCCTATTCTTCCGCTAGCTGCTCAACATGCCATTGTGGCTTATATTCTGTCTAAGCGTGAAGGGTTTGAAAATCTGCAATACAAAATTTATCAGTTAGAGAGTGCTGATGATGGTGATTTTTCTGACGAAGACTTAGTGGCTTCTGGTCGGTTAAAAAAGAATCTTGCCGATTTTGAATTACCTGAAATTCCCCATTACGCTATAGTGTTTTCTGGCACTTTTTATGGGCCTAAAAATCAAAAAAGTTACCTGTACGCTGAGCGCATTAAAAACTTAAATATCAAGGTAGGCATAGATGGAAAATCCATCACGCCGGTGACTTACGGTGGTGTGCAAAAGTGGTTGTTAAATAAAGGGAAACAGCAATTAAATTTCACTTTTTATTCTGGAAATGCAAGTGCTTACTTACGTAATATTGAACTATATGTAGTGAATCAGGATGCTTCTATCAAGTTGTTCCCCGTTTCGAGTCAGGCGCACAAACAAAGTAAAAATAGTCGTTATGAGATAAAAGCCGCCGGTGAATACCTAGTGCAGCAGAAGAAAATAGTCAAACTGCCAGCTTATTCCATGGCCATTGGTTCGCCGCAAAAAGCCAACTATGCCTTTAACTCCCGTAGCTGTGCTATTAACGGTTTATGGAAGGATGACCTGTTAAATGTTGGCCCCAATATTGGTGGTAGGGGTAAAGATGGCAGTATTCCTCTAGGGGATTGGGTGTTCCATCATCCACAACAAATTAAACCTGTTGCAGAGTCCGATAATAATCAACCAAGCTGCCAATTAATTAAATACCGTATCAATGGTGCAGCCCCAGAATTTCATTTTACCGTGAACGGCTTAACGTTAATGGTGACATCTGACTTTACAAGGTCAAACCAAGGGATCTTTGTTTATCGAGTAATTGATAATCCTAGTAAATTGAAGAAGTTAACCTTTACGCTACCAAGTGCCGAAGGTTTGCTGGTTAGCAGTGAGCAAGGCCAAGTAATAGGTGAAACCCTAAGTGTTGATATTCAGGCGTATTCTAATTTTTCCATTCAATTAACTTGGGCAGGAGATAAATAAAATGATGAAACAAATAACTGCTCTTAGTTGCTTATTCTTTGTTTGCTGTAGCCAAGTTTTGGCTGCACCTCTTTATAAACCAGATGGTTATCACACCGAAACTATCGAAACACCTAGGGATGTGAGATTTCACATTACGGGGATGGATAGCGACAAAAATGGGCTGGTGTATGTGGCCACTCGATTTGGTGATGTGTGGATGCTTAAAGACAATAACTGGTCTAAATTTGCCTCTGGATTACACGAACCAACGGGTTTGTTGGTGGATGACGATGGTTCCATTTTAGTGGCACATAAGCCTCAGCTCACACGTTTAGTGGACATAGATAACGATGGTGTTGCCGAAGATTATATTCATGTGGCCAGCGGGTGGGAATTTCACAATGACTACCATGAATTTAATTTTGGCCCCGTAAAAGACAAAGCTGGCAACTTACACGGTACGCTTAACTTGGGGTTCCAAGGGGGCTGGGGTGGTTACCGTGGCTTTGCCTATAAAGTTACGCCAAAGGGCGAGTGGCTGCCTTATTCGTGGGGATTACGCTCACCAGCGGGTATTGGTATTAATCAAAAAGACGAAATATTTTTTACCGATAATCAAGGCGGATGGGTTGGCACCTCCAAAATGCATTTACTCGAAGAAGGCAAGTTCTATGGACAGCCTAGTTCGTTAATGAATGTGCCAGGTAATACTGGAAAATGGCAAGACAAATACTCAGTTGAAGATTTGGATAAGATGCGCGAAAAGCCTATTGTGCAATTTCCACATGGCGAAATTGCTAAATCACCGGGTAATCCAGAATGGGATCTCACCCAAGGACAATTTGGTCCATTTAAAGATCAAATATTTATGCCTGATTTAACCATGTCTAATATCTTCCGAGTGTTACTAGAAAAGGTAAATGGAAAGTATCAAGGGGCAGCCATAACCTTTATGAACGGTTTTCAAAGTGGCAATATTCGCGCAGAATTTGATCAAAAAGGTCAGTTGTGGATAGGCCAAACTGCACGGGGCTGGGGCGCAGAAGGCAATAAACCTTTTGGTTTACAAAAAGTGGTGTGGGACGGCACCAATCCATTTGAATTACTAAATATTAAGCTCACCAAGACAGGTTTCAGGTTGTTTTTTACCGAGGCGTTAAAGGCAGAAAGTGTTAATTTAAAGAGTTTTGCAGTACAACAATGGCATTATCATTACCATCAAAAATATGGCTCGGAAAAAGTGGATTTGGCCTCAGTCAAAATTGCTAATGTCGAATTATCCAAAGACAAAACGTATGTCGATATCACTATGCCATTGACCGCCGGTAAAATTGTGGAAATTGCTTTTGAAGGTGTGGTCAGTGCGAGTCAACGTAAGCCTTCATCCACTAAAGTCTTTTATACCCTGAACGAGATTTATAACTAATTAGTGTATTTACTTGGGCCTATGTAAAAAAGAGAACAAAACTATGAAAAATATTATCGCCTTACTCGTCCTCTTTGGAGTGGCCATGAGCCTCTCGCTAAATGTTTTTGCGGCAACGGATAAAGTTAAATTTGACCGCAAAAATGACCTTCTTTTACTTCAATATGACAGTAAACCTGACCCAGATGATATACACGCAATCGCGGCTGCGGGTAGCATTTTAGCTCACCCTGATTTTCAAGATATTGATTATTATGCCGTATCGGGTGCTTATGGAAAGCAAGGTGGTAAATTCATGCATTCTCCAGAGTTATTTACCTTGGCTTTTGGAGAGCAAAACACTAAATGGACCGATAGGCACACCGATAATAAAGGCACGGTTACTCGAGTCAAAAACAAAGCTAAGGAAGTGATTGAAGCGGGTGGTCGAGTGTGGGTGGCTGAAGCTGGACAATCGGATGTCACCGCAGATTGGATTGCCGCTTTAATTAAAGACGGTGTTTCTGCCGAAACGATTAAAAACAAAGTGATGGTGGTACAACATAGCCAGTGGAACGAGAATGAAACCACCGCTGATGACTTGGCCTACGTTAAACAGTATTCTTGGTATGTGCAGTTAGATGACGGTAATGCACCCTATGGTGAAACAAAGTGGGGCGATAGAAGTGACTACAGTACGCCAGGTTATCAAAACAAAAATAAAACCTATTTACCCGCCGCTAAAAACTCGCCCGTAGCTAAAACTAAAGCCTTATGGAATAAAGCAGATGCAGTGATTCTTCGATATTATCCAGGAGGATACACAGAGGAGTGGTCTTCTATTCATCATGGTGGCGTGGATTTTTCTGATACATCTGAAGTTTGGTTTATATTGAACATGTCAGGTTTACATACCATTGGTGAGTTTTGGAATACTTTTGTCGTCGGTCAAGAACAGGTTACGATTGATCCCAATGGTGGTGTCCTATCGAGATGAACTGATATTATATGAAACAAATAAACATACCTTACATACAATAAAAGGTAGCTTTAAGTGATATAAAGTTTTTATAATGCATTATATTTAAATATAAATTGTTAACTTTATATAATGAAATCACTTTCGCTGGTTATTCTCTTTTCTTTGACAGCTTTGTCTGTTTCTTCTACTTCTTCTGAAATTGTTAATGTTCATCTGGAACCAAACACTTCTCGTAATATTGGTGGGGTTACTCATTTTGATAGAGCACAATTCATAACGCTTCATGAAAGTTTTGGTTCGTCTGATCTAACCGCTGAAGATCGGCAATACATAGAACATGAACTTGAAGCGGAATACGGAAGAGATGGCGGTCTTGTCTCTTGGCTAGCCAGAGACATTCCCGCTGATAGTAATAATCCTGACATGCCTGATGTAGGTAAAATCAAAGAATTATTTGCCCCAAAATTCAGCGCTAAAAGTGATCAGCTTAGATATAAACCGAGTCATATGCGTAATGTTATCTTGTGTACTCACCCTGAAATCATGCATGGGCATGTACATAATAAGTCACTTGAATGGGGACCGCGCTCAGCAGAAGCAACAGCAGAATATACTGCACAAATGCTAAAGTGGGCATTTACAGATGAAAACAGGCCCCTTGCTATAGAGGTTTACAATGAACCTTTTGTTAAAGCCAAAAAGATCCCCACCACAATTGAAGAGATGAGCAAACAACACAATGTGGTGGCTAAGCGAGTTAAAGAGTTAACCCCAAATGTGATGGTGGGTGGTTATTCTGCCGCTTGGGTAGAATTTGAAAGTGGTGACTGGAACAACTGGAATAACTGGCAGAAAAAGTTCATGGATATTGCCGGTGAAAATATGGATTTTTGGTCGTATCACATTTACGACGGTGTGAATGTGATGGGAACACCAAGGTCCAGAACTGGCAGTAACTCTGAAGCGATTATGGATATTATCGACACCTATAGTCACATCAAATTCGGTGTGGCAAAGCCTCTTATGATTACTGAATACGGAAAAATTCCAGCAGGCAACATGAGTACCATGCCATACAGTGAAGAACGTTCAGCTGGCATGTTGTATTCAGCGCTAGGTCAGTTAATGACGTTTATGGATCATCCTGATCGTTTAATGCGCACGGTTCCTTTTATACTAGGTAAAGCTTCATGGACCTATAATATGACTAAGGATTATGTGCCTGGTGAAGCCAATCCTTATTTACTTTGGCGACGTTTGGCGGATGGCAAAACCTATGTCAAAACCGATTTGATGAAATTTTATTCCTTCTGGAAAGGCGTTAAAGGAGAGTGGCGTAATAGCGCAAGTAGTAACCCAGATGTGCGGGTTCACATGTTAGCAGATACCAATCGGCTAAGTGTGATCATGATGAATCTTGATTCCGCTTCCAAACAAGTCTCCTTAAAAGGTTTACAAGAAGTCAAAACAGATTCAGTTGTATTGCGCTCGTTAACTACTAATGTGGCTAAACCTATACTTGCAGAAAAAACATTAAAAAATGTGCCTGAGGTTTTTGAGTTAGGCGCCGGTGAAATAGTTATGTTCCAAGTTAACGTGAAGAACACAGTGCAAGTTAAAGATACGGTAAAAGAACATAGAGTATATGCCACAGATTACCTACAGGATATTAAGGCAGGAGAGCCGATTCAGTTTACCTTTAAGCAGGTTCCCACAGGGAAGGGTAATGCAGTACTTCGTCTTTCCCCTGCCCGTAAACTAGGCAAGCAGCCGCTACCTACAGAGATCAAAATAAACGGTACACCTTTAACACTGCCAACCAATTGGGCGGGCGATGACCAAAAAGGCAGGAGTATGTTCTATGGCATGGTCGAATTACAAGTGCCTATGCAAGCGTTGAAAGACGAGAGTGTGGTTAGCCTCACTTATCCTGATGATGGTGGCAAGATTGCCAGTGCAGTACTTCAGGTCAATCGAGTGGAAAAGTAGGGCTAATCTCTAAATGGGTGATATTAATCCTCAGTTTTTGAAACTAGTAGCGCTTATGAGTTGAATTCAAGAGAGAATAAAAATGAAAAAAATAATATTTTTAGTGTTAATAACACTCATTGCAACAAAAGCTTTTTCCAATACAGGATATGGCTATAACAATAACCGTATCGCTATAAGTGCTGACGGTAATAATCAAGCTGATCCAAATACCTGGGGCGGGCAAGTTACCGCAAAAGCACCGGCTGCAGACGCAGGCAGAACTTATACTTATAAATCCCAGTGGCAAAGAGGAGATGAAGACGACTGGAGTGCTACTCCCGCCGCGTTAGCTATGATTGCCAATGCAAATTTAGAAGGGAAGTTAGTCCATTACTCTTATAATAACTTTATTGGCTCCCCGCCACATACCAGTGCGCGAAACATTATGAAAGAAGGCGTTGACGGCGCATTGATGCGGTGGAAAAACTTTGATCCAGCCGTATTTTTTGATGTATCTGGTGACAATAATAAAGCAATCAATCACTTAGCCGAACAAATTAAAATCTCAACCGCCAAAGACCCATTGTACTTTATTGCAATGGGGCCTACCGAGTTCCTTTATCGAGCATTAGAAAAAGTAAAAGCAGCAGGGCAAGAGCAAGCAATCAATCACCTGCTTATTCTTTCGCATAGCAACTATAACGACAATCATATTAGGAGAGCTGAGCATCGAAGAATGGAGCATGTGTTCAGTGAATTTCCAATAGTTGAAAAGCAAAACTTCAAACGAATTAAAGATCAAAATTCGTCTTCTAATATAAAGAAGGGCTGGAGTTCGTCAAAAGTGAACAAACAAAAAACTTGGGTGCCATATCACTTTTTGAAAAATCATATTGACCCAGATGTTAGATTTTTATGGGACATGTTGAATGTTGATCACTTAAGTAAACCAGATATTTCCGACGCGGGTTTGGTTTGGTATTTGTTGTACAACGACCAAGATGGTAACCCAAGTAAACTAAAGGCCCAGTTCATTGATGGTATTAAACCTAACAAGTGAGCTGAGTAATAATAGGTAAGTTGAAAACTATACTGAAGCAGTCCTAACTCAATGTGAAGGTTTTAAAATTAGATTCAAACCAAGCCAGATAGTCGCGTATGAGTGAATAGTACTTAAATTCAGTTCATGCTAGATTAGTCCAAACAATGAGGGCTGAGCCTTCGATTATTCCCAATTGATTTGTTATTGAGTTACTTTGCAAAATAACACTGCCTTGGAAGGTTTATTGCCTCATGCTGATTATTCTTAGAAAAATCAAACGCACTTTTTTTTCCAATCAACAGTTTCAGAATTATTTATTGTATGCCCTCGGTGAAATTGTGCTGGTGGTGATTGGTATTCTGATAGCGCTGCAAATTAATTCATGGAACAGCAATCAAGAGCAGCAAAAAGCACTGAGTAGCTATCTAAAAATCGTCGCAAAAAATATGCGTGACGACGGGGTATTGCTAAATAATACACGCAGAAGACGAGAGGACGCGTTCGAGCAATCGGGTAAGGCTGAATGGTTTGCTTTTGATAAAACTTCTTTCTCTGTTTCTGAGATTACACAATTTAATCGAGCTTTCTCCGAGATTAAGAGATTGCATTATTTCAATGCTGACCTCAGTGGTTACGAGGCGCTGAAGAGCTCTGGTAACCTTAAACAAATGCAAGGAAAAGCGATTGAAAATTTGCTCTACTTATATTACGAAACAGCTAGGCGAATAGGACTTAAAGAGAGGAACCACAATGAGTACGTCAGGCAGCTAGATTTACAGTTGGTAACAACTTGGCCAAAAAATTTGAGCTTATTTGAAATAGCCGAACCGGATCTCCTCACTACGGAACGATTTAAGGCGCTTCAGCCTGAGTACCAGCAGTTAATAGCCGATTCAAGTATGAAAGCTCTTTTTACTCAAGCAAGATCTGTTCAACCCTTAATTCAGGATTATGAAAGGCTTAAGTACCTTGGTAGAGCCTTTATCAGGATGGTCGAAAAAGGCATGATGGAATATGATGACACTACTCTAAGCGAACTTGATGCTATTTATGATATGGGCCAAGGCGATGTTGAACCGAATTTAATTGTCGATGGCCGAGTGGGTTTGCATGCCTATGTCCCAAACGTTGGAGATTCCAATTACACCCATATAAAGGGGGCTTCAAAGGATTTGCCTTTGAACACAGGGCTTTTACCCGCAATAGAGTTAACTTCAGCTGGGCGAGTAGATAAAGCTCTGCATGTTAGTTACAGTGGTAATATTACTTGGGCGGGCTTTTGGATTTTTAGTTACGATGATTCGGGAATCTTAATGCCACTCGACTTTTCTGAATTTGACACACTTCAGCTTGAATTAAAGGGTGATGTAGGTGGTGAAACTCTTCTTATACATATAGAAGATAGTGAAGATGAAAGAGACGGTAGCGCGACAAAAGTTGAGATACAACTCACAAACGAGTGGCAGACATATGAAATTAAGCTCTCAGATTTTAAGACGGCCGATCTGAGTAAACTGACCAATGTGCTCGGATTCGTGTTCAAACAACCACAACCACTATCCTTTTCGGTGAAATCAGCGAAGTACCTAAAGCGTGAGTGACGAGTATAGTAACTGGATTGTGTATGCCAACAGTTTGTCACCTGTCAGTAAGAATTAACTGGGGGCAGGAAAATAACAGGGATCAGTGTAACGTTAAATATGTCTTAATACTGCGGGGTTTAGGTTCGTTGAAACGTATCATTTATCACTAAGTTTATCGTTCAACTCCTTAAGATATTTGGTCACGCTTTGGGCGTGAAGCCGAAGTTACTACCCCCCGACTCTGGATAACAAGCATCGATTTATTTTGATTTTTATATGCTGTTAAATATGTCCAACCTTAACCCAAATTAAGGTGTCTTCTTCAACATAGGGATTATGTGCGCTCATATGTGGTGATCTTATCCAAGTGCCCGCTGGGTATCGTCCTTGTTCATCGATAAACTCACCAGAAATAACATAAATCTCTTCACCACCCCAGTGTTGATGGGGTTTAAACTTTGTACCAGCTGGCCAAAATACTAAGGCTGTAGATTCAGATTTGTGAGCATGCAGCGGCATTACCTTCAATGCGCCATGGCCTTGCTGCCACTGGGTGTTTTGAGTGTCGATTAAAAGGTGCTGTCGATCGTCTGCTTGAAATTGATGTAGCTTAACTAAAATGGTACAGCCTTGTTGACTAAAAGGGGCATGTTTAAACCCTTCAGGATTTCGAAAATATTGGCCTTGGGTATAGTCGCCGGTGTGGTCTGAAAAAACGCCATCTAGGACTAATATTTCTTCGCCCAGTGGATGGTCGTGCTCAGAAAATGACGCGCCAGCTTCATATTTAACAATGCTGGTGGCATGGCCTTGTTCTTTGAATTCACGAGCCAAAGGTTTACGCCAAACCCCTGCTTTGGGACTGGGTTGCCAATCTAAGTCGTGGCTATTGACCACCACTCGTTCTGCAAAATTCATGTTTAGCATAGTGTCTGCTTGCATAATTATCTCTTGTTAAAATAAAAGGGCAGGGCATTAGCTGAAAAGTATGCCTGCTCTAGATTAAATTGCCATAATCGTTTTGCATCCGCATAGCGTGCTAAGTTAGGAGGATTGGGTAATATACTGGCTTTACCTGTCATGGTAAGAATATGGCTGTTTTTAAAATCGATAAACATAAGTCCAGCCTTACCGGTTCCTTGGATATTTCCTAAGGTGTTAAAAAAGTTATTGCCCACATAGTCTGGAATAGTGAGTTGGGTTGAGTTGTCTATATGAACAAACCCTGGTTCACCGCCTCGATGAGATACATCCGCGCCATTTGAGGCAAGTTCGGCTTTACTTAATATACTTTGGTTAAAATAATAGCTAGCCACAAAAAAGGTATCCGCTTGTTGGATAAGTGTCTGGATGCTTTTGTTAAATACGTTGAATTCAGTTACTTTTTGTCCTGTTGCAGTTTCGCCAGACAGATGCCTAGGGATTAAAGCTCTAGGCTGAATATATTTAGCACAGTTACCAAAAGACTGTTTAATCTCGATGCTAAAGCTAGTTTGAGTGACCTCGACAATAGTACCGGTTACGCGGTTGCGTCTTTTGTTGCTTAAGTTAATACCTAACAGGCCTAGATCTGTGCCTGATTTTAAAGGGGGCAACTGACTTCTTGGCATCTCAGAAATATTAATTTGCAAGTGCCTATCATCCATAACCTTGATTAGGGATGTTGAATGATAAAGAATATGTGCCCAAGGCTTTAATTGGCTATCTATCACACCAATAAAAACATACTGCAACTCAGCAAAAAACTCACAATGTTGTTGTGGCATAAAAGGGCGAATAAAGTTTTTTCCAACCTTATCCATCATGGATTTTTTACCCAGCCTTTGTTGTAGGGCCTGCTCGTGTTCATGGAACTGAGCAGGCCGGTGCATGCTTTTATGGTTCATCTTTTAAGCTCAAGCAGCTAAGCCGGCTTTTGTGGCTTGCATTGGAATAAAGCCGTCGAGTTGTTCAATTCTCGATAACCAAGCTTGCACTTGAGGATAGTCGGCTAAAGACACATCACCTTCGGGCGCATGGGCAATATAAGTGTAGTGCGCTATATCTGCCAAGGTAGGGCCATCACCTACTAACCAATCTTGCTTCGATAAGGTTTGATTTAATAGAGTGAGTAAATCATGGGCCAGAGATAAGGCAAATTCTTTATCTAATGGGCGACCAAATACATTGATGATCCTTGCATTACAGGGGCCAAATGCGAGTTTACCGGCAGCCAAAGAAAAGTAAGACTGAATTTGTACTTGGGTAAGTAGGTCATCTGGATACCAGTTTTTTGCCACATCATACTTGTTAGCTAAGTACAACAATATGGCGTTTGAGTCGTTTAATGTGATGTCGCCATCTTCTAATACGGGGATTTGGCCAGCGGGATTTTTGGCTAAAAATTCGGGGCTTTTGTGTTCGCCATTAGGTAAGTCTACTTGGATTAATTCTGCATCAATCTTAAGTAGAGATAATAATAATTCCACTCGGTGGGAGTGACCAGATAATGGAAAAGTATAAAGTTTGATCTTTGACATAATGTTTCCTAATTAATTGTAAAGTTTGGGTTCGCTTGAGTCAGTGAGAGTATTCTATTTGTTTATGATTTGTAGATAAATCCTGTTATTGTTGAAACATTGTCAACGTAGTGTGGTTAATCAAATGGATACCTTAGACGCCATAAAAACCGTTATTGCTGTAGTGGAGTCAGGATCCTTCACTGCTGCTAGTGAACGTTTAAACATCTCAAAGGCATTGGTGAGTAAGTACATAAACGAAATTGAACAGTCGCTGGATGTCAGGTTATTTAATCGTACTACCCGTAAAATTTCCCTCACCGAGTCAGGCTCAAACTATTACCAACATGCTTTGCAGGTATTAGAACGTTACGAATTTATGTTGGATGAAGTCGTGGGCGAGCAATCCAGCCCAAAAGGTAAGTTGCGAGTCAGTGCGCCCGTGACCTTTGGTGAAAATTGGATGGCCGAATTAATCCCAGAGTTTTGTCTGAGTTATCCTCAAATCGATTTTGAATTGGTATTGAGTAATCATCCGGTAGATATGCTTGAGGAAGGCATAGATGTCAGAGTGAAAGTAGGAAATGTGGAAGACTCTAGTTTGATTGCTAGGCGTATTAGCGCCGTGTCGCGTGTGATGTGTACCTCTCAAGCTTACCTAGATAAACATGGACAGCCGCAAACATTGCAGGATCTAATCCAGCATAAATGTATTTTGGATACTAATTTCACTAACGGAAAAGTGTGGTCGATGACTGATCCAAAAGGTCAAAAAGAAAGTGTTGAGATTAAGTCTCAGCTAGCCTGTAATAGTCCACAAGCCATTATCAATATGGCCAAAGCGGGTGGAGGCATTGCCTTTGTGAGTTTACATGCGGCAATTGAGGGGATCACCTCGGGTGAATTAGTTGAACTCTTTCCTGATCATCAGTCAGAAAATCTAGGATTGTATGTGATGTACCCTCATCGTAAACATGTATCTCGAAAAGTCCGCTGCTTTGTGGAATTTATGCAGCATAAGTTTGAAGGTAAGTGTCTTCGGGACGCATGATGTACATGTCATTACTCGAATTAAGCCAGCGCTGATGTTTAGGATAAATGGCCTTCTTATCCATAGTTCGGTTTATATAATTTTAAGAGTCAGCCAAAAAACGCTGCACTGCCAAACGTAGAGAGGTAAAGCCAATTCCAGCGGTATTGACCTGGTCTTTGTGTATCCATTTATACTCTGCGATTTCGCTTTTCTCTGCCACTAGTTTGGGCTTTGTAGGTAAATGAGTGACAAATACCGCGTCACAAGTTTGGTAGGTTATGCCTTTATAAAAGTAGCTATTACTGCCAGAGCAAAAATACTGCCAGTCGTGAATCTCCACATCTAACTCTTCTTTTAATTCTCGGCTTAGGGCTTGCTCTAAAGATTCGTTGTGATCAACAAAACCACCAGGTAAATCAAGTTTGTCTTTTTCTGGCTGTTTGGCGCGCACGGTAAATAATATTTCATCACCACAACAAATAATGGCTGCCACTGCTGCCGCTGTATTGTGAAAATACTCATACCCACAATTAGCACACAGGTACTTATGCCCGTTTTCAGAGCTAATGGTTTTACCCTTACATTCTGGGCAATGTTTAAATGTATCGTAGCTTTGTGAGTTAGTATGCATAGTGTTTTATTTTTTGAATTAAAAAGTTAATGAGGCTCACACCAGTGTACTGGATTTTTCTATAAACCGGCAGTGGCCATATGGTCAAATAACATGGGTTCTGCCCTCTAAAAAACGCTTGGCTTCTAGGCCTGTCATCATTAAGTGGTATAGGGTGCTTGATGGGGCAAAGTCTGAGATGATTTGATTGTTTTTTCCTCTTTGGTCTAAATAACTACCCGTCACACTCGTATCTAAATAATGGTTTACTAAACTTTCAATCGCTGTAACCGCATCTTGTTCATAGTCATAGCTGTCTTTTTTATCGGTATAAGACGCTTGGGTTAAAGCGGCTTTAATCCACTCAGTCATAGGCCAGCAGCGTTTTGTAGATTTGAGTACTTGTCCGTTAATACTGATTTCGTCGTACAACAAATTGCTGCTGGTATCTAAGCCATATGTGACCGCTTTTTGGTACAAAGCTTGACAGTAATTGTCTACTGGCGTGCCTGTATATAAGCTGTATTGGCGTAATAACCACACCCATTCCAACATATGACCGGGTTCGATAGTTTGGCCTTTTTCGCCTTCGGCAGGACGCCAGTCTTGATGAAAAAATTCTAATAATGCATGGTTATCTCGATCATAGAAGGTGCTTTCAAATAAACTAAAAATCTCACCGGCTTTGGCTAACCATTTTCCATCTTTAGTCACCGCATACAGAGTTAAAAATGCCTCGAACAAATGCATGTGAGGGTTTTGCCTGCGGTAATCATGTTGGTAAGAACCTTCTTGCCAACCGCCTGCTTGGCCTTTTAAATCAGTGTCTATTTGTTTAAGTAATTTGTTGGCGTAGTCGAGGGCTTTTAAATCGTTAAATACATGGTAACGCCATGCGTATGCCAGTAGAAAAAATGACACATCGTATAAGTCATGTGACTGATTAATAACTTGATTATCTTTATCTAGGATATGAGCAAAAATAACGGAATTGTCGGTTCGGGCGTAGTTAAATACGTATTTATCTAAATTGGCAATAATATCTAAACCATGATCCATCCAGCCGTTAGCTTGTGCAGCTGAAAAGACAAACATTTGTCTGGCTTGAACGCGAACACGGCGATCACAAGTTAAGTCAGCTTGGCCATTTGCTAACAGCCGTTCATAGGCTGCCCCTTCTGTATCTAAGCCATGTTTCAGCCAATGGGGAATGGCTTGGTTTTCAAGCCAATTTAAGTACTGCTCAATACACGTAGTTAGTATTTTATTTTTTTTCAGTTGAGGATTCATAAAGCATTTAGTCGTTCTAAATATAAATTAACGGGTGTACCGTTTATTTTTAATTGTTTAAAGTTGTATTTTAAACATACAGTGAACCGGTTCATTCTGTAAAGTAAATTTAGTGAATTTAGTGAATAATTTTTAAATTGGGTAACGGGAAAACAGACTAAGGCGCTGAGTTAGCACTTTGTTGGTGATAACCCATACGCTAGGGGCGGCATTGCTACTAATTGTTATACAATTAGGATTTGGGTGGGGCTACACTTTCACGGATAACAAATTCGTAGGGCAAAATGTATTCTTCGGTTTCAGGCTTCGTACCTTCAATCAGTTGTAATAATATTTCAGCGGACTTCTCGCCTATTTTTTCCGCCGGCTGAGATATAGTGGACAAAGTGGGAATGCAGTAACGGGATACCTCCATATCGTCAAAGCCAATAATCGACATATCTTCGGGCATGTTGATGCCTTTGTTTTTAAAGCCTCTTATAGCCGCAATGGCCATCTCGTCATTCATGGAAAAAACTGCGGTAGGCTTGTCCTGCATACTCGAAAACTTCTCAGCAGCACTTAGCCCTGACCAATAATTGAAGTCTCCGTCAAATACCAATTTAGAATCAAACTCGATACCGGCATCGGCTAATGCAGCTTTGTATCCATTTAAGCGATCAATATTGTGGGGATTGTCTTTTAAACCAGAAATGACCCCAATCCGTTTGTGCCCCAAACTAATCAAGTGGCCAACAGCTTTTTTAGCTGCGCCAACGTTGTCGATGCGAACGGAGTAGGAAGGTGTGCCCTCACAAGAACTAGCATATACCGCCAATATGTCTTCTTTAGGCAAAATAGCATCTTCTTTTTTGTATGGGCGCAAATTGATTATGCCATCGGCTAGTTTGGTTTCTACCATGCGTACAAACTCCCGTTCACGGACGGGGGAATCTCTAGTATCGCCAAGTAGTACACTATATCCTTTGTTTTGCGCGACTAATTCAATACCACTGATCACGCTGGCAAAAAATTGGTTGGCGATATCGGGAACTAACACCACTATGGTTTTTGACGATTTAGCGCGGAACTTTTGCGCCAGCATATTTGGCTTGTAATTAAGCTTTTTAATTGCCACTTGAATTTTCTCAAGGTTCTTTTTCGAAACCCGTTCAGGGGTGCTTAATGCCTTTGAAATAGTTCCTGTAGATAAACCAGCTTCCTTAGCTACGTCTCTTATTGTTGCCAAAATATTGCCTTAACTGATTGAAAATTATAGATAACTTAATTTTTTTCTAAAATATTTGTAAAGAAAGTGTAATTTAAACTGGTAATAAATAACAGTTATGGTTAATCTAAATAAATATGAACCGGTTCATTTTGGTTTTCACAAGAAAATTGCTCGATAAATACTTTGCTGATCAATTGTGATATTCAAATATAACTAAGCCGGATAACAGGATAATAATAATGAATTTAACCACACTCGACCTATCTATCATTGGCCTGTATTTGGTGGCGATAGTGATCTTAGGCATATGGATTTCTCGCTCCGCCAATAAAGATGTAGAAGGTTACTTCTTAGGAGGTAACAAACTCAGTTGGAAGCTACTCGGCTTGTCTAATGCTTCTGGCATGTTTGATATTAGTGGCACCATGTGGATGGTATATTTGCTGTTTATTTATGGCCTGAAGAGTGTGTATATACCTTGGTTATGGCCGAGTTTTAATCAAATATTTTTAATGGTGTTCTTGTCTATCTGGCTACGTCGATCTGGAGTCATGACGGGGGCAGAATGGATCAAATTTCGTTTTGGTGAAGGTCAAGGAGCTAAGTTAAGCCACTTTATTGTGGTGGGTTTCGCTCTGTTAAGTGTGTTGGGCTTTTTGGCTTATGGCTTTATTGGAATTGGTAAGTTTGCCGCTGTATTTATGCCTTGGGAATTATCAGCTGATCCCCGTACTAATGAGATTTATTATGGTTTGATAATGACGTTTTTAACTGCCTCCTACGTGGTGAAAGGCGGCATGGTGTCTGTGGTATTTACCGAAGTCTTGCAATTTATCATTATGACAGTAGCCTGCATTGCTATCGGTGTTATTGCTATGCAGCAAGTATCACCTGATATGTTGGCCAAAGTCACCCCAGACGGCTGGGGCAGTTTAGCCTTTGGTTGGGAATTAGGCTTAGATTGGAGCGGTATTTTAGACAGTGCTAATCAAAAAATAGTGGACGATGGTTGGTCTTTGTTCTCGGTATTTTTTATGTTGGTGTTGTTTAAGGGAATCCTACAAAGTTTAGCGGGCCCTGCACCAAACTTTGATATGCAAAGAGTCTTGTCAGCACGGACCCCTAGCGAAGCCGCAAAAATGAGTGGCTTTGTGAATCTCGTTTTATTGTTCCCTCGTTATATGATGATCACGGGCCTTACCATTTTAGCTTTAGTTTATTTCTCGTCTGATTTACAAGCTATGGGGCCTGATGTTGATTTTGAGCAAATATTACCTTTTGCTTTGGCAAACTATGTACCAGCAGGATTGTTGGGGCTTATTTTAGCCGGCTTGTTAGCCACCTTTATGTCAACCTTTGCAGCCACTACTAATGCCGCTCCGGCATACGTGGTGAATGACATTTACCGAACTTACATTAATCCCAATGCTGATGCTAAAACCTATGTGTACATGAGTTACGCAGTATCGATATTTTTCATTCTGGCAGGAACCTTGATTGGACTGTTTATTCCTTCTTTAAACGACATTGTACTTTGGTTGGTGTCGGCCCTGTATGGCGGATATACCGCATCTAACGTACTTAAATGGTACTGGTGGCGCTTCACTGGGATGGGATATTTTGCAGGCATGGCAGCTGGAATACTGGCAGCTATTCCTATGATGTTTACTGATATTTCGCCACTTTATGCGTTCCCCGCCATGTTTGCTTTATGCCTGACAGCTTGTGTAGTGGTGAGCTTAATGGGTAAACCAGACGACATGCAGGTATTAAAAAACTTCTACCTGAAAACTCGCCCTTGGGGAGTGTGGAAACCTGTGTTACGTGAACTACAGAAAGATCACCCTGAAGTCACCGCTAATCAAGATCTGAAAAAAGATTTTAGCAATATATTAGTGGGCTTAGTGTGGCATACCAGTTTGACCGCTGCGCCTATCTTTATGGTCATAGAAGATTGGTCGAGCATGACCATAGCCTGCGCCATTGCCATTGTTTGTTCTTGGTTTTTAAAGAAAAATTGGTGGAACAAACTATCTGATTACCCTGCTGACTTAGCGCAGATTACACCTAAGGCTTAGCAGCCAAAAATATTGAATGAGAGAAGTTATTATGTCTTTAACCGCAACTGAATTTGAAACTAGAATGAACCGGTTAACCCAAGCTCAATCTGAGTTGCTTACCCAAGTAAATCAACCAGAACCCTTAAGCAATGGCGTGTATACCCGTTGGCAAAATCCAATCGTTACTAGCGAACATATCCCGCTAAGCTGGCGTTATGATTTAAACCCAGCCACTAACCCAAATTTAATGGAACGCATCGCGGTTAACGCCACGCTCAATTCTGGAGCCATGTTGTTTAATGGTAAATATGTGCTGGTGGTAAGAGTTGAAGGGGTGGATAGAAAGTCTTATTTTGCGGTGTGCGAAAGTGACAATGGTGTGGACAATTTCACTTTTTGGGATAGGCCCATCACTATGCCTGAGACTGACAATCCAGACACTAACGTATATGACATGCGTTTAACCAAACACCAAGACGGCTACATCTATGGTTTGTTTTGTACCGAGCGTAAAGACTTAGCTCATCCAAATAATACCTCTGCGGCAGAAGCTCAATGTGGTATCGCGCGTACTAAAGATTTAGTCAATTGGGAGCGCCTACCGGACCTTATCACCTACTCAGGACAGCAAAGAAATGTGGTGCTACATCCTGAATTTGTGGATGGGCAATACGCCTTATACACTCGCCCTCAAGATGGATTTATATCCGTTGGTGGTGGTGGCGGCATTGGTTGGGGGCTCACTGAGTCCATGGAAAATGCTGAAGTAAAACAAGAGGTGATTATTGATCAAAAGGCCTATCACACTATTAACGAGGTGAAAAATGGCCAAGGCCCTGCGCCGATTAAAACAGCTCAAGGCTGGTTGCATTTAGCTCATGGTGTGCGCAACACCGCTGCCGGTTTACGTTACGTGTTATATGCTTTTTTGACTGACTTAGATAAACCATGGCAGATCACCCACAAGCCGGCTGGACATTTGATTGCCCCTGAAGGCGCTGAAAGAGTGGGCGATGTATCTAACGTGACGTTTTCAAATGGTTGGATTGCCAATAGTAAAGGTGAATTATTTATCTACTATGCCTCGTCCGACACCCGTATGCATGTGGCGACAACCAGCGTAGAAACCCTAGTTGACTACTGCATCAATACCCCGAGTGACGGCCTTAGATCGGCAACATCGGTACAAGCCATTAACGATCTTATTTCCCGTAATAAGGACGTAAGTTAAGGTTTATATGTGATGAAGCAGTTTAATCATTTTGATCCAGAAGGGGTGTTAGACGAGTTAAAGTCTATTACACACTGGTGGCAAACAAACACTATCGATAAACAATACGGTGGTTTTGTGGGAGAAGTTTGTTCAGACGGAGTGCCACAACAGTATGCTGATAAAGGGATTATATTAAATAGTCGTATTTTGTGGTTTTTCAGTGAGTTAGCCGTTTTTTATGGCGTAGAAACAGAACAAGGGCAAAATGCTTTGCAAACAGCCCAGCGAAGTTACACGTACATAATAGAGCATTTTGACGATCACGAGTTTGGTGGTGCGCTTTGGAAACTCAGTTATACCGGCGATAGTTTGAACGATAAAAAACAAACTTATGCTCAGTGTTTTTGTATTTATGCCTTTAGTGCGTTTTATATTGCTACTCAAAACGAACAAGCATTAACCAAAGCATTGGAATATTTTGATCTAGTAGAACAACATGCTAGAGATAAGCAGCTTGGTGGTTATATCGAGGCTTACCAGCGAGACTGGCAGCCTATTGAAGACTTTCGCTTAAGCGATAAGGACATGAATACACCCAAGTCCATGAATACCCATTTGCATGTATTAGAGGCTTATGCGGCTTTGTATCGTGTTGCTCCGAGTACTAAAACGGAAGAGGCATTGAGACACATTTTAGATATGTTTGAACAGCATATCTTGGATCATAAAACAGGTCATCTAAAGTTGTTTTTTACTCAGGACTGGCAAGATCAATCGGATAGCCTTTCTTTTGGCCACGACATAGAAGCCAGTTGGTTGATTTGGGAAGCAGTGGAAATATTGGGGGATGACAAACTCATCCAAAAATGGAAACCTTTTATCGTACATATGGCAATGATATGCAGCATAGAAGCCATAGGTGAGCGCGGACAAGTGTGCGAAGAACTTGATAAAAATACTCAACATAAAAATCAAGATAGTTATTGGTGGGTACAAGCAGAAGCATTAGTGGGCCTGTTAAATACTTATCACCTAACCGGTGACAAATATCTATTTACCTTGTGCGAAAATATTTGGCAGTTCATCCAGCGATTCCAAAAAGATTCTACTGCCGGAGAGTGGCATTGGTTGGCCAGGGTTGAAGGCCATGAAAATCAGAATAGTTACAAGGCAGGCTTTTGGAAAGCGCCTTATCATAATGGGCGGGCGATGATGGAAGTGATTAAATTGTTCGATAAGATACAGGCGGAATGAAAATGAAATGGTATTTTCCGCTGCTTATCTGCTGTCTAATGAGTTGCAGTGCCTTTGACAGTGCGAAATTTATAGAACCAGAACTAGAACATTTCATTAGTCGAAACGGTCATCAGTTATTTGATGGGGATAAACCTTTTCGTTTTGCCGGAATTCACGCCCCTGAATTGCACCGCATTGAGGATGACGCAAAAGGAAAATGCAAAGCAGACCCCCGAGGCTGGGGACAATACTTTAAGTGGCCAACAGCGGCTGAGCAAGAAAACTGGATAAAAGCGCTGGTACGCACTGGGCATAAAGCCATGCGTATTTATGTACTGTCGGTAGAACATCCTGCTGATGGGGCTTGTGATAGGCAAACTCATATTTTGAAACCGTTGCAAACGGGCGGTATGCCAAGATTAAACGAACAAGCCATGGTGGTTTACGATCGCATGATTGCGTTGGCATCCAAGCATAATCTCCGCTTAATTTTGCCCTTTATTGACCACTGGCAGTGGTGGGGAGGGCGAGAACAACTGGCTGCGTTTTATGGCCAACATCAAGCTGAATTTTATAATGTTAAGTCAAAAACCTACCATGCATACCTCGACATTATTCGCCAAGTGGTGACTAGAAAAAACACCATTACCGGTCGTTATTATTATCAAGAAAAAGCCATTATGGCCTGGGAAACAGGCAACGAATTAAAGTTAAGTACGTCCGAGTTTGTGGCTCATACCGCAGCATATATTAAAAGCTTAGCGCCTGAGCAATTAGTGGTAGATGGGACATATTTAAATCTTTTACCTAGTTCGGTAGATGATCCGAATGTGGACATTATTAGCAATCATTTTTATACCAAGAACAACAATAACAAGCCGCAAACCATTAAAGACGATCTTAAATTTATTAATGGTAAAAAAGCATACATGGTTGGGGAGTTTGGTTTGGCTCCGGCTTCTGAGTTAAAGGAAATAATGCAAACCGCTGTATATCACGAGCATAACGGAGCACAAGCGATAGGCGCTTTTATTTGGGGCTTTAGAGGGCACAGAGAAACAGGTGGCTTTTACTGGCATAGTGAGGCAAATGGCTCACACTACAGCTACCACTTACCGGGTTTTAAGGACGGAGATGCCAACCAAGAGTTACAGGTAGTGTCGATTGTGAGAAGGGCTCAAGCACAAATGCAAGGCCTAGATTCTATCCAGCCTCTGCCTATTCCAGAACCGCCTAAATTGCATCCGGTTCATCGTGATTTGGCGATTAACTGGCTAGGATCACCTACTGGTCAGTTTTATCGAGTTGAGCGTAAACTAGTTGATGATAAATTTTGGCTTGTGATCGCGGAACATGTATCTGATGGTAAAAATAAATTTGATCCGATAGTTGATGACTTATTCATTGATACTAAGCCCAATAAGGCTGGAAACTATGAATATAGAGTAATTGCCATTAACGAATCAGGTGAATCAGAGCCATCTAATATCCAAATAGTCGATTTAACAAATTAATACACTTTTTGTTAAATCTTTGTAAGAAAAAGGTTGAATTTGTCATAACGATAGATTAACTTAGTTGCTAGAAAGTAAACCGGTTCACTTTTGTATTTTATGTGGTTCCGGTTTTTTAATAAAAACAAAATGAACCGGTTCATATTTTCTAAAGTATTCAGTGTTTTTATACTAAGAAAAGTATCAGCCTAATAATCAATAGAGGTATAGGGGGACGAATGAAGACTCCAGATAAAACAAATTTCACCAAGTTAGCTAAGTGGATGGCCACAGGGTTATTCGCTAGTAGTATGGTTGGCTGTGGTGTCGAAGAATCCACACTCAATACTGAAACCGCCGTGTATACACCCGAAACCCGTCCTCTAGGCGTGGTAGCTCAAGATAATGTAGAAGTGCAACCGGGAGAATCGGTGACACTTACTTCTCGTTTGGTCGGAACTACTAGTGGCCAAACTCTACGTTGGGAGCAGATCTCTGGTGGTGATATTAGTTTATCTGCCACCACAGGTGACTCAATTTCTTTTGTCACGCCGGCCAATGTTGCGGCTGATTTAATAGAGTTTGAAGTGATAGCAGTAGATGCCAATGGCGACGTGGTTCGTGATGAAAATAATCAGGTGATTGCAGATTCTATGACAGTCACGGTTATTGACCCTTCTTTATCTATCACTTTAGATGTAACCGATGGTGAGTTAGTCGGCGCTGTGATTGCTGATGCCAGTAACGATCATTATGTGGCTGGAGCGAACGGAGATACTCATACTGCAGATATGGAGCCGGGGCATAAAATTGTTTATAACATTGATGACAAACAAGGCTTCTTTACCTTGTATGTACGTTACCTGATCCCGTCTGATTACGGCGGTAAAGTAGGTAATATCAAAGTCAATGGGGTAAGTAATTTAGTTGAATTGGATGCCACTGGACAATGGACCGAACTAAGAGTTGGTGCGGTTAAATTGGTCGCTGGTGAAAATATTATTGAAGTTGGGGGTGGTTGGAACTATTACCGAGTCGATGAGATATCTCTTATTCCTGCCATTCCGCCTGCTAAACCCCTTGCGGTAGAAGCGTCCTTGGTGAATGAAAATGCCAGTGGACCGGCAAAATCCTTAATGAAGTTTTTGTCTGAGCACTATGCAACTCGTACTATTTCTGGTCAGACAGAGTTTCCTAATGGTTCTGGTGCATTTAATGAATTGTTCCAAGCCAATCGTGTGATTGAAGCAACCGGTGACGATGCTCCTGGTATAGTGGCATTTGACTACATGCGTTATTCACCGAATAGAGGTGATACTTCGGGCACATTAACCGAAGACATGATTAAACATTATCAAGAAAACAACATCATATTGTCTCCTCTTTGGCACTGGGTTGCCCCCGCTGGTAATACAGATTCGTCGAAAGGTTTTTATACTTCAGATACCGACTTCGATTTGGCTGCGGCACTTGCCGATACAGACTCTGCTGAGTATCAAGCCTTAGTGAGTGACATGGACGTGATTGCAGCAGAGCTTAAAAAGTTCGCTGACAAAGAAATCCCACTTTTATGGCGTCCTTTACACGAAGCTGATGGTGCTTGGTTCTGGTGGGGCGCTGCCGGTGCAGATGCACAAGTTGCCCTATGGAAATTAATGTATGACAGATATACCAATCATCATGGTTTGAACAACTTGATTTGGGTGTATACCCATTCAGAGCGCTTGGTTGAAGAGTTTTATCCGGGCGACGAGTATGTGGATATCGTGGGTTATGATGGTTACGACAGTAACAATGACCAAAATCCATTTATTAACCAATTCAAACGTTTAAAGCGCAGATTTGATGGCAAAAAGATTCTGGCCTTAACCGAAACTGGCACTATCCCTGATGTGAAACTTATGCACGACAATGCCGTGTTTTGGTCTTACTTTGTAACTTGGAATGGTGACTTTAGTGACGAGTATGGTCCAGCGAATTTAGATGCCAGTATCATTGATATGCACTACGACTATGAGGGCGTGCTTAACCGAGATGAAATCCCAGGCTCACAACCACCAGTTGGCCCAGGCGTATTAGAAGACTTTGACGGTACTGGAAATTATGTTTTACAAGCCGATTGGAGTGCTGAGCGAGCAATGAATGCAGGGGCTGCATTTGTCACCACTGAACAGTGGGCAGCCACTGGTACAAGTGCTTTATCTGCCACTATTGATTTGATGAGCATTACCGATTGGGGCGATTTCCCAAGTGTGGTGATACAGAACTATCCAGAAAATGGCTTAGACGTATCTAGTGCAACTGGCTTTAACATTAGTGTTAATGCTCAGACTGCCGGAGCTGGCGTCACCGCTAAACTTTGGGTCAAACACGGTACCGATGCAAGTTGGGTTGACGCTGGCGCAGTGGCAATCACTGATGGGGGCGTACATTTATCTATCGATGTAACTGAATACGACCTGTTAGCTGGGTATGGCATCCAGTTTGAAGGCTTTGACTTAGCTGAAACTGCGGCATCCTTCTTTATTGACCACGTAAGCTTGACCCAAGAAGACGGGGCAATGGTTGTGGTAGATAACTTTGAACAAGTACCAGAAGGTTTCCATGCCCAGTGGGATTGGGGCACGACACCTGGACTTGGCATCACGACCGAGTGGTCAGTGGACAGTGCTAAATCATTGGTGTTCAGTAAAGACTTATCTGCCAAAACAGATTGGGGGGATTTCCCAAGTACAGTGATTCAAGTTTACCCAGCGGAAGTGGGCATTGATGTGGCAGGTAAGGCGACTTTCTCCTTAAATGCTCACGCCGTAGGTGCCGGAGACAGTGTGACTGCTAAGTTGTTTGTTAAACATGGTAGCGACTGGAGTTGGGTGGATGCAGGTGGTCAAGCCATTGGCGCAGACGGTATTGCATTGTCTATTGATGTTACCGAATACGATTGGTTAGCAGGATTCGGTGTGCAGTTTGAAGGCTTTGATACCACCTCAACACAAGCAAAATTCTTTATCGACAATGTGGCTATTGATGATGCCAACCTCTACAACTTTGAACAAATAGGTTCTTGGGAAGGCCAAGCGGATTGGTCACCAACTTCTGGTGCAACTGTGTCTGAAAGTTGGGGCGTAAACGGTAGTAAATCCATTTTGTTCAATATGGACATGTCAGCTAAAGCAGACTGGGGTGATTTCCCTAGCACCGTTTTGCAAAACTACCCTGAAGTAAATATCAAAGACGTAAGCACTATGCGCTTAACCGCCAATGCCGTTGACGCAGGAACCGGTGTAACAGCTAAATTGTTCATCAAACATGGCGATGACTGGTCATGGGTAGATGCGGGAGCTGTAGTCATTACCGATGATGGTGTTGAGTTAAGTATTGATGTCTCTGGTTATGATTTCTTAGCTGGATGGGGCGTGCAGTTTGAAGGGTTTGATACCAGTTCAACAGACGCAAAATTCTACGTCGACAAGATAGTGTTTGAGTAATAGCAGTTGGGCTTTAGAACCGCTAAAGCCCGTTTCTCAACGCTTATTGAAAAGATTTTAGGATATTAGAAATGAAAAATAATAATCAAATGTTTAGTAAAAGTGTCATTGCACTATCTGTGGTTTCGGCTTTGTTTAGCATCACAGGTTCGGTGGCCGTTGCGCAAGAAAGTGCGGCCTTAGCTCAAGAAACTGCGGCCAACAACGAGCAAGACGTAGAAGTGATTCAAGTACGTGGTTTACGAGGCTCGGTGATTAAGTCGATTGCTGAAAAACGATTCGCTGATGGCGTGCAAGATTCAATCACGGCTACAGATATCGGCAAATTGCCAGATACCACAATTGCTGATTCGTTACAGCGTATAACTGGTGTGCAAATTAATCGCTCTGGTGGTGAAGGTTCGTCAGTGAACATTCGTGGTATTAATCAAGTTGGAACCACTTTAAACGGCGAACAAATGTTAACGGCTAGTGGTATCACCACAGTACAGCCAAACTTTACCGATATTCCGTCTACCATGATTTCTGGTGTTGATGTGATGAAATCAACTCAGGCTAAAGTTTTGTCTCAAGGTATGTCTGGTGTGATCAATCTAAAAACTTATCGTCCTTTTGATTTAGACGATGGTTTTACTGTGAATGCTAAAGCTGAAGTCACAGATGGTTCTATGGGGCCTGAGCAAGACGAAACTGTCTCAGCTTTTATTGGTTACAACCAAGACGATAAATTTGGTTTTAGCTTAAATATTTCTAAATCAAATAAAAACCTAGCAGATTACATGAATGGTTCAGCTGGATTTGATTGGGGTTTTATTGCTAATGAAAGTGCCAGTTTTGCTGGTGGAAATCCTGTTGATGCGTCTTACGATGGTGACACCGATGACGTATTTTATTCTTTTCAAGGGCATTTGGCATCTAATCAATTTGTAGAGCGTGACAGAACTGGGGTGAACGGTTCTGCTCAATGGCAAATTACGGATGGTTTACAACTTAAAGGTGATTTCTTCTACACCAAGATGGATCAACTGAATAAACAAGCGGGTTTCATTGCCTCACAAGCTTGGCAGTCAACGGTTGGTTGGTATACACCCGATATGCAAGGTGGGTTAACCGCCCACGAAAACTTGCAACGAATTGATGACGTGCCCACCGAAATGGCCGGCAATTTTTATTCTTTCAACTCCGGCGTGTTGCAAGCTAGGCGAACTATGGTTCACTCAGAAGCTAACGCATATGAAGCAGAAGCACTGAATACCAATTTAGAATTAAGCTACGAAGCTGACGATTTTTCTGTGACTGCCCGTTGGGTGCACGGCGAAGCCAAAAATGACAATGCATTAAGCGTAGTGGATGCGTATGCCAACAGCGGTTCACAAGTGGGCGCAACCTTTAAAGGGGCTGGTGGTGTGCCAGTTAGTGATGTAAACCCTTGGGGCTACGACGGTCAAAGTGCCATTTTGCCTGATGGCAGTGTGGTGGATAGTGTATCTATGATCCCTATTGGCATTGGTTATGATGCTAGTGGTGATCAAACTTGGAACTTACCTTTAGTTAATAACATTGATGGTGAAGAAGTACTGGAAGTTTTTGGTAGTAATATTAATCGTTATTCGGCTACCTCAACCAACTTAACCGGTGCTAACCGAGAAGCTGATATGGATGTGGTGCGTATTGATGGAAATTATTTCTTAGAATATGCCGACCTTGAATCTGTTGATTTTGGGGTACGTGTCGCGAAAAGAGATGTCATGCAGCAATCTTGGATTGGTGGTGTAGCTAGAACCAATCAGTATGGCGATGCTTATTTGTCTCGCTGGAAAGATTCAGCTTCACAAGCTCCTGACACAGGCGAGTCGTTTATTGAACCAATCTCGTTTGCTGAGTTAGATCGTTTAGGCATGATCACTCAGGTTAGTGATTTTCAAGGCGCAACTGGGTTAGGTTCATTGTACATGGTGGATCCAGAAGCTATGGCAGACCCACTAGCTTGGCATAATCAAGTGTATGGTCAGAATATTCAGTCACCTAACGGTGCTAATTCTTATGACTTGCAAGAAACCATTACCAGCGCTTTTTTACAAGCTAACTTAAATGGTGAATTGTTTGATATGTCGTACAAGGCCAATGTAGGTGTGCGTTACATGCAAACCGAGCTAGACATCAATCAGTCTGAATTGGGTACGAGCGGAAGCGCCACCTATAACGGTGTGAATTATCTATTAAAAGGTTCGTTAGGCATGTTGCCGCCAGCGGCTTCGAAAATTAACACAGTACGCGACTACAACGATGTATTGCCTGCCGTTAACTTTGCATTAAACCTGACCGATGACCAAGTATTACGTTTTGCTTATAACAAAACCGTGACGAGTCATAATACTAATCAGTTAGGTGGTGGTATTAATATCACCCGTATATTGGCTTGTAACTTACAGGAGCCAGATGGCACTTCGGTATTTTGTGCTACTCAAGCCAATCAACAAGGCAATCCATATCTAGAGCCGTGGCGCTCAACTAACTTAGATCTATCGTACGAATGGTACTTTAGTGAAACGGGCATGTTTAGTGTGGCTGCGTTTATGATTGATATCGAAACCTTCATCGCCAATACCACCATACGTTTACCGTTAGCCGATAGTGATGGGCAGGTGCGTGGTTATAATCCTGCTACGGGTGAATTTGAAGGAACTACGCCTACATCGACCCCAGGTAATGGAGAAGGTGGCACAGTTGAAGGCATTGAAGTGTCTTATCAACAAGAGTTGGGTGAGTTAATTGAAGGTTTGGATGGTTACGGTATTACTACAAACTATACCTATTCACCTAGTACCAGTGGTGACATGGATTATTATGGGGCTGAAACCCCTATGTATGATAATTCAGAACACCAAGCTAACTTTGCCTTGTGGTATGACAAAGATGGTTTACAAGCGCGTATAGCGGCTAACTATCGTAGTGAAACCTTTCAAGGTGTTAGGAATGTCGACCCGTACTATTTTGCTTCTTACTTAAAACCAACAACTTATGTTGATGCATCCGTTAGTTATGACTTCGGTGATAACTTCACAGTGTTGTTGCAAGGCACCAACTTGACCGAAGAAAGCCGAACCCGTTACTTCCAATGGGAAGATATGGTAGACAAAAAGTATTACAACGAACGCCGCGTGACGCTGGGTATTCAATACAGAATGTAGTGAATAATAGAGTTTGAGTGTGATAAGAAAGGCCAAGTCCAATCAGGACTTGGCTTTTTTTGTATAAATCGCATATTTGACGGGTTTTAGCTTGATTCATGGGGATGATTTCCATAACATACGCGGCGCTTAGAAAGTTAGCCCACTTTTTGAGTAGCGTTTGTATTAACAAACCACGCGCACGCCTTGCGCCGAGTTAGGTTTACTTGCTCATTATAAATTAGGCTCACAAATTAAACGTTTTACGAAGAGGTGGGTTAAATCGTTATTTTTAGGAGCACGGCTCCGCAACGATTTAACATCGAGTCATGGATGGCGAGATTGGGTGCATATCATCATGGATGTGTATTTGACCAAGTAACCGTTTTATAAAGTACAACTTGCTGATGGTTTTTTATTGCCTTTAGTAACGCGCACGCCTTGCGCCGAGTTAGGTTAACTTACTCACTATAAATTAGGCTCACAATTTAAAAGTTTTACGGAGAGGTGGCTGAGTGGCTGAAGGCGCACGCCTGGAAAGTGTGTTTAGGGTTAAACCTAACGAGGGTTCGAATCC
>NZ_JBPOFP010000004.1:0-88517 GCF_051252315.1 Paraglaciecola sp. | reverse complement strand
TTGTAGGATTGATTGGTGCTGTCAGTTGGATTGCTTTCGCCGGAATGGTTGCTGTTAGTAAACAAGCTTTGATTTTTTAGTCTTTTTATAAATTAATATTAAACAATTAGTTAGCTTAACTTTTTAAATGTTAAGCTAACTTTTAATAAAGATTGCCCCGATAAACCCGATATATTGAATGGTAGGGTTTATTTGGAGGCATTGAGTGGAAAAGTTAACAGGGGCTATAAAACAAAGTGATTGTTTGATGGCCGGTTTACAATTAGCCAGTTTATTTCAACCGGGTGAATTTCAACCTAAAGAATACCTCTGCGAACTTAAAAAATGGGCGAAACAAGCTCAAGACTACATTGACTCTCCTTTACGTAATTTAAGCAGTTTTCAAAAATTCATTCGATTCTTTTATGTTGAAATGGCATTTAGCGGAGATGAAAAAGAACATTTTTCAACTCAGCATAATTTGTTGAATCAAGTGATTGATTATCGTACTGGGATCCCAGTCACCTTGGCGATTATTTTTAAAGACTTAGCTCGAAGATTGGAATTCGAGGTATATGGCGTCAACTTTCCAGGTCATTTTTTAATTAAATGTATAATTGACTCCAAGACAAATATTTATCTCGATCCATTAAATGGCAAAGTCCTTAGTCGTGCAGATTTAAAACGTTTATATTTTGCAATATTAAATGAAGTTGAAGATGAAATAATGCCAGAAGAGGCATTGAATTCAGCTAGTTGCAGTGAAACGATTATTCGTTTGTTACATAACTTGAAAGCGTCTTTTATTAAAAACAAAAGTTATTCTCAAGCACTTGATGCCGTGCAGTTGTTGGTTGAGCTATGTCCAAATGATCCCTACGAACGTAGAGACCGAGGATTTTTATTACATCAGTTAGACTGCACACAAGTTGCTATTGCTGATTATCAATATTTTATTCGGAAGTGCCCAGAGGATCCTTCCTCACAATTATTACAAGCTCAATTACAGCAACTTGCTGAGGAAATACCTAAAACACTTCATTAATATCCATTCATAAATATCTACTCCTATCAATATGAATGGGTATCAGGTTAAGTACGGTATTCTGCGTTTATACGAACATAATCATAACTAAAGTCACAGCTCCAAATAGTGGCATTGTCATTGCCTCTATTCAGTTTAACTGTGATTTCTATCTCAGCATCTTGCATGATTTTTTGCCCAGCTTCCTCTGTGTAACTATGCGCTCTTCCTCCTTTTTCAGCGACCAATACGTCACCAAAGTATAACTCTATGTTATCTACATTCAGGTCTTGTAACGACTCACACTCTCTTGAAGCGTAACCTATAGCGGCTAATACTCGGCCTAAATTAGGGTCTGATGCAAACATAGCGGTTTTCACTAATGGGCTTTTAGCGATGGCATAACCCACCGCTTTTGCTTCTTCATTACTTAGTGCGTCAAGCACATTGACAGTAATAAATTTAGTCGCACCTTCACCGTCACGAACAATCGCTTTTGCCAAATATTGGGCGGTTTCTAAAAGTGATTGAAAGATGGTTTTCAACAGTGGATCTTCGCTATCCGTAATTTCTGGGTTGCCAGCTTTGCCACTCGCAATAATGATAAATGAGTCGTTGGTTGAGGTGTCACCGTCTACAGAAATACAATTAAACGACAAATCAGCAATTTGTTTGGTTATGTCATTTAACAGTGGCTGGGATATGGCTGCGTCGGTGGCAATAAACCCTAACATTGTGGCCATATTCGGGTGGATCATGCCAGCCCCTTTTGAAATACCAGTCACTTGGATGGAATGCTCAGCAAGTTGGCAAGTGGTTGCGTATGCTTTAGGTGCAACGTCTGTAGTCATGATTGACCAGGCGGCTGGCTCCCATGCGTCTTCTGTTAAGCGGTTTACCGCGGGTGCCAATCCAGCTAATAACCTACCCATGGGTAAGTGCTCTAATATAACTCCTGTAGAGAAGGGCAGTATGGCATTAACCGGAACATCCAATTGGCTAGCAAGTTGTTCACAAGTAGACATGGCGTCTTGCATACCTTGCTCACCCGTGCCGGCATTCGCATTACCCGTATTGATCACTAAGGCTTTTATTTGTTTCGCTTCATCTAAGTGCTTTTTACAAATGTGTACTGGCGCTGCACAAAATCTATTTTGAGTGAATACACCAGATACACTGCTACCATAAGCGACCTCAATAACGAGCAAATCTTTATGATTAGGCTTTTTTATATTGGCTTCGGCCCAACCTAAACGGACACCTTTAACAGGAGGTAAAATTTGATTTTCAATAGAGGGTAAATTTACTGGCATAGGAGATAAATAACGTGAAAAAAGTTGCCGTGAATATTACTTTGCCATGCGAAAATATGCAAAAAACATTAATAATTATTCAGTGGTTTGTCGGCTGAATGTGAGTAATTTTAGCATTTTAAGGTTAATTCACTTAAAATGCGCGCCTTGTAAACCTGACCATTCAATTGTAGTGAATACCATGTCTAGTACTACGCAAATAACCTCTTCAAAACTGTTTATCATACTGAGCGTGCTGACTGGGTTAGTTGGAGCCTTTATCCACCCTTTGATGAGCTATTTTTTGGTTGAAGAGGTTAAGGTTCCGCCTATGTATATTGGTGTGTACATGGTTGCAGTGACGTTAGCAGGGTTGTTAATTAGTCAAATTTTGGGTGGTTTAGCAGACAAAGGTTACAGTGCTCGAAAAATGTATGTTATTGCCAATTTAGGCATAGTATTGGCCCTATCGGTTTACATTAACAGTGCTGTGTTTGCCGTGATCTTATTCGCGGGTATTTGTTTTATGGCTTTTGGAAACGCCAGTGTTCCACAAATGTTAACCTTAAGTCGTCAATGGGCCGATGGGCGGTCTATTGATATTACCCAATTTAACGCGCGAATTCGTGCCGGTATTTCAGTGGCTTGGATGATTGGGCCTCCTATCGCTTTTAGTTTATTGGCTGTCGTGGGGTTTTCAGGCGTGTTTGGTATGGCCATATTGTTTGCTGTATTGGGCATTTTGTTTGTTTATAAATTTATTCCCGAAAAGCCCCTGGCCGTAAAAGCCACAATAGAAAATATCACCAGTAAACCACCTATCTCGTTTTGGTGTTTAGTCTTAGCTATTGTCATGGCATCAATGGGAAACAACATGTATACCGCTTCCTTACCGCTATACACCATCAAAGAATTGAATTTACCCAGTTATACTCCCGGTGTTTTGATGGGGTTTGTGGCTAGCCTAGAAATACCCATCATGCTGTTTTGCAATCGATTGTGCAGGGTGTTTAAGAAAAAAGATTTACTAATCGTCTCGTTTTTAAGTGGCTTAATTTTTTATGCAGGCGCATTTCAAGCAGAGACCTTTTGGCAGCTAGCCTGTTTACAAATATTCAATGCCATATTTTATGGGTTGTTTGGTGGATTAGGTTTAACACTAATGCAAGAAGAGTTACCTTCGCGAATTGGTTTTACCTCAGCTGTTTATTCCAATGCCTTTAAAATTGGCGTGATGGTAGGGGCGACATGTACCGGATTTATTGCACAATTTTTCAGCTTCCAATATGCCTTAATAGGTGCAATGAGCGCTGCGCTAGTTGCTGTCTTGTTAATGGTGGCATTTAGTTATCTAAAACGTACCGGTCCCTGCCTAACATAAACCTCTTGTTCTAATTTTTTCATTCAAATTTTTATGAGTATCTTATTTTTAATAAAAAGCAGCTACTCGTAAACATCCCTTTGAACCCCCTTTTTCATTTTTATTTCTATAATAGAAATTTTATAATTATATACATATGATGTTTACATTAATACTATATTGAGTTACATTTCAATAACATTAAAGTGATACATGTTGGTTGTGTGTTAAATATTAGTTCCAATCACAATAATTATAATTCGTATGAGGGAATATCTAACTTTGATGTTGATTGTCTCTTCAAGCGCTAACTCGCTTGGTGATTGTGTTTTAAATACATGTTAGGAAAGAAAATGAAAACAAGTTTAAAGTATAAAAATATATTGAGGATGCTTTGTTTGATAACGAGCATTGGTTTAAGTGGTAAAGCCTCAGCAAACTTAATTAATAGTGATTTTAGTGATGGGTTAAATGGTTGGAGTGGAGAATACAGTGACTATAATGTTAATGACGATAGCATAGGCTTTTACCAATCGGTTACTGATTTTGCTGCTTTTACAGGGAATTTCTCGACTGATTCAACTAACAACAGTGTTACCTTAAGTACGTCATTCTCTGACCCCATCGAGCACTTTGGGATTTACTTATTTCAAGAATTTGAAGTGGCCGCCAATTCGTCGGTTATTTCTTTGGCTTTTGAGGCTTTAGCTGATATTGCTACAATAGAACTTGTCGATGAATACGGAAATACACTTCACAACTTTATAGAGTCAGGACAAAGTTTTGATATTAGTACTCTAGTGGGGTCGATTGTCGGGTTAGAAATCAGTGTTGAAGATGATTATGACGTTGGATACGCAGTGGATAATAATTCACTCACTGTTTCAAATATTTCGATAAGTAGTATTCCAGTCCCAGAACCCTCTGCATTTCTATTGTTGCCATTCGCTTTGTTACTTTTAAGACGCAAATCAGCAATTCAATAAAAATAATACTCAAATAAACACAAATCGATTTAAGGCTACTTAGCCCATGGCTAGGTGGCACTTCTCACAATTTGGAGCACATACATGGTTACTACTAGTCATAGTCGTAAATTTCTAAACAAGATAGGTAATGCTAGTCGGGCATATACCAAACTAATAATGCTGACTTTGAGCTGTCAAGTTTCTCTTGACGTAATGGCGCAAGAAGAAGGAACTTGGCAAGTCGTCGACTCAGCAAACATTCAACAAAGTGATCGATACTCTAAGCGTGGAGTAGGGTATTACACATTTAATGACATTCAGTTACCTGAAGGGCCTGAACTTTCTGATAGTTTAAGGTTAGTCATCACTGACAGTACTCATGCAGTATTAGACGCGCATGGTATCGATGAAAACGAAGATCCGTATTTTAACGTCGGATCTGTTGCCGACAGTATTCAAGTTTATTTTGCTGCTAAAAGAGCTGCATTTGCCTACACGGCTGAGTTGCAACAGTTTGTAGTTGAATCCTCAAACATCGAATTTAGTTATGATTTCAACACCAATCAAATTCAAACAGAAAATAACAACTGGGAAGGCTGGGTATATCCTACACAAAACCGCGGTGTGATGGCCTTTGAGGAAGAGCAAGGCGAAGATGGTAGCGCGGTATATTCATATGTTGATGCCAGCGCGAATAGCAATATTACTCAAAACGGTATTC
Organism: Paraglaciecola sp.; assembly: GCF_051252315.1. Lineage (GTDB taxonomy): Bacteria > Pseudomonadota > Gammaproteobacteria > Enterobacterales > Alteromonadaceae > Paraglaciecola. The sequence continues at coordinate 83,173 of NZ_JBPOFP010000004.1, read as the reverse complement.
GTTTTAATAACCGTACTAATAAAGACAACATTAACCCTTGGACTGACTTATTAGGTGATGCCCATGGTAAATCACTCCAGTCAGTGTCTTTGTGGGTGAAAGTTGAAAAAACCGTGGCTGGCAATGTTACGGTTCGTCATAATCTGATCCCTTATCCTCTTATCGACGATAGAAAAGGTCCAACATTAACGGCTGGTTTAGATGTAGGTCCAGAATACGAAATGGTTATCCCTGCTTCTGCCAACAATACTTGGGTGCAAATCGAGTTTGTGGATAGCAAAACTGGTGAGCGTCAATTTACCATCCCAGAAACTTGGGTGCATCATGACGGAACTTCAGATATTCAAGTTTACCCTCAATTTTTATTTGGTGGATTAGAGATAGGCGATAAGGTCTATGTAGACAATTATGCGATTGGTGCCACTCCTCTTGATAACCCTTGTTGCGAACCTGTAGATGACGGAAGTGATTCTGGATCAGGTAATGGCTCAGGTACTGGCGGCAATACTGGTGGAGGCTCTGGCGGTGGATCGAGTATCAGCCATGGCAACTTTACCAGTGCAACTGGCGGTATTTCTGGTGGCACAAATGGCAGCGACGGTTTTAATTTAGGTGACAATTTAACCTTTACCTATAATTTTGATGTTAACGAAACTACAGCAAACCAAGGCGAACAAGGTTGGATATATTCAGTACTTAATCGCGGCATTATGGCCTTTGAAGATGGACTTGGGAAAGAAGGCTCTGCGTTGTCTTACACTGACGCTAGTATCAATATCAACCCAGAACAAAATGGTTTATTACTGCAAGATTGGAACGCAAATTCTTTCACGGCTATGTTCAGTAATTTTGGACATACTATAAATTCAGTCAGTCTTTGGGTTAAAACAGATCTCGTTGTAGAAAAAGCCATTGATGTGATCCATTACCTCATTCCTTATGGATTAGTTGCTGGTAATAAAAGTGTGAATTATCCAGCGGGTATCGAAGCTTCTCCTATATTAGTCGGTACTATCCCTGCGGGAAGCAGCGACTGGGTATTAGTCGACTTTGTGATAGAAGGTTCAGATGCAATCGACTTTACTATTCCCTCAACTTGGTTCCACGCCACAGGAGGAACTCTACAAATTTATCCTGAGTTTAAATTTGGCAATACTGTAGAAGGTGACAAGATCTATATTGATTCTTATCAAGCTACTTCTACTGTGGGCGAGCCTTTGGCAATTCCAACAGATTTTAGTATTGATTATGACTTTAATAGCGCAACAGTTGCCCAAAATGGCGGTTGGGGTTTTGTATTAAATGGTTACGGAACTATTGGTCTAGAAGAAGGCACTAGTTTTGATAACAGCAATGCTATTTCATACATGGACACTAGCGAAAACGTCAATATCAATAATCAATCTTTGTTGTGGCATAAATGGGGAAATACAAACCCTTGGAGTCAAGAGTTTGGTGGCGGTGCCATCGAATCTGAAATTCAATCTGTCACCCTTAGAGTTAAGGTTGAAAAAGGCGCAGGTAACACAGGTACTAGTGATGTCATCATTAAGCACCATTTATTGCCTTGGAATGTGACTTTAACTGGCGGCAAGTTAGGCAAAGTGACAGCAGCACAAGCTGTAACGGCAGACTTCACAGCTAGCGTTAGTGAAAGCGACTTTGGTCAATGGGTAGAAGTAACATTTACCGATGCCAATACAGGGCAAAATAGTTTTTCTATTCCTGAGTCATGGCAGCTGACCACAGGAGCAGACATCGTTGATGTATTACCTTCTTTCTTCTTCGGTGGTTTAGAAGCTGGAGACAAAGTGATCATTGATGACTATACATTGATTGGTGATAACGCATTGGCTCGTTCAGTTGTATCTGGTGATGATGACGAATGGACAGGTCCTGATTATGGTTTCCATGACGGTACAGGCACTTTCACTTCAAACGGTCGCACCGAGCCAATAGCGGTTGTCGACTCGACTTTTTATGATGCACCAATTGCATTTAATGTGACGCGAGACGCTGTTGCAGATTACCAAGTAAGTACGCAAACCTCAGCTGATAACAGTAAAAATGATACAGCTGATCTACAAACTGCAATTGACGATATCAGTAATAATCTAGGTGGTGGTAAGTTAACTATTCCTGCTGGTGATTACTATGTACGTAGCTTACATTTAAGATCTAACGTACACCTAGAAGTAGAGCAAGGTGCCACTTTTCATATGTCGCAGGGCGGTGGGTATAACGTGTGGTTGTTTGAAATGGGTAACGGCAGCGAAGGTAAAGCTGAAAATGTCAGTATGATAGGCCTAGGTGATGGGTTTACCGTTGATTTATCAATAGACCGAACGTCAACAGCCAGCGCTAATAATGAACGTGTTGCGGTATTTAAAATGGGTGATATCGAAAACTTTAAGTTCTCAAACATCAATATTAAAGACAACAAAACGGTGTTTGCTTCATTCTTAGTTGGCCCTACCTCACGAGATGGCGTTTTCTACGGACCTACTAATGGCATTGTTGAAAATATCGATCAAACTAATTCTTTGTTCGGTTATGGTGTGATCCAAATGTATATGGCGGATAACATCTTATTTAGAAACCTACATTCTCAAGGTGGTATTACCCTGCGTATGGAGACCGATAATTTATCATTGAAAGAATTTGGTCAGGGAGCTCCAGATAAAGGCGGCATACATAATATATTTGCTGAAGATATTCGTGGCAGTAATTGTTTAGCGCCGGTAATGTTTGGTCCTCACTTCCAAGAGAATGGTTCTGTTCAAGTCAACGGAGTGACGTCAAATAGTTGTAGTTTTGCGGTACGTGTTGACGATGGTTTTGTTGAGTTGTTTAGCCCATCTGGGGTAGATAGAAACGCTTGGATGGCAGAAGTTGATTCAACTTATGGTGAAGGCTGTGCGGGTACCACTTATCAACGTGGTGTGCAGCAATGGGCCACGCGAGTGAATGAAACTAAGGCGTGTTTAGATGCGGTTCATCAAAGAACTAATCTAAAACCAGGTTGGTTTGAAGAGTCTTACATTTACAATGTAACGGCAAACTATGGTACTGATGCCCACTTAAAACTGAATAACCTGTATTACATTCCTACAGCAGAAAACTTGTGTATTGCTGCTAGCAATCAATGGCCAAACAGAGCACAAATCTTCATGGGTGATTCTGTAGCGCCGGTTGAAAACCACATGCAAGCGGGTGTTGATTATAACTTCAATATTAATGTTTATAATTTAACGCCAAACGGTTTCCCTGCTGCGCATCATGATGTGATTGATGGTAGTTCAGCTAGGTTAAATCCAACAGTGACAAATTACGGCACCGCAGTTCAGTTACCAGCATGTACGGATGCTCGTTGGAATTACAGTAATTAGTTTTTAAGTTTTAAAATTAATTAACCAATAAAAAACCTAGCTATTTAGCTAGGTTTTTTGTTTATGAGCCGGACTCATTTGGTTTAAGCTATCTGCAAGGTAAATGATATTAAAAAGAGAATGCTTTGAAAAATTACATGATTGAACATTTAGATGACATAACTGCGGTTAAGTGCCCTTGTGGTGATTCAAAACGCGCTTTTGTCACACCTGAAAATAGTGTTGCCACCTTGCACTTAGTGGATATTAGCGAAGACGCAAAATTGCATTACCATAAAAAGATGACTGAAATTTACGTCATCTTGGAAGCTGAAGAAGGTGCCTACATGCAGTTAGATGACGAAAAGGTACCGGTAAAAGCCATGAGTAGTATTTTTATTAAACCAGGCTGTCGTCACAAGGCTGTGGGCAAAATGAAAATTTTGAACATGCCCGTACCTGCATTTGATCCAACAGATGAGTACTTTGATTAAATTAACAACGCTAGTAATAAAATGTTCTGCGGAAATTATTCCTATTAAGTGTGTTTTAATGTAAATTTATTGTAAATTTAAATGTGAATATTGTTTTTTATTTGCAAATAGCTTGTGTTGAGTGGACTATCTACGGTTACACTCACAGCGTTGAAAACTTAGAAATTATAATTGTCATTGCACTATAGGTTAACAGCATGCTGGGCTGTAAACATTAGGTTGGGTGAACGGCATTACAATCATTAAGAGGTCGTATGATTAACAAATCACAAAATCTAATTTTATGTGTTCTGACAAGTGTCTTTTTGAGCGCTTGTGGAGGTGGAGGCGGTTCAGGATCAACCAATAGTGGCAATACATCACCTCCCGCACCAGTACCTACTCCTGAGCCAACGCCCCAACCAGATCCAACACCTAAATTTTCGGCAGAGCTGATTACTTTTTACGAACAAAAGGTCGCGAGTGCAGTAGTGCAGGCAAGTTGTATCTCTTGTCATACCTCTACAGGAATAGCCAAGGACTCAGGTTTGGCTTTGTTTATTGAGTCTTCAACCAATACTCTTAGTGAAGACAACGTTGAGGTGTTTCACTCTTACGCTTCAACATCAGATGGTGCACAAAAATTAAAAGATTATCCAAGGGGATTGAATGGTCATCCTGGTGCCAATGCTTTAGGCAATGACCCTGTCATTGTTCAAGACTTTCAGGAGTTTGTAGATTTGTTAACAGAATGCACAACAGATTGTGCAACACCTACACCCGATCCTGATCCTGAACCAATCCCAGAGCCAGAACCGACCGTTTTAATACCGCAATCAGTTAAAGACTCCGTGGCCTATACCCATTTTTCAGACAATATTGCCAATCCCATAATACAAGGTGGGGATATCAGTAAAGCCTGTTCAGATTGTCACAGTGATGGTGGCGTGGCAGTCAATCAAGGTGCTGGATTAGTGTTTGTTAAAAGTAACGATGCAGAACATGTCGTTAAGAATTACCTAAGCTTTGTGTCTTTTTTGATAGACAATACCAAACCTAAATATGTGTTAGATAAAGCCAGTGCTACTATTGGTCATGCTGGTGGGAATCGAGTGCCGGTTGATTCAAAAGAGTATGACGACTTATCTCTATTTTTAACTTCACTGAACAATCAAGTAGCGTTCACAGAAAACATTTCAAGCCAAGTCGTATTGAAAAAATGTATTGCTTGTCATGTTAGTGGGGGGCAAGCGCCAAACGATGGTGCAACCTTAGTTTTCACTACTAGTGAAGAACCAAACCATCTAGCACTTAATCATCAGGCGTTTGTTGACTATGTGTCTAGCGATAGCCAGAGGCTAAATCTTTTAGCTAAAGTGAGAGGAGATAACAATCATCAGGGGCAAGTTCAATTTACCTCAGATACCGATGAATACGTTGCATTATCAGCCTATGTAGATTCGCTAGCGCAAGATAACCCTAACATCAGCAAAGTTGAGTTTTTTAAAGATATACAATTTGATGATAACCGAGCAACATTAAAACGTGCGGCGTCTATTTTGGCTGGTCGTCAGCCAACAGACGATGAATACGCTAGGGTAGTTGGGCAAACTGATGAGACATTAAAACAAGTTATTATTGAAGATTTAATGACCGGAGATGGTTTCCACCAATTTTTATTACGTGGCGCCAATGACAATCTGTTAACGGATTTATTATTGTTAGATTTAGATCAAGTAAGTTCATTAAAAGCCACTGATTACAACTACCCTGCATACACCAATAAACTTTATAGTTTTAAAGAAGATGATGTCAGTTGGTATAACCGCCGACAATACGAAATCCCGCTAAACTATGCCATAACACGTGCACCACTAGAGCTGATTGCATATGTGGTAGAAGAAGATAAACCCTATTCTGAGGTGTTAACGGCTGATTATTTGATGGTAAATGAAGCCTCTAATTTGATGTATAAAGGATTGGATGAAGACGGTGTTGATTTCTCTGATGCCGCCTCTCGTCGCCCATATCTTAAAGAATCTGACATTTTCTTGCCCACTACCGATAAAGGGCGGTATTTGAGTACTGGTCCAGGTAATGCTTACGAAAATGGCGACTTAGATATTCCACTTTTTAGACCAGAAAGAGCAACGCAAGCGAATAACATGAAACAAGCAGGTGTGCTTAACACCTTTGCGTTTTTGAAGCGTTATCCGTCTACCGAAACCAATCGAAATCGTGCACGTGCTCGTTGGACTATGAAACACTTTTTAGGATTTGATATTGAAGCCTCAGAAGACCGAACCACCGATCCGGTTGCCTTAGCAGACACCAATAATCCGACTATGAATAATCCAGCCTGTACTGTATGTCATGTGATCATGGATCCTTTAGCTGGCGCCTATCAAAATTACAATGATGATGGTTTTTATCGAGCTAGAAATGGCGGTAAAGATTCGCTTCCATGGCAATACGTTTTTCGTCTAAAGGACGAAAATGGCGATAATTATTATGCCAATAACGACACTTGGTATGACGAAAGATTAATGCGCGCCCCTGGGTATTTTCATCCAGAACAAGGGGCTGCTACCCCAGCCCCAGATAATGACCACAGTCTAAGTTGGGTCGCTGACCAAATTGTGGATGATAGCCGTTTTAATACTGCTGCAGTGCAATTTTGGTGGCCGTCTATTTTTGGCGCTAAACCTGTTCTGCAACCCGAAGATGGCGGCTCTGAATCTCAACAAATGTTATTTGATGCTCAATCGGTATTTATTCAACAGTTAGCAAATGAATTTAAGACCAATACTTCTCTCAACGCTCAAGGGCAGAATGTTAAAGTATTATTAGCCAACATGATTGTGAGTGATTGGTTTAGGGCTACAGGCTCTTCAATTCAATCCTCGAATGATGATGTGAGACAAACAGCATTATTGGATGTAGGAAGTGAGAAGTTACTTACCCCAGAGGAGTTGGAGTTTAAAACCAAAAGTTTAACTGGGTTTGAATGGAATACGAAAGTCGCAGGGGTAACAAACCTAGAGAAAACGAATTTGACCCACGAGTACAACATATTTTTAGGTGGATTAGATTCTGACTCAGTGACCGAGCGTTCTAAAGAAGTCAGTACCTTAATGGCTAATGTTACCGCTACACATGCGGTGGAAGCGTCTTGTGAAATTGTGCTAAATGAGTTTTCTAAACCCGCTGCAAATCGCCTGTTGTTTTCTGATGTTGAATCAACGAGTACACCAGAATCAAATGAGACTGAAATAAAAGAAACCATTAAAAAGTTCCACCACCTCTTTTTAAGCGAATCCTTAACCATTGATTCGGCAGAGTTAGATTTTACCTACGATTTATTTGTAAATGTGCGTGATGCAAAACTTGCTCGAATTAGCGACGGTAAGTCGGTCAATATTAACGAAGAGGGTACAAGTTGCCCCGGCGCTACCAATGCTAATAGTAATGATAGCAATGGCATTAAGTCAGCTTGGCGAGCCGTTATTGCCTATCTGATGATGGATTACAAATTTAACCATGAATAAACTAGTTTAAGAGGTTGTTATGCTAAACAGACGTCAATTTATCAAATTTGGTGCTTCAGCTAGTTTAGTTTCTGGGGTATCGAGTCCATTTAATGTTATGGCAGCGCAAAGTGCTGCGCCAGAGAACTTTTATGTGTTCTTTCAAGTTGAAGGCGCGTGGGATGTGAGTAGTTTTTGTGATCCCAAAATCAATGAATCTGACGCTGAACCCATTAACAATTGGGCGGTGGGAAAAACGGCTAAGGACATAGGTATTGCTGGAAATATTCCATACGCTCCTTGGGCCAATAATGCCAAGCAATTCTTTGATGATTACCATCAACATATGTTGGTGGTGAATGGGGTGGATTCTCAAACAAATTCCCACAATACTGGGCAAATTTATAATTTTAGTGGTCGCTTAGCGGCAGGGTATCCAACTGTAAGTGCGTTGGCAGCTAAGGCCCATGGCGGTGATTTACCCGCGTCTTATTTGTCAATGGGGAAATACAGCGAAACAGCCCGTTTAGTGCGAGGTAATCGCTTAGGCTCTCCATCAGATTTGGTAAACATCATCAATCCGAATAGCGCAATTAACGCAGGCAGTTATTTTCCTGACGATGATTGGTTAAAAATTAGAAATGCTCACCAAGCACGTGTAGCTCGTTTAAATGAGGCGGCTAATTTAAGCCCGAGACAAAAATTTAATCGTAACCTATTTCAACAAGCCATTAATAACGGTGAACAACTGGATGCCTTGTCTGATGCTTTATCTAAAACGATTGATCCATCTATAGATTCATCTAACAGTGTAAGAGACCAATTTTACAAAAAGATTGATATCACCTTAGGCTGTTTTTTAGGAGGCACCTCGGTGAGTGCTGATATTTCACTTAAAGGGTTCGACACACACTCTAACCACGATGCTAGGCATAAAACACGACTTGAGTGGTTGATTGCTGGTATTACACGCTTGTGGGAAAAAGCTGAAAGTGTTGGTATTGCGGATAAACTCAATGTGGTAATAAGTTCTGACTTTAGCCGCACGCCATACTATAACAGTGGTAATGGCAAAGACCATTGGCCAATTGGTAGCGCGATTTTTATGAAAAAGAATGCACCATGGGGTAATCGAGTAGTGGGTGCGACGGATGCAACCCAAAATGTCATCAAAATTAACCCAGCAACTTTGCAAGAGGACAGCAGTGATAGTGGAATTATTATTTATCCAAAAGATATTATCGCCGCTTCACGTCAGTTATTTTCTGTCGATCCCAATGATACTATTCCCTTTGGATTGAAAGAAAATACGATCCTAAATTTATTTGATGCTTCTGCTCAAACACCTCAAATTTATGATCCTAGAAATGTGTAAATTCTTAGCGGTTATTAGTCGTTAACAGCTCATTCGTTAACAGAAAACAAGTTAACGGTTAATAACCGGTTGCAGTAGTTTTATTTATCCGTGATTACAATTTTGCCAAAGCCTGATGTATCGTTTGTGTCAGTTGTTTGAGTTGTTCTGGTTGAATAATGTATGGCGGCATAATGTAGACTAACTTGCCAAATGGTCGTATCCAAACCCCTTGTTTAATAAATTCTTTTTGGATCTCGGCTACGTTTACCGCTGATTTGGTTTCAACCACGCCTATGGCACCTAACACTCTTACATCAGCGACAGAATCTAATTCTTTACATGGCATAAGTTCGTGATTGAGCTGCTGTTCAATATTGGCCACTTGTTGTTGCCAATCCCCATTTTCAATGAGTTGTAAACTGGCGTTTGCCACTGCACAAGCAAGAGCGTTACCCATAAACGTGGGGCCATGCATAAATACACCTGGCTCGCCTTGGCATACACCTTGTGCCACGTCTTCGCTGCATAAGGTGGCCGCTAAACTCATATAACCACCGGTTAAGGCTTTGCCTAAACACAATATGTCTGGGCTAATGTCTGCGTGTTCGCAGGCAAATAACTTGCCTGTTCTGCCAAAACCGGTAGCGATTTCGTCACATATTAGTAATAGGTTGTACTCGTCACATAACTGGCGAGCTCGCTTTAAATATTCTGGGTGGTAAATACGTATGCCACCGGCATTTTGCACTATAGGTTCGATGATAAGCGCAGCAAGTTCATGGTGATGTGCCTGAATGAGCTCTTCTAATGGTTTGATGTCATCTTCGTTCCACTGTTTATCAAAGCGGGTTTGTGGCGCCGGGGCAAATATTTGCTGAGACAAGGCATCAGAAAATATACTGTGCATGCCGTTTATGGGGTCACAGACAGACATCGCGGCAAAGGTATCACCATGATATCCATTACGTGGGGTGATAAATTTATGTTTATCTTGATTGCCCTGACAAGCCCAATATTGCAAAGCCATTTTCATAGCGACTTCAACCGATACCGAACCAGAGTCGGATAGAAAAACTCTGTCTAACCCTGTTGGTGTCATGTCTATTAACCGCCGGCACAGATCAATGGCTGGCTGATGAGTTAAGCCTCCAAACATCACATGGGCAAAACTTTGTGTTTGTTCTTGTATCGCATGATTGAGTTCTGGATGGTTGTAACCGTGGATAGCAGTCCACCAAGAGGCTACACCGTCGACTAACTTCTCACCACTGGCCAGATGAATATACACACCTTCTGCTTTCACCACTTGGTAACAAGGAAGTGGATTAATAGCTGAGGTATAGGGATGCCAAATATGCTGTTGATCAAAACGTAAATTTTCAGTTTGTTGTTCTTGATTGGTCAAAATTCATCCAGTTGTAAAGTTTTAGATTTAAATTAGGTTGACAATGTGCGCCGGAAACATAGACTAAGCCCGCGCGAGCTTGAAGTAAAGTCTCGCTCGCTTTGGAAGTAAAGTTTGAAAAACATTAAGGCTCAAATATGTCACAAAATTCTGCATCATTAAATCAGTCATCTTCAGAGGTTCGTCACGATTGGACTATCGATCAAGTAAACGAACTTTTTGCTTTACCTTTCAATGATTTATTGTTTAAAGCCCAGTGTGTACACAGACAACATTTTGATCCGAATCAAGTGCAAGTCAGTACTTTATTGTCTATCAAAACCGGAGCCTGCCCGGAAGATTGTAAATATTGCCCACAGAGTGCTCGTTATGATACGGGTCTTGAAAAAGAGCGTTTGTTAGAAATTGAAAAAGTGATTCAGCGTGCTAGAGAAGCAAAACAAACCGGCTCTACTCGTTTTTGTATGGGGGCTGCTTGGCGTAACCCTCGTGACAGGGATATGCCGTATGTGATTGATATGGTAAAAGAAGTCAAAAAGTTAGGTTTAGAAACCTGCATGACCTTGGGTATGTTGACGCGGGATCAAGCTTTAGCACTTCAGCAAGCTGGCTTAGACTATTACAACCATAATCTCGATACTTCACCAGAGTTTTACGGTGACATCATCACCACTCGTACTTATCAAGATCGTTTAGATACTTTGTCTAACGTACGTGAAGCCGGGATGAACGTTTGTTCAGGTGGCATTGTTGGAATGGGTGAAACGGCATCCGATCGCAGTGGCTTATTAATGCAGTTGGCTAATTTAGAACAACAACCTGAAAGTGTACCCATTAACATGTTAGTTAAAGTAAAAGGCACACCTATGGAGAAAGTGGACGACTTAGATCATTTCGAGTTTATTCGTACCATAGCCGTTGCGCGTATCATGATGCCTAAATCTCACGTGCGATTGTCTGCTGGACGTGAAGCCATGAATGAACAAATGCAATCTATGTGTTTCTTAGCGGGCGCTAACTCAATCTTTTATGGGTGCAAGTTGTTAACCACCTCAAATCCAGATACCCATGAAGATGTTTTGTTATTTAAAAAGTTAGGGATTAACTCTGAGAAAACCCGTGAATATTCTGATGAAGCCCATGAAGCTGCACTTTTAGAAGAAATCGAAGATAAACAAAACGATAATTTATTCTACGAGGCGTCTAGTCAGAATTCATCTAGTCAGAACGTTTCTAACGACAAAGTTTCGAACGAAAAAGTAACTGCTACAGTTGAAGGGTAAACCAGTTCGCCATGGCATTTGATTTTATACATTCGGCATTGGCACAGCGAAAGTCTGAAGGTTTATTGCGTCAACGCCAAGTGATTGAGTCTGCTCAAGGACCCATGATAGAAGTCGCTGGCCAGCATTATATTAATTTTTCAAGTAATGATTATCTAGGCATGCGTCGTTCAAGCGTTGTGGCACAAGCTTGGGTGGATGGCGTGAGTGAGCTTGGGGCAGGTAGTGGTGCGTCTCCTTTGGTCACTGGTTACACCCATGTCCATCAAGCATTAGAAGAGTACTTGGCGGATGTTTTGGGCCGTGAAAAAGTGTTGTTATTTAATTCAGGTTTTGCAGCGAATCAAGCGATTTGCCAAGCCCTTTTTCCTGCCAATCAAGCCGTTAAAGGTCAAAACCCAAAAGGCGAAATTTTAGCTGACAAACTGATACATGCCTCTTTTATTGATGGCGCACAGGCAAGTGGAGCCACTTTACATCGTTTTAAACACAATGATCTCACTCACTTACAAACTTTATTAGATAAAACCGCTAACCATTCAGATGTGTTAGTCGCCACTGAAAGTGTGTTCAGTATGGACGGAGATCAAGCGTCTCTAGCCGAAATTCAACCGTTAGTTGCAGCTAAAAATGCCTGGTTAATGGTGGATGATGCTCATGGATTTGGGGTGTTAGGTGAACATGGATTTGGCGTGGCTGAGCAAGAAAACTTGTCGCAACAACAGCTACCTGTGTTAATGGCTACTTTTGGTAAAGCAGTAGGAACTGCGGGGGCATTTGTTGCAGGAAGTGCTGAGTTGATCGATTATTTAGTCAACTTTGCTAGGCATTATATTTATAGTACAGCCATGCCAGCGGCTCAGGCTTACGCCACGTTAGCTTGCTTACAGTCTAAAAAACGTATTGAAAATAAATCTATTTTACAAGCGCGCATTGCTCTGTTTAAACAACTTACGGCGAAAGCGGGTATTAACTTAATGCCGTCAAATACAGCTATTCAACCAGTATTGATAGGTAACGCTGAGCAAGCTCTGAACATCAGCCACAAATTAAAAAGTTTAGGTCTATGGGTTAGCGCTATTCGTTATCCCACTGTGCCAAAAAATACCGACCGCTTACGTATTACTCTAAGTGCTGTGCATAACGAACAAGATATTCAAGCGTTAGTTGATGGGCTTGAGCTTGCTATGAGTCAATTATCTTCGTGTTCATTAAAATCCTCATCATCACCTTCATTGAATAGAGCTGAAGTGTAAATGATACCTATTCCAAGCTCACCAAGCACGCCATGTGTCAAAGGCAAAATTGCCAGGCAGTTTAGTCGAGCTGCAGAGCAATATGACAATGACGCGCATGTTCAAGAACTGATTGCCCAAGATGCTTTTAGTTATATTTCTCAACATGCTGATACCTTGCTTGATATAGGTTGTGGTACAGGGCGAAATAGCCAAGTGCTGACGCAGTATTGCGAACATTTAATGGCCTTGGATTTGGCCTTTGGAATGGTGTCATACGCGCAAAAATCGATAAGTAAGGCTACTAGCCAAATATCTTGGTTACAAGGCGATGCCGAATATTTACCTTTGCAAAATCGATCTGTAAATAGTGTATTTTCATCTATGGTATTGCAGTGGTGTAATGATCAGAATCAAGTTATGGCTGAGATATCTAGAGTACTAAAACCTCAAGGTAAAGCGATATTGGCCATTATGTGCGAAGGATCGTTTGTTGAACTAAATCAAAGTTGGCGCCAGCTAGATAAACATAAACATGTGAATGACTTTGCTTCAGTTAAACGCTGGCAAAGTGCAGCGTTACAACAAGGATTAAAAGTCACGTATGAAGTAAAGCCTTATGTGACTTGGCATGCTGATCTAAGAGGTCTGTTAGCTTCCATCAAATCAATAGGCGCAAACGTGGTGTTACCCACTCAAGAGTCAGACGGCAAGAAACGCTTTAATCGCCACACTCTGCAAAACCTTGAAACAGTTTATTCTGATTTATTTGCTCAACATGGGCAACTTCCGCTGACTTATCAGGTCTGTTATTTACAATGTGAAAAGCCTTGATGGCAAGGTAAAAATATAAAGAGTATTTATGGGACATTTAACCGATAGCCAACGTGCATTTTTTGTAACGGGTACCGATACTGAAATTGGTAAAACCTTTGTGTGTAAAAGCCTACTACAAGCTTTAAATGAAAAGGGATATACCACTGCGGGATACAAACCCATAGCAGCGGGATGTGATAACACACCTGATGGATTACGTAATGAAGACGCCTTAACGTTGCAGCAAAACTCTAGTTTAGATTTAAGTTATGACGAGGTGAACCCAATTGCTTTTGAACCTCCAATAGCCCCTCATTTAGCGTTAAAACAATCTGCAGAACAAGAAGCGGTTCATTACATACCTATTGATAAGATCCGTGAAGGTTTTATTCATCTATTACAAAAAGAGCCTAACGTGATTGTAATTGAAGGTGCTGGTGGGTGGCGTTTACCTTTAGGCGGCAGTTATATGGGCAAACCTAGATATTTGTCAGAGTTCGTATCAGAACTTAATTTGTCGGTTATTTTAGTCGTCGGCATGCGATTAGGCTGTTTGAATCATGCTGTTTTAACGGCTGAGGCTATTCGAAACGACGGCTTAAAAATAGCGGGTTGGGTGGCTAATCAAATTGATCCAGACATGTCATTAGTTGAAGAGAATATAGACAGTCTTAAAGAATTAATTGACGCTCCTTTTTTAGGTCATGTGCCTAAAGTCTCAGCTCAACATGGCGGAAGTTATTTAGATTTGGCAGCTCTTGGTTTATAACCGCGCTACTAGTTACCTTATGCAATTCGAAATTTTGTTGTTACTAGTATAAGTCGTGCCAGCGTTGGCACGACTTTTTGATTTTGTAAACTTATGCTGAGTTTATTCAGTCAGCTTAAAGGTCTCCTCCTCAGTATTTTGTTGAGTTTTAATCGAAGCATAATCAAACACTAATTTACCTCTTTGATTGTCTTTCGAAATAATTTTATGTGCGAGACGCAATCCATCTATTTCTTGATAATCTTCAAACTCTAACGAGTAAGGCATGGCTCCGATCCCTGCGAGCAAAACACTTGATTCGAGTTTTAATAGGTCACCAGTTTTAGTGTCAATGTAGGCAGTGACAGGAGGGACATCAGCGTTTTTCAGTAACACCATATAAACGGGTTTATTTTGCCACTCTGTACGCTTTACTACTTCAATATCTTGATAAAATGATGACCAATCAAGATCTATCATAGGATAGGATTTTTGACCTTGTTTTAGGTACTTACCTAACATTGGGGTAAAGGGAGAAAAACTTTGTTTGGTGGCACCTTCAGTGGGGGACACCGCTACCTCTATAAGTCCGTATTTGCCTAGATCCATATTATACCGAACATGGGTGTCTGCTAGATTAAATGATTCAAATTTTGCAGTAATACCTGCCTGAGCTAAAAATACAGAGCCTTTACTTTCAATGCCACGGGCTTCTATTAAGGCTTTTCTTTGTTTTTGCGTATTTCTCAACGTTAGAATTTCTTTAACAGTGGGAAGAGGCGTTTCATTCTTATCTTCTACTCTTGGCATGGCGCCATTTTGTATACCATCACGGTAGAAATTAAGCTTTACCACCTTGTTGTTATCGTCCTTATCAAAGGTAACGTGCATGTTTGGGTTGATCCTAAATTTCCATTCACCGCTTTCATTTGGCAGGTGTAATTCATATACCATCTGCCCTGGCACATCTATGGCCAACCTGTGATTTTGGATGATAGCCGTTGAATTACTTTTCAGGTGTTTAGAATAATAACTGCCTAAGTATTTTTGTAATTCCGCTGGGGATATCTCTGGGATAATAGGCATGCCTTTTTTGGGTAATTCGAAATTCATGCCATTTTGATGCATACGCAGTGCTGTTATTTGGCCTTGCTTGTTTTTATCAAAAGATACGGCAATGGTGTCGGTTAACTCAAATACCCATTTACCTTGTTTGTTTGGTGGATTGAGTACGTAGGTTGTTTGCCCAGGAACATCCACAGCCAGCTTTCCTTCTTTTTCCAAAATACTAAATATTGCATTTTTGAAAGGCCCAAAGTTGGCTATATATTCACCTGTATATTTTCCAAAATCTTGCTTGATTGGGTTATTGGTCGTGGCTGATTTGGGTTTTGCTAATAAATGACTCGCCACTAAATTGATAGACAACTGTTGCAAAGGAGTGGCTGTAACATTGGTAAGTAATACGTAGCCTAAATTGGACTCAGGAAAAAGTGTCACTTGCGCGGCATACCCATCAATATTTCCACCATGCTCAACTACAGTTTGGCCTTGCCACTTACGTAACATCCAACCCAATCCGTAAAACATGTCTTTGGCCATTTTTATTTGTGGCTTACGTGTTTCCAGTAAAACGTCTTCACTAATCAAACGTTTTCCATTAAATGTGCCATTGGCTAACTGAAATTTAAGCCACTGAGACATGTCTTCAACATTTGAATTGACTGATCCTGCAGGTCCAATATTGGTTAAGTTACGCATAGGTAACAGTTTGTGGTGCCCTAGTTCTTCTTGCCACATATATCCGGTGGCTAAAAGGTTAGATGATTGGGCTTTTTCTAAGTCGGCGCTGGTATTTTTCATAAGCAAAGGTTTAATTATTCTGGACTCTAGAAGTGAATCCCAGTTTGTTTCAGCTCTTTTGGCTGTTGCCATACCTGCGGCTAAGTACATGACATTGTTGTAGTTAAATTTTTTGCGAAAAGGTGACCATTTTTGAGCTTGGGTAGCATCTTTGAGTATTTCTTTTCGAGTCACTAAACCATTTACCCACAATATGTCGTTTCGCGCATACCCACTGCGATGTGATAAGGCATCACGTAATGTAATATCGAGTGACTTACCTTTTTGCTTGAATTGGTAATCGGGCAAATATTCGGTTAGCAGCGTATCCCAGTCTAGTTTGTTTTCATCCACCAACATACCCGTCAAGGTTGCGGTAAATGCTTTTGTGGTAGAGCCAATAGCAAATATGCTTTTAGGGGTGACAGGTTTTTTTTCCTTTATGTTTGCCAGTCCAAAACCTTTACTTAAAATTACCTTGCCATCTTTGACAATCGCCATCGCCATGCCTGGAATATGATGTTCAACTCGTTGTGTTTCTAAAGCGAGTGATAATGCAGTTAGACGCTTTTCTAAGTCATTCGGTACAGTGCTAGCACATGCCGTGGCTGTTACTAGAAAATATAAAGTAACTAGTTTTATTATTAATTGTGTCACCCATACAGATGGGTTTTCTAAAACAGATTTCATCATTCGATCCTTAAATTTTGACATGACTGTGCTTAAACCTAATACGGTAAGAGCAGGTTGCCTATTTATCTACTAAAAAGTGTAAGTAGGTTTAACGCCTACAGTTGTTAGAAGCTTGGCCACCTGTTAATACTTAGGTAATAGGTGGCTGCTAAACGCTATTTGATTTTGCCTAGTTGTTAGGCTCTACTGGAGTGGTCTTGTACACATCGTAATTGATATCTTCAACATTCATGTATTTTAGTACACTACCGGTGCTTAAAAACATCACGCACAGCCAATATAAACTGTTAAACATCGGCTCCCAATCCTGTAGAGAAAACTCATCTACACTTAGGTTAAATATAAAAAACACACTGATTAACATGCTGATAGATGTGTATGATTTTATAACTACAGCTGTCGCATTATGTCGGTCTACTGCTGATTGATGAGGATCTAATTTCTTGCCATGAATGAGAATGTATCCCAACACAATAAATAATGTATTAGCTAACCCCATAGAGCCTAATAAAATGGCTTGTTTTTCACCTATATTAAAATCATTTAATGCAAGCATGACAAACACGCAGATTAACAATATTGAGATAGTCATAAATAATCGAATCGGGGAGACGAAATTTAATAATCCTCTAGGGTTTAATTCTGCACTACGTTTTGTATCTTGGTTCTGGGTGCGCATTTTTTTGAATGCTTTAAAGCCTGATATTTCCATTATCAATAGCGGAATTGCTTGTACCATGCCAAATACTAAGGGTAAGCCTTTAAATCTCTGTATTTTTGCTTCTCCTTCAAAAATGAATATAGCTGCTGCTATAAAGCCAATAATACCTAGTGCTAAAATAGCGTAATTGATTAAGCTAAATATAATTTTGCCTTTCAATGCTTTTTCGTAACCATCTGGATAAAGTTTGGCATGAGTTTCAATCGGATAATGTTTAAAAATATAATTCATTCTGTTCAAAATACGTTTTGGGTAATAGTGCGACATCAAAAATATTTGCGTGCCAAATACTATGAAAAATAGTGTTTCAATCCACATAATTGTTTCCTCTTTATTTGATAACTGTCGTTAATTTTTACGACTGCTCTTAATTGGTTAACACGTCATTAAAGGTAATGCGCATTTCTGAGTCGGTAATACCGGCTTCTTTCAAACGTGTAATGAGCTCTTCAAATTGGCTCGTTACCCATTCACTCAAATCTACTTGGCAGTTATTTTTAGCATTGGGGTGTACAAAAGTACCTCGATAGCCTTTCATCTGAATCACAGCATCGCGCTCTAATAACTTATAAGCTTTAGAGATAGTTTTACTATTTACCTCTAAGTCATTGGCCAACTGCCGAATAGATGGCAATGGGTCTCCCGGTGCAATTTTGTCTGAACCTATAGCTTGTTTAATTTGATCAATTAGCTGAGCAAAAATAGGTTTTGGATCATCGATATCAATAGTGATATTCATAAATTTTCACATGCTCCAGTTGTTCCATGTGTGGTAATGGTACACCTAAATCATGAATATGCAAAATTAAATGTAAAAGAAATCAAAAAACAAGAAGTGATAAATGGAGGTTTATTGGGAATATTTATATAAATATCAGGTAGATAAAATATTTATTTATGGCTAAAAAAAGATCGCTATTTAAGTCAATAGCGATCTTTATATGCAGTAATAATTAACACGACCTAGTTAAATCGCTGTCATTTTTAGGTCTGTAATATTTATTTGTGGGGGCGTAATCTTACTCGTACGTTTACCCCAAGAGATTCATTAAACCCTAAAAGTTTCTGGGTAGAATCGCCACGTGTCCGACTATATTTTCCCGTGCCACCAGTAATGGCTCGAGTAATTGACTCGTTTAAATCAACCAGCTCATAACCTTCTGTGGTAATACTATGTTGGCCGTACTTTTTGCCTAAATCAAAATATTGGTTGGTGATAACCCAAGGCCCTGTTTCTGTTTTTGCACCTTGGCCTATATGCCAACCTCGACATGTCCAGCGACCTAATACTTCATCAGGAAAAGCAGGACTGCCGTCAGAATTAACCCCTTCTTGATTATCTAGAAAACCATGGGGATATAGGTATCCTTCCGTTATAAATTCTCCTCCATAAGCTGGCATGCCGTCTTCATCTACTGGTTCTTGGTCAAAAGCAAATCGAGATCCATTTTCTGCAATATCAAATTGGAGTATTTGATTGTGTGAAAACTTAGATCTATTTTTATTTTGAGAGTATTGATCGTCGGCCCAAACAGGACTAACAACGAGCATTGCACTTAGCATTAACCAGAGTTGAAGAATGTGCAGGTTTAATATTTTCGCCTTGATAATCTTGTACATATAATTTCCCTTTAATCTATAAAATAAATTGTTTGAAGCCATTGTTACGTGTGTTACATGGCAAACTTGTCATGACATTGACAGATAAAACTGTAAGCTTAATCGAGAAAACAACATGAAGATTAGGTAACGAAAACCTAATGATTAGTTAATATTTTGGGGAAATAATTTGAGTGTATAAAATTAGGCAAAGTATTGTTGTTAAGTCATAAAATAAGGGCTTTTATGACGTACCTATTAATGTGGAAATAGGGGGGAGATGTCTTTTCTGTTTAATATAGTGGTTAGGTGTTCCGATAGGATTTTTGATTGATTGGCGAATGGAGATTTTTTAGAAATAGCAATATAGGCTGCTACTTCTTGTTTTATTTTGTAAGGTTCAATTCTAATTCTGTTTTCGTAAATATATTTCTCTGCTTGAGCTTTGATAGATTCTTCTCTACCTATAAAAGCATCGATACGTTTTCTAAGTAACAAGGTAACTAAATGAAGGTGATCACTGGTGGAAGTTTTATTCAGGCTTTTATCAAGATCAAATTGAGCAAAATATTTAGCTCCAGCTAATACACCAATATTAAAGTCAGACAGATCGGAATAGCTGTTGATGGATTTTTCTTCATCTTTTAATAAGTAAAAATTCATCTGTAAAATTTCTTTGTACAGAGGAATGCTTAAATAACTTAAATATTCTTGGCGATCAGCTGTTTTACGAATATCAACTATCATATCCGCACTTCCTTGCTCCACCATTGTTAAACATTCTACAAACGGGCAAGTTACAAATTTCACTGAATGGTTAATAGACGATGCGAGTAGCCTAGTTACGTCTGCGCTTCTGCCACTGTACTCACCGTCATTAAATGCCATGAAAGGAGGTTCTATGTGGGTCGCTATGGTAATAACGTTATTAGTTTGGGCTTGACAAAAGAAAGCATAATTGAAGGAGAAAAATACGATTAAACTGCATATTCTTAATCGTTTTAACAATTTTTGCATACTGCACATAATCCATTTGAAGTTTGCTACGGTGTAACTTTAATAGTGATGATATTCATTGTAGTTGCAAATGCAAAGTACGCTACTCCAAAGTTTAACGCAATCTCTTTGTGGATTCGTTTTTATACCGAGCCCTTACTTGTAAGGTAATATTTGGGGCTTGGGCGAATTTAAGTGACTAATTTGATGAAACTCGCTCGAAGTTTTTGAACAGAAATTAAAATGTTATTGATGTCGCAGTAGTATTCGAGGTCAACCATTACTTCTTCCACGTAGTTTTTTTTATTTATTCGTCAAAGGTCTTTGTCAAACAAAACATATTCTGGCAAAGTCCATCCTGCATTTTATTGTCGTTAAGGTAATCGAGTTTTCATGTCTTTAAAGTTGTCGGCCACACAGATCCGTTGTTTTTTACTTTTGCTGTGGATTGGAATATTTTTATCTCAGGCTGAACCTTTGATTTTAGCACTCAATTATGGAGGATTTACCTTTTTAGGCGTGTTAGGAGCTGTTTTTGCTAATTCAACAGGCGCTGGAGGCGGCGTAGTATTTATGCCGTTTTTTAACCAGTTAGAGTTTTCTGTGGCGACATCTGTGGCAACTAGTTTTGCGATTCAATGTTGTGGTATGACAGCAGGTGCATTAACTTGGTGGGCCTATTACGGTAAATTAAAATCTACCAACCCAACAGAAATACAAGATTGGCAGGTGCTACCCAAACTTATAGGAATTACCGTTCCTTTGTCGATTTTGGGCGTTTGGTTAGTGCAGATTTTACCACAGACCTTTGCTTACTTTAGTGATCCTCAGAGTTTACATACCGGATTTGGTATATTTTCAATTTGTTTAGCTGTCGCGATATTTGCTACGGTTTTGTTATTAAAGAACAAGCCTTTAAAATCTAAACTTGAAATGTTTGATTATTTTGCCTTAGTGATTATTGCTTTTGTTGGTGGTGGGATCACAGCTTGGTTATCTATTGGGGTAGGGGAATTACTGGCTGTTTATTTGATAATACGCGGTTTTAACGTCACTCTAGCTATCGCTGCCGCGGTGATTTTAAGTGCTTTTACCGTTTGGGGGGGCATCATTTTCCACCTTGTTGAAACCAAAGCAGTTTATTGGCCAGTTGTGCTATTTGCTGGAATGGGAGCCATAGTTGGAGGTGTTTTAGCAAAACAGCTGGTGCTATATTTCTCCGCTAGAAACTTAAAATTATTTTTTGCCGGATGGGTGTTTTTATTGGGAATATCAACTTTACCGTTATAGGTTTCAACCTGGCTGTTAGTAAATCAAATTCAAATAAAAAAGACATACCAGTCTTAAGTTAAGATTGGTATGTCTTTAGATCAGAAAGGTTTAATTTAATAGAAATTAAATTAAGAGAAATTAAATTAAGAGTCAGCTCGACTAATAAATTTAGACTCCGCAGTATTAATCTTAATCTTTTCACCGCTAGCAATGTATTCTGGCACTTGCACCACTAAACCCGTTGTCAACGTGGCAGGTTTGGTTCTTGCGCTGGCAGATGCGCCTTTAATAGACGGGTCTGTTTCAGTAATGGTGAGTGATACAGCTGCTGGAAGTTCAATGCCTACAGGTTCTCCCTCAACTAAAAGTATCTGTAACCCTTTAGTGTCTTCGGTGATAAAAGGGGTTTCTTCACTGATTGTATCTTTGTTTAAAAAGTAAGAAGTGTAATCTTCGTCATCCATAAAGACATACTCGTCACCATCTAGGTAAGAGTAGGTGACCTTGTTGCGGTTAAACTCAACCAGATTCAATACTTCGTCTGCTTTGAAGCTTTCATCTGCTTTAGCTCCAGTTCCTACTTCGTACAAACGCATACGATATAAGCTAGCGCCAGCGCGCCCGCTTGGGGTAAGTTTATTGATGTCTTTAACTAGGTAAACTTTGCCATTATGTTCAACGGCGGCATTCTTTTTTATTTCACTGGCTTTAGGCATTTGATTCTCCAAAAAAATAGTGTCGCTGAAAATAACATGAAACTAAAAATAGGCAAGTTGGAATCTATCTTTGACTGCAATTAGCCACTTATTCCCAATTAGGCACTTATTTGGAAAACGCTCTTAGTTCATTGCTTAGTAGCGTGAATGTATGGTATTTAACTATCCTAGGATAGTAGATAGGTTGAAATTTGTCTGGGGCAGGTGTTCCAGTATTTTTAACTCATATGTACAGGAGTACTTTGATTTGTTAATGAGTAAACTAATCTTTTCTTTTGCACTGTGTGTGATGTTTGCAACACCCGTATTTTCTTCTTCTCTTGATGCAGAAAAAATAAGAATTGGCTATATTGATTTACCAGAAGTGCTAGATCGTTCAGGGAAGTCAGCCCCTTATAACGAATTAATGGCTAGGCTGTTAAACAGAATTGCAATGCCATACAGCACTTTGTTTATTCCTTCGGCTCGTTCAAATTACTTAATTCACCAAAAGCGCATCGATTGTGTATTTCCGGTCATTCCGGGTTTTTATAAACGTGCCGTGCCAACCTTATTTAGTGAGGCCACTAATAAAGTAACAAGCCACTTATTTTCAGTCACCACACCTGCCATACAATCCTTAGAGGCTTCAAGTGGAAAAATGATTGCTTATCGTAAAGGGTTAATATTCGGTACGTTATTTGATAAATTTCAATTTGTTAGGTTTGTTCCCGTTGAAACAGAAGACATCGCGATTAAATTGCTACATAGCAACAAAGTAGATGGTTATATTGCTTATTACCCCGATATAACTCTGTCTCTTAATGCAGAAACACTTAGCTTGCTAAAATTTAATAAAGATAAACCTCTTACTTCCTCTGAAGACAAATTGGAGTGTGTAGATACACCGATTAATCGCGTCTTTATTGAAAAATTTAATCATCAATTACAAAAAATGAAAACATCAGGTGAGCTAAAACATATATTAAACAAATATTATAATCTTTAATTGGCGTTATCATCAGGTTTCTTAAAAGTTCATCTCGTTAGTTGCCAAAGTTTTTGGCATAATTGGTTCTTTATTTTACTGCTAATTGATTACCCTCTAAGGCTGTATGTCCAAAACTTCTTCTTTGTTTGCTGTTGATGGCAAGTTATCTCAAGCCATTGATGGTTTTGCTCCTCGGCAGGCCCAAACTGATATGGCCGTGGCAGTGGAAAAAATCATTCAAACTAAATCACCACTCATTGTGGAAGCGGGTACTGGTACAGGTAAAACTTTTGCATATTTAGTCCCAGCTATGTTGTCTGATAAAAAGACTATCGTGTCTACAGGCACCAAAAACCTTCAAGAACAACTGTTTCACCGAGATTTACCCTTAGTTAAAAAAGCCTTGGACTCACATAGAAAAACCGCCTTGTTAAAAGGCCGTTCTAATTATTTATGTATCCACAGGTTAAAACAACATGGTTACAACAATACTCTGCTAGATAAAAATACCCTGTCTGAGTTAACTCAGGTTAGACAGTGGTCTTCTTCCACTAAAACCGGGGATATGGGAGACATGAAGTCTTTGGCAGAAGACGCTAAAGTATTGCCATTTGTCACCTCAACGGCAGATAATTGTTTAGGTAAAGATTGTCCTGATTACGAAGATTGTTATTTAGTCAAAGCCAGAGGTAAAGCGTTAGCAGCAGATGTGGTTGTAGTGAATCATCATTTATTTTTTGCTGATATGGCCTTAAAAGACATTGGTTTTGGTGAACTTATTCCTGAAGCTGATTTAGTCGTATTTGATGAGGCCCATCAGATCCCAGATATCGCTAGTGAATATTTTGGTGAAAGTTTGTCGAGTAGACAACTGCAAGATATGAGTCGCGATATTGAAGTGGTGTATCGCACTGTTTTAAAAGATGCAAAACAATTACATAGTGCTGCTGAAAAGTGCAAGATGATTGCGGCTGATTTACGTATGTTATTTCCAGAACAACCCAAGAAGGGTAACTGGCGAGAAATGTTACAAAGAGAAGACGTTCAAACTCAGATAACAAAACTGACTGATAGCCTGACTGTGTTATACGAAGTATTGAAATTACACTTAGGCAGAGACAAAGATTTAGACAATATTTATGAACGGGTGTGTGAAGCGAAAGGCAAACTATCTCGTTTAATCGACACGAGTTTATTGGGCGTGAGTTTGTGGTACGAAACCACAATGCGACATATTATTTTGCATTTAACGCCGTTAAGTATTGCGCAAAAGTTTTCTGATTTTATTGCTGAACCTAAACGGAGTTGGGTGTTTACCTCTGCTACTTTGATG
The DNA here is from genome assembly GCF_051252315.1 of Paraglaciecola sp. Classification (GTDB taxonomy): domain Bacteria; phylum Pseudomonadota; class Gammaproteobacteria; order Enterobacterales; family Alteromonadaceae; genus Paraglaciecola. The sequence goes on along the minus strand of NZ_JBPOFP010000004.1, from coordinate 58,819 downwards.
GTGGATGGTGGTTTTGGCCATTTTCAACGTCAAATGGGTTTAGACAAAGCACAAACCTTATCTTTAGAAAGCCCTTTTGATTATCCCAAACAAGCTATGTTATGTGTTCCACGATTTTTACCTGAGCCCAATGCCAGAGAAATGCGTAGTACCTTATTAGATATTTCAATCAAATTGGTGAAAGCCAGCCGAGGAAGATGTTTTTTATTGTTTACAAGTCACGCAGCCTTAAGAGCCATTGCCAGCCAGTTAGAAGATAAAATTGATAACCCTATTTTAGTACAAGGCACCACTACCAAACGCGCTTTGCTAGATAGTTATATTGCCAACAAAGACGCCGTATTATTAGGTACTGGTGCGTTTTGGGAAGGGGTTGATGTAAGAGGGGATGATTTAACCTGTGTGTTGATCGATAAACTCCCTTTTGCTTCTCCAGATGATCCATTGTTACAAGCGCGCATTGAAGATTGCCGTAAAGGTGGCGGGAATCCGTTTGCACAATTGCAAATTCCACAAGCCGCCATTTCTTTGAAACAAGGCGCTGGCAGGCTTATTCGTGATGAAGGCGACAAAGGTGTGTTAGTGATTTGTGATAATCGACTTGTGACTAAAGATTATGGCAAAATTTTTATGGGCAGTTTACCCGACATGTATCGAACAAGAGATCTGCAGAAAGCCATAGACTTTCTGCACGACATTCATCAAGACAGAGAGCAAGAATGAACCTACTAATTATTGATACCGCCACAGAGGCCTGTTCGGTTGCATTAAAGCTAGATGGCAAAGTATATAGTCAGTTTGAAGTGTGTCCACAACAACATAGTCAACGTATTTTGCCTATGGTCGATCAGGTACTTAAACAGGCCAATTGTGAACTCAAAGACTTAGATTACTTAGGCTTTGGCCGTGGTCCAGGCAGTTTTACCGGAGTGAGAATTGCTACGGGGATCATACAAGGGTTAGCCTTAGGTACAGATCTTAGGGTGGTGGGGGTGTCAACACTTGCGGCAATGTCTCAACAAGCGGCGGCAAAACAAAATGTAAATCACGTTTACGCTGCGATAGATGCACGCATGTCAGAGGTGTATTTTGCAGAATATAAATTGCTCAATGGTGTTATGCAATTAGTCGGTACTGAACAAGTAATCCCACCAGAGCAGGCTCAGTCTTTGATTGACGTATCTATTGGTTCAGTAGGAGTAGGGACAGGTTGGGTGGCTTACGAAAGTTTAAATCCAAATAATGACTTAACTGTAGCTGATAATGTTTTGTACCCTGATGCACAATTTATGTTGCCTCTGGCAGAGGAGAATATTGGTTTAGGCCAAGCTGTAAGTGTTGAAGATATTCAACCGGTTTATTTGCGAGACAAGGTGACGTGGAAGAAGTTACCAGGTAGAGAGTAGGGATTTTTTAAAGTACCTTTTGCCTCAGCAAAAGAAAACGGTTATAAAAGAACAGCGCAGAGGATGTGTAAAAATATGGCCTGAATATTAGACGGTCATAGTTTTTATAAGTATTAAGTTTACATCAAACAGGGAGTGAATATGTCAAACAGTTGGAAGTGCCCAAAATGTGATTGTAGAGATTACGAAACAGATACTATTGCGACTACAGGGAGTGGGTGGTCTAAAATATTTGATATGCAAAATCGTAAATTTACTGCAGTTATTTGCTCTAATTGTACTTACACCGAATTTTATCGCGGCAAAACCAGTACCTTAGGTAATGTATTCGACCTGTTCACCAATTAAAAACATTGGCTAGTACTTCTCTATTTGAGCCAAATTCAATTCCCCCATTAACGATGGGTTAAGCAGAAAGGAAGCATATGCGTTTACTAAACTTGGTATTGGTTACATTACTGTTGGCTGGTTGTGAGGACAAAGATAACCTTCCATTAACCAAATATGAATTATCTCCAAAGTTCTCCGATTTTAATTTAAGTGAAGATTATATCTATTGGGAAGTCAGGCGTGGAAATATGGCTGGCCAAGATGCGTCGGAAGATACCGTACAAATAAGATATGACGACGATATGTATATTAATCTCTCGGAGTATCAGTTGGAATTGTTAACTAATTCGGATACTAATAATGGCTTTAAAGGTGAGTGTCTTCCTTCTTACTGTCCAATTTATGGTGTCGGATTACTTGTAGACTCCGTATTTGTAATTGAATCTAAGGATGATCTATTAACGTTTCTGGGGTCTATTGATACACCAGCAGAACTCGCCCTTTGGTCGTCTGCTCAAGGGTACGAGTTGCTTAAATACGACATTACTGAGTATGGCTACAGAGCATTAGTATCTTGGGATAATAACTGTGGTAAAAAAGGAAAGGATTTAGTTGATGTTTATAGTGATGGGACCATTTCTTTAGTTAAAGAAATATCATCAGAAGATACTAACTACTGTGTATAACCTGACTTTATAATAACTTAAAAGGTGGCTGGTAAACTTTTACTCAGCCTCCCTTAAGGTTAAATAAATAAGCAAACAAATAAGTTATCCCAAAAAACGAATAACCCTTCCCCTTTTTATGTATGTTCTTGAGCTCAGCCAACACATATTGGAACGATTCTTGTATTTATTTCAGTTTTACGGCAATTTTTTGCCATGTAAAAGAATTTGTTTCACTCGTTTAAAGTTAAAGGAACGCGTTTTTGTCAATTGATTCGTTGTCGTCATCTGCCTTAAGAGCCTTAGATGTTGCTCGTACTCATCGGGATAAACCCCGTGAAGTTAAGCCTGTGGGTGACAAAAATGAACAGGTCTCTAGTTCTCAAGTTACCGTTATTCGCCCCGGCGATGAAGAAAGTTTAAAAAAAGCTGAAACTTTTCGTAAGCAACCCCACTCTCAATCCAATAAAAGCTTAAATGAACAGCAAGCTATTGCTGCATATGAAAGTATTGAAAAAGACCAACAACGTCAAAACATTCAATTGTTGTTAGGTGTTGATACATTCGTTTAAAAATCTTTTTCAGAATGTAATATTTACGTTACACCAAACACAATTGTTCAGTTATCATGTGATTAGAATCTTTATTGAAAGGGCGATTATGATTATCAGAGTATGTTTAATTTTTATGGCTTTGGGCCTTGCTGGTTGTGCGAGTTATCCTGAAAAACTACAAGTTACCGATCCTAATGTATTAGTCAGTTATCAAGATGCCGCTTCTAAAGCTGATCAGGTAAAAGGCCAAAGCATTCGATGGGGCGGGGCAATTGTTAAAGTTGAAAATAAAGAAAAATCGACCATGTTAGAAATGGTTTATTATCCTTTGACTAGTTATGGCAGACCACTTTCGTCAGATGAAAGCATGGGACGTTTTCGTATTCACGTTAATGGATTTATGGATCCTATGGTGTATCAAGTTGGCCGCTTAATGACATTTACTGGCGAGTTAACAGGAGTTGAAGAGGGGCTCGTTGGTGAACATAAATACGTATTTCCAAGTGCCAATGTTACAAACTACTACCTATGGAAAAAACTGCAAAGAATTGACATAAGCCGCGTAGACATTTGGCCCTATGATTATTGGTTTAATCATTACCCTAGACCTTTTTCTAGACGAGTGATTATTCGTAGCTCTAATGACTCAGGTAGACATCATTCTACAGGTTCATCTCGTCCGAGTGGTGTATCTTTGCCAAGTGGAGCAAGCACCTATCCTAAACCGGTCAGCAGTGCTAACGATATAAAATAGAAGACTGCAAAAAGATGCAGTTTCCGGCAACATTTTAGTGTAAAGCGGCAATTTATTGCCGCTTTTTTTGTGGGCTATCTGAATCATTAAAGGTGATACGTGCAACATGAATTTGAATGCCAACTAAGGCATTACACAATAAGGGGCATAGGGTTTGGCAATCCAAATAAACCTATGATACTGGCATTACATGGCTGGTTAGACAATGCGGCGAGTTTTGTACCTATAGCCGCGAACTTAGAAGATTTTTATGTATTAGCCATTGATATGACAGGTCATGGAAAGTCGCAGCATAGAAGTGCCGACGCTCATTATCATTTAGTCGATTTTGTACAAGATATCCATGAATTAGTGACGGTTCAAAATTGGTCGTCATTTATTCTAATGGGGCATTCTATGGGCGGTATTATTGCATCTTTATATGCCAGTGCTTTCCCATCAAAGATCCGAAAGTTAATTTGCATAGAGTCTTTTGGACCCATGACCAAGGAAGCTATGACGAGTGCTACACAACTCGAAGAGTCAATTATAAGTCGCTTGCAAATCCAGAGCACTCAATCTAAACCGATTAAAAGTGTAGACAAAACCATTAAGGCTAGAGCGCTAGTGGGGCATATGAGTATCGAGTCTGCAAGTTTATTGGTTAAACGAAATATTAAACAAAAAGATGGTTGTTTGGTGTTTAGTTCAGATAAACGTTTACGCACCTATTCATCTTTAAGAATGACGGAAGAGCAAGCGGAAGGGTTTATGCGACGTATCATTTGTCCAGTTTTAGTGATCAGCGGCAAACAAGGGTTTGATTTTGTTCAACAAGCAGTGACTAGCAGACAAGCATGGGTAACAGACGTTTTGCATATAAGCTGTGAAGGTCACCACCATTTACATATGGATAACTCTGCCATCGTTGCTCAACATGTTCATAGGTTTTTAATATATCAATGAGTTGTTAATAATTTGTTGATTTATCTTTTTTTATTCTTTAGGTATCATACTGGTCGGGCTAGTTGGTACTAGCATACAAAATATACAAATCTCTTTATAGCGAAAAGTGTGCTTGAGAGGTCTTGCCTGGAGGCACAGTGGAAAAAATTTGGTTAAAAAGCTACGACGAAAAGGTAGCGGCAGAAATAAACCCCGATCATTATTCTTCTTTGGTTGAAGTGTTAGAGCAGTCAGTCGCACAATTCTCTGATAAGACAAGTTACATCAATATGGGCAAAAGTATTACTTTTGCTGAATTAGATGAGTTAAGTAAAAACTTTGCTGCGTATCTGCAATCTTCAGGCTTTAAAGCAGGTGATGCAATAGCCATTATGATGCCTAATTTGATCCAATACCCTGTTGCTTTGTTTGGTATTTTGCGTGCAGGTATGACAGTGGTTAATGTCAATCCTCTATACACGGCAAGAGAACTAGAACATCAACTTAAAGACTCTAACGCTCAGGGTATTGTTATTGTTGATAATTTCGCCCATGTCTTAACAGAGGTGATTGGACAAACTCAGATCAAAAAAGTGGTACTCACTTCTTTAGGTGACATGTTATCGCCCGTTAAAAAAGTGTTGACTAACTTTGTAGTGAAACATGTGAAAAAGATTGTGCCAAGTTACCACTTACCTGATGCGGATTCGTTTTTAACCGCCCTTAAATTGGGTAGTAAACAGTCTTTTAACCGAGCAGAGGTAACAGGCGAAGATATCGCCTTTTTGCAATACACTGGTGGAACAACAGGGGTTTCAAAAGGAGCGATGTTAACCCATAGAAATATGTTGGCTAATCTAGAGCAAAACTCTCAGCTGTTATCCACAGTTATTGATGAAGGGCAGGATTTTGTTGTAACGGCTTTGCCTCTGTATCATATATTTGCTCTGCAAGTTAATTGTTTCACCTTTATTAAGTTTGGTTGTTCGAATCTTTTAATTACCAACCCTAGAGATATGCCTGGTTTTGTTGCCGAAATCGCAAAATATCCATTTACTATACTCATTGGCGTAAACACTTTATTTAATGGTTTACTCAATACACCAGGGTTCGACAAATTGAACTTTAAAAACATGAAGTTTGCTTTAGGTGGGGGAGCTGCTGTACAAAGGCCTGTTGCTGAAAAGTGGGCTGCCGTGACAGGACAAGTTTTATTAGAAGGGTATGGATTAACCGAGTGTTCGCCTGTCGTCACCGTTAACCCGCCTCAATTATCGGCATACAATGGTTCAATAGGTTTACCTGTGCCTTCTGTTGATATCAAACTTGTGGATGATGACGGCAATGAAGTAGCTTTGGGCGAAGCTGGAGAAATGTGGGTAAAAGGCCCTAACGTCATGAAAGGTTACTTAAATAGGCCTGAAGCTACAGCTGAAATAATCAAAGACGGTTGGTTAGCCACGGGTGATATTGCTAAATGTGATGAAGACGGGTATTTCTACTTAGTCGACCGTAAAAAAGATATGATTTTGGTATCTGGCTTCAATGTATTTCCAAATGAAATAGAAGAAGTGTTGGCTATGCACGCTGATATTGTAGAAGCCGCAGCTGTTGGAGTTCAACACGACGTTTCGGGCGAAGTGGTTAAGGTATTTGTCGTAACCTCTAATACCGCGCTGACAGAAAAAGATGTGATTGAACATTGTCGAACTCAATTGACAGGATACAAAGTACCTAAAAAAGTTGAATTTAGAGACGAGCTTCCTAAAAGTAATGTTGGTAAGATACTGCGTAGAGAATTAAGAGAGTAATTAAACTTACGAAGGTTTAACAAATTTCCCATCCCAAACTCTTTCGGTTTGGTATCATAGCCGGCTCTAGCCGGCTTTTTAATGTTTTGGATTTTCATGCAATATACTTTTATCACGGACAATCACGTTCTCAATGAGTTTTGTGCTCAAGCAAGTCAGGCTGAGGCCATTGCGGTAGACACTGAATTTGTCAGAACGCGCACTCTTTATCCTAAGTTAGGATTGATTCAAATATACGACGGCAAACAACTAGTATTAATTGACCCATTAAGCATCAGTGATTTTAATGCTTTAAAAGATTTATTAATTAACCCCAATGTCGTTAAGGTTTTACACTCTTGTTCCGAAGATTTAGAGACATTTTGGCATGCCTTTAATGTGATGCCCTCGCCGATATTTGATACGCAATTTGCTGCCAGTATTGTTGGCATGGGAACCTCTTTAGGTTATGCAAAGTTAGTAGAACAAATGTTGGGAATTACCGTTGATAAAGGTGAGTCTAGAACCGATTGGATAGCCCGTCCTTTGCGAAAAGAACAGTGTGTCTATGCGGCAAATGACGTCTTGTATTTATTCCAATTATACCCAGAACTTAAGACTAAAGTTGAGTGCCAGAATAAGTTACCTTGGGTATACTCAGAGATAGAGTTATTGTCTGCTAAAAAGAAAAATTCAATCCCACTTGAAGAGGTGTATTTAGGTTTAAAAAATAACTGGAAGTTAAGTGGTCGTTCAATATTAATTTTACGAAAACTTGCAGCCTGGCGTACGGCAACTGCCCGAAAAAGAGATATGGCGTTAAACTTTGTTGTGAGAGAAGAAAACCTCATCGAAATTGCTCGACAACAACCTTTAACAAAAAACGCACTGAATGCAATTCAAAGTATGAACCCTCACGAAATACGCATTCATGGTGATGTGTTAGTGGAAATAGTTAAAGAGTGCCAAGAGGTAACACCTAAACTGTTCCCACCTAGAGTAGAGCGGTTAAACGACTTTGAAGAAAATAAAAATACGGTGTCGGCAATACGTAAAATTTGCAGTCGAATTGCTGGAGAATATGAAATTCCAGTTGAGCTAGTGGGATCGAAAAAACAAATTAACCAAATTATAAAATGGTGTTGGTTTAAAAGTGACGAAACCCGCGCTTTAAACATGCAACCCGATTTGATCAGTGGTTGGCGTAAACCTTTATTTGAAGACGAGTTATTAAAAGTGAGTAGTTTGAAACTTTCAGAAGCCCTTGAAAAGGAGCCTAAATAAATGTTGTGTGCTGTTTATAAAAGTAGCAAAAAACAAGAAACCTATTTATATGTGCCTGGACGAGATGATTTTTCTAAGGTGCCTAAAGACTTATTGGCTACCTTCGGCACACCAGTATTTCTAATGATTATGCCCTTAAAAGAAGATCGTGAATTGGCTCGAGTTGATATTGATAAGTTACGTAGTGAATTGAAATTAAATGGGTTTTATTTACAACTACCACCACCACCGGAAGATTTGTTAAAACAACATCTTAAACAAATGAAAAGTAAATAATTGGAGCCGCTGTGAAACCGATTAAATGTTTGTGTTTTTTGGCTATTGTTTTTAGCAGCTCAGCATTAGCAAAAGTTAGTTTTAATGATTATGTACATAATTTGAAAGAAGAAGCATTAGCTAAAGGATATTCTCAAGCGTTTCTGGAGAATACATTCGCTTCGGTGAAACTACGTAAGAAGGTGGTTAAAGCAGACAAAAACCAACCTGAAACTAAGATGACGTTAGATAAATATCTAGCCACCCGTGTACCCGATTGGAAAGTCAGTAAAGCGGTTAAATTGTTAGAAGAAAACCGTCAAATTTTAGAACAGGTCGAAGAAACCTACGGTGTACAAAAACGTTTCATTGTTGCTTTGTGGGGGAATGAAAGTAACTTCGGAAGTATTCAGGGGAAACACCCTGTTATCTCTTCTTTAGTTTCTCTTGCCTATGATGGACGACGAGAAAAACTGTTTAAGAAGCAGCTATTTGCTGCTTTAGATATCTTGCAGCAGGGACATATTGAACAAGATAAGTTTTTAGGATCTTGGGCGGGTGCTATGGGCCAAAGTCAGTTTATGCCAACTTCTTTTCTTAATTATGCGGTTGATTTTGATGGGGACGGAAAAAAGGATATTTGGAACAATAAAGCCGATGTCTTTGCCTCCATTGCTAACTTTTTAAAATCAGAAGGTTGGAGTGACCAGCTAACTTGGGGGCGGCAGGTCAAAATTCCGACCGACTTTAACCTTAAATTAGCCAGTATAAAGCGGAATGCAATTAGACCAATTGATGATTGGCATCAATTAGGTATCACTCGCTATTCTGGTGAGGCATTACCTAAGGTTGATTTAAACGCTTCATTAATTGCGCCGGATGGTGCCAAAGGACGTATTTACCTTGTGTATGAAAACTTTCACACGTTAATGAAATGGAACAGGTCTAGTTATTTTGGTGTATCAGTCAGTTATTTGTCTGACAGAATAAAAAAGGGGAGTTAAGGATGACCACATATGTACATAGAGATATAAATGAACAAAAAGTTGATTTACCTGTGGGTAAAGTGGTCTGTGTAGGCCGTAACTATATGCTGCATATTAAAGAGTTAAATAATGAAGTGCCTGAGCAACCTTTACTCTTTATGAAGCCTTCTTCTGCTCTATGTGATGTCGCACAAGATATCAAGATCCCTAAACATTTAGGGGAGTGCCACAATGAATTAGAAGTGGCTGTGTTGTTGAAGACTAAACTCACTTGTGCATCTAATGAAGAAGTTCAAGCTGGTATTTGGGGAGTAGGATTAGGCTTAGATCTTACACTTAGGGATATTCAGAGTAAGCTCAAAGCTAAAGGCCAACCATGGGAACGAGCTAAAGCGTTTGACGATAGTTGCCCAATGTCTCAATTTATCCCATTCGATCAAATCGATGATTTAAGGGATATCAAGTTTAAATTGGTTGTGAATGGTGAAGTTAGACAAGATGGGAATACTGGAGATATGATGCTTTCTATAGTCGACTTGTTGGTTGAAATCACAAAGCAGTTTACCTTGTTACCAGGGGATATCGTGATGACAGGTACACCCAAAGGTGTGGCAGCATTAAACGTCAGTGAACAATTAAATCTAGAGCTTCCCCCTTTGCTGTCAATCAAGACGATAATTGTTTAATTAGACATACCCACAGTGAAAAACTACTCATTTACATATCAAGTTGACCAAGCAAATCAAATATTAATTTGCGAAGCAGAAGGTGAGCTAAATCAGCATGTTGATATGGAGTATATGTTTAAAAACATGGTCAAACTTGCTGGCAAAGAACGGATCCGTAACATTGTATTAGATGTCACTGCCTTACGAATTAATTGTACGAGCATTGAAATTTCCCATTTTTTAATGGACGTAGTTGAGCTCGACTTAATGGGCGACATTAAAATTGCTAGGATCACATCTGGTGAACAAAACAGTCAAAATATAATCGCTGAAATAGCCCGAAAATTGTCATTATCAATTAGAAACTTCGAAACTCGAAGTGAAGCGCTGATTTGGTTGTTATTCGATACTCCCCCTAAATAAGAAGAGCGAATCGTGGATAAATATTGGGAAACTAAGCCTCTAGAAGAAATGAATCAACAAGAATGGGAATCCTTGTGTGATGGTTGCGCTAAATGTTGTTTACATAAATTTATAGATGATGAAGCTGTAGTTGATGCTGCGCCCACAGATTACCTAGGTAAAGGTGAAAAAATACATTACACCAATATTGTATGTGGTTTATTAAATACTAAATCTTGTTCTTGTACTAAATATAACGAGCGTACCAAGTTAGTACCTGAGTGTGTGAAGTTAACCAAAGATAATTTACAAGAAATATTTTTCATGCCTGCTAGCTGCAGTTATAGGCGATTACATGAAGGAAGGGGGTTACCCAGTTGGCATCCATTACTGAATAAAGGGAAGAAGTCAGCAATGCACAAAAGTGGTATGTCGGTTAGAGGCAAGACAGTTTATGATCACGATGTAGAAATGGAAAATTTTGAAGACTATATTGCGCTTTGGCCAATGGAAGACATAGATTAGTAGAGGTTATGACAACCTCTACTATTATTTTAATTAGTTTAAAACTTTTTAGCTTTTAGCAACCTAGTCAGCACTACTAAAACAAACGTTGCGCTATAAGCTGCAAAAATAACTATCATCCATTGTGGCATGCTCATATCGAAAAATTGCCAATCTATATCACCACAATCTCCGCTCGCTTCAAAAATGGCTGGTAACCATTCATGTAATGGAGCCCAGCTAGGAAAGTTAGGTACTATTTCACAGCTAGCGAAAAAGGGATTAACAGCCGTTTGTATGTCTACATGTTCGATGGCGATTAGTAGTCCCCAGATAGAAGACACGCCCCAAAAAATATAAGCAATCAACCGAGTGAGTATGTTGTTCACTATTAGTGGTGGAATAGCTGAGAACAAAATACCGAAAATGGCTGTTCTTTGATAGATACACATGATGCATGGAGCAAGCTGCATACCATATTGGAAATACAGCGCAGCTAACTCAAGGCTTAGGCACGACCCAAAGAGAAGTGCCCATGCCGCCTTTTTTTCTACAAGGTTAGTTAACACCTATTTGTCACCTAGTGTGCTGCAGGTGCGGCGTCTGCTGCGCCTGTTACATGGTGTTCAATTAAGTGCATCTCGTATAACCATTCTGTAAGTTCGTATAGCCCTAAGTAGGTAGCTGCTAAGCCAACTAAAGTAAGTACGATTGTGTATGGCAAAGCCATATAAACCATAGTGCCATAAGACAATCTTAATAAAGGTGCAATGGCCGAGGTTAATAAGAATAAGAATGCGGCTTGACCGTTTGGAGTCGCGACACTTGGTAAGTTAGTTCCCGTATTGATTGCTACTGCTAACATGTCGAACTGATCACGAGTAATCGCACCGTTATTTAGAGCAGCAGTGACTTCGGTAATGTATACAGAACCTACAAATACATTATCACTGACCATAGAAAGTAACCCATTGGCCAGATAGAACATGACTAACTGGGTTTTACCTTCAAAGGTTAATACCCACGTAATAACAGGGGTAAATAAACCTTGGTCGATAATGACCGCAACTACGCCAAAAAATACACATAATAAAGCAGTAAATGGCAAGGCTTCTTCAAAAGCTTTACCTATAGAGTGTTCGTCAATTACGCCGCTCATACTGGTAGCTAGCACAATAATAGATAAGCCAATTAGGCCTACAGCAGCTAGATGACCAGCTAATCCAACAACTAACCAAAGTGCAATTAGTCCTTGAACGCCTAACTTAGCTTTGTCTTGAATCGTTAGGTTTGCCGTGGTGTAGGTATCGTAATCGGTTAATATTTCACGAACAACCGGTGGAATTTGAGCACCATAATTAAACAGCTTAAATTTTTCAACCACAAAGGTTGTGGCTAAACCGGCAAAAAATACTGGGATAGTTATAGGAGACATACGAATGAAAAACTCTACGAAATCCCAACCTGCTTTATCAGCAATGATTAGGTTTTGTGGTTCACCCACCATAGTCATTACGCCACCTAATGCAGTACCCACACCCGCGTGCATCATAAGATTACGTAAAAACGCTCTAAAATTTTCTAAATCATCACGACTTAAGTGGGGGACTTCTTCGTCTTGAGAATGATCGTGATCGGCATGGAAGTCTTTACCTGACGCGACCTTATGATAAATAGAATAAAAACCTAAACCAACTGTGATGATTACTGCTACAACTGTTAGTGCGTCTAAAAATGCAGATAATACTGCGCAAGCAGCTGCGAAAGCTATGGAGAGTGCTATTTTGTTCTTTAGTTTTAATAATAGTTTTGTGAACAAAAAGAGCAGAAGGTCTTTCATAAAGTAGATGCCAGCTACCATGAATACTAACAAGAGAATAACCTCTATATTAACCACCATCTCATGTTTCATATGTTCTGGGGTTGTCATGCCTATAAATAGGGCTTCCATCAGTAGTAATCCACCAGGCTGCAGGGGATAACACTTTAACGCCATTGCTAATGTAAAAATGAACTCTAAAACTAAAGCCCAACCAGCAACATACGGGTTAATAGCAAATAAAATCGGGTTAATAATAAGAAAAGCAATGATTGCTTGTTTGTACCAATTAGGTGCTTTTCCTAAAAAGTTTGCGGCCACGGCCTGGGGTAAAGACATCTGCATATGCAATTTTCCTTGCAACTATTATAATTGTTAAGATCTACAGGTAGCCAGTGTAAACAAAAATGGTTGTAAAATCCCGTAGTTACAAAATATTTAATAAATTATTTTACCTTTTTAATGCTTGTAATTGTGACAAATGAAAAGATTCGTTGTTCCAATCAAATGTCATCTGGTACAATCAGTTTCGAAAGTTGAGAATAAAAATTATAACGAAGTGAGTTGTTCATGATATATAAGGCCCAAAGTCCAGCAGGGTTCGCTGAAGAATATATAGTTGAATCAATTTGGAGTGGACGATTTCCACCCGGTACGATTTTGCCTGCTGAACGTGAGTTGTCAGAATTGATTGGTGTAACACGTACTACTTTGCGCGAAGTGTTGCAACGCTTAGCTCGTGATGGTTGGTTAACCATTCAACATGGTAAACCAACTAAAGTTAATAACTTTTGGGAGACCTCCGGTCTAAACATACTAGAAACCCTAGCCCGATTGGATGAAGATGGTATTTCTGAATTAGTTGACCACTTATTAGCTGCTAGAACTAATTTAAGCGCGGTTTATATTCGTGGTGCAATTCGCAACAACCAACAAGAATGTATTGACCAGTTAAATAAATATCGGGATATTTCAGAAGATCCTCAAGCATTTGCTGACTGTGATTATCAGCTGCACCATGATCTAGCTTTTGCTTCAGGTAATCCAGTATATGTTTTAATGATGAATGGATTTAGAGGTTTGTATTCACGTATTGGTGGATATTACTTTTCAACTCAAAAGTCTCGTGATTTAACCCGAGAATATTACAGTCAATTATTACAACTAGCCGAAAATGGTGATTATCAACAAGTTGCCATGACAATTCGTGATTACGGATTAGAAAGTGGTAAAATTTGGCAAGAAATGCGTGACGACATTCCTAAAGGTTTAGTCGACTAATTATTTTAATAAGACCATAAAGTTTACTTTGTGGTCTTACTCTTTATCTTATTTCTATCAATCCTTAAATCACCTAGATTCCATTCTTATCAAGCATTACGACTATGAATATTTACATCGTAAAATTGTGATTAAATCAAAAAATTTATCAAAATTTACCAGCACTTAGTTTATAGTGCTGGGCTGTTTACAATCTAATGATTTAGAATGGTGAAAAATGAAAAAATTATTTTTAGTGTTAATCTGTTTTTTAGGGGTATCTTCAATGGCAAATGCAAATCAAGAAAAAATTGCAGCAGGCGGTTTTGTTCATTCAGTTTATTTTTGGCTTAATAATCCAGAAAGTAAACAAGAGCGTGAAGCTTTCGAAAAACACTTAACCAAATTTATAAATGCCTCTAAATATGTCAAGACTAAGCATATTGGTACTAAAGCTAGTTCTCCTCGTGATGTAGTCGACAGTAGTTACGATTATTGTTTAATCGTGACATTTGCGAATAAAGAAGAGCAAGATAAATATCAATCTGAAGACGTGCATTTAACTTTTGTTAAGGATGCAGCTTACTTATGGAAAGATGTTGTGGTGTATGACTCTAACAGCATTCTTTAGTCCTTCACGTAAATGAAAGTGTGGCTGTTGATTTTTAGAAGTCCTATTCGTGTCATTAGGATTAAGAAAAATCAGGGCAAAATAAATCTTAAGCGTCAAATGGTGAGGGTGAAATTCGCCCTTCGCCAGGAGTCGGTAGAAACCAAAGATATGCTAATTATCTATCGAAAATATACAATGGGCCAAGCAACAAAAGAAGAAATGAGTGAAGCAAACGCTCAGTTTTTTGATGTTATTAAAGGTCTAGGTATTGGTGTTTTCGCGGTATTACCTTTCGCTCCAATTACTATCCCTATCGCGATAAAATTAGGTCGATTAGTCGGTGTTGAAATATTGCCCAGCGCATTTGTGGCGACAGATAAATCAACCGATGTTACACCTAAAGGAAAAACCGACTAAACAAGCACTTCGCTCACTGTAGTGTGCTTTATTTTTGTTTACATATATGATTAGATGAGTAGACAAAATTCGTCGGAACTTAGCGTTATGCATGGAAGGTATTGGTCATTTTCTATTAGAGTAGGGCTCTATTTACATTTTCATAAACCACCTAAACAATTAGACAAAAATACTTCCTACATATCGGCAACTCTATGAATAGTTTTTTATTAAAAATAATCAAAGTTTGTGGGATTAACCGATAACCCCAAACGAAGCTCTAATTCGATTAAGCTTACGGGCATAAAATAGTGTTTAAACACAGCGCTCAAGATAAAAAATAAGTGGTATTACATTTTGTTAGATAAAAAATTTAATTCGAATTACACCATAGCTGTAGACACTGTGGTCAAAGCAATTAGTGGTAAAGCCAGGGGGCAAAAATCTCTGTTTAAGCAAGCAGAAGAGTATTTTGAAAAAGAGCCCGAAAACCGGGCTAAGCTGCAAGATTTAAATGATCAAGTAGCGACGCTTCAGGCAGAATTAGATGCAACCCCACTGTTTAAATTTAAACCTAAGATAAAGTTATTAGAACTAGAGAAACTAGAAAAAGAACTCGAAAAAGAAAAATCACTTCAAAATAAAGCTAGATTGATTCGGTTACACAATGCCATTGATGTTTGCTTAAGATTACTCTCGTTAACTGAAGGCGGAGAGTTTGACGAAACCCAGTTGAAAAGTTCTAAATATTTAGCAACTATTTTATTGTTCTCTCCAGGAGAAGGTAAACGACTTGCCGAGTTACACCAATCTTTGAAACCTTCTTACCGAGCTGTGTTAAGTTTACGTTTATTAGATAAATTGTTAGCAGGAAAAGGGTTAAAAAACACACATATTTTGGGCCATTATGATGCTCAAACACGTTATGAAATAGGTAAGCCAGACAACGTAAACTTCACCCAATCAATTGCATTGCCAATAATGTTTGCTGCTATTTTTCAAGAAATTGGCTTGCTCCACCCTAAAGTCAGCGCAATTTTGGAAGGTCTTGAAGGTAACCTAGACAGATATCGAACTTTAGATAAAGCTGAACGTACTCAAGTTGCCAAATTTACCAATCAATATACCTTAGAGTATTTAGAGCAAGGTTTGGGTTTACAACAGGACATTGTTGGATCTACTCAAGATGTGAAAGCTTTTAAAGAAGCGGAAGAAAAACGAATTCAGTTTCAACTAACCTTAGTCAAAGACGCGAATTCAACTAAGTCGGGTACCAGCGAAATAATACGTATACCTCAAATATACACATCGATAATTTTTCCCACAAAAAGGGAATTTTCAAAAAGTACTTTGCCCAATGCGTCAGTGTTAATTGCTCAGTTAGCCAGTAAAAAGAAAATTAGTACACAAGTAGCCAATGCATTTATCAGTATTGTAGGTAAGTTCCCTATGGGATATGGCGTAGTCTATTTACCTCGAGATGCCAGAGGAATCGAACTTAATCACTATGAATATGCCCTAGTGGTGGGTCTTAACCCTGCTAAAGTCGATGAACCTAATTGTCGTTTGGTGAGTCGAAACTTACTTTTTTCAGAATATGGGAAAAATGAAGTGATTGAAGCCTCCCGTAATATGCATTACGAAAAAGCACGTAAAAAACTAGAAAGGATAGATCCCAAAAAGTTACTAGAAATCAGACAAACCTTAACGCATAAGTTTGATCCTAAAAAGGCGCAACAGCTCATTCCACTCTATTGGGAGGGGTATAATTATTTTATTGTCGAAGGTTATCAAAACCTTTGGAATCAAGTTATGCGAGAAGATTAAGCGGATCTAGCGTCATTTTTTAATCTGTTCAAATAAAAAGGCACCTGTTGGTGCCTTTTAAGTATGCTTCCAAACTAAAGGATTACTTTGCTTCTAATCCCATGCTGTAAAGAGTAAAACCATATATATCAGCGTACTGCTCAATAGTTTTGCTAATAGGCGTACCTGCACCGTGTCCAGCGTTGGTTTCAATACGGATTAAGGTTGGGTTTGAACCTGTGTGTTTGTCTTGTAGATGTGCTGCAAATTTAAATGAATGAGCAGGCACTACTCGGTCGTCATGATCACCTGTTGTAACTAAAGTTGCAGGATAATCTATATTTGGCTTCACATTGTGAACTGGCGAATAACCTAATAAATATTCAAACATTTCTTTGTTTTGTTCAGCGGTACCATAATCATATGCCCAACCGGCTCCAGCTGTGAAAGTGTGGTACCTCAACATATCTAAAACACCCACAGCAGGCAAAGCCACTTTAAACAACTCTGGTCGTTGCAACATGACGGCTCCAACTAATAAACCTCCATTTGAACCACCTCTAATCGCTAAGTAATCACTAGATGTGTATTTTTCTTGAGTTAGGTACTCAGCCGCTGCAATAAAGTCATCAAATACATTTTGTTTATTTAAAGTAATACCTGCCTTATGCCACTTTTTACCGTATTCACCGCCACCTCTTAAATTAGCTACAGCATACACTCCACCTTGTTCTAACCATGCTGCGGTAGTAGCACTAAAACTAGGTTTAAGGCTAATGTTAAACCCACCATAACCATATAAAATGGTTGGGTTTTTGCCATTTAATTCTAGACCTTTTTTAAAGGTTAACATCATGGGGATCTTAGTGCCGTCTTTAGAGGTGTAAAATACTTGTTTAGAGTCATAATCTTCAGCCGAAAATTTCACTTCTGATTTTCGATACTCTGTCGATACACCATCCTGTGTCGATAAACTGTAGATAGTTTTGGGGGTGTTGTAGTTGGTAAAAGTGTAATACAAAGACTGCTGTTTTTTATTGCCTTTAAAACCACTTGCCGTACCTACGCCTGGTAAGGTGATGGTTCTGATAACTTTGCCGGTTTTATCTAATTGTTGCACTTTAGAAACTGCGTCAACCATGTATTGTGCAAATATATAACCACCACCAGTAACAGCATTTAACACATTGTCAGTTTCAGGAATAAAGTCTTGCCAATTCTCTGGGCTAGGATTGTTAGCATCAACTTTAACTACTTTTTTATTTGGGGCATTAAGGTTAGTTTCAAACAATAAATCAGAGCCGTCGGAATCAAGTAAACTTGTGTCAGAATCGAAGTGGTCCAGTATTGTGACTAACTCACTATTGGCTTTGGTTAAATCTTGGATAAATAGTTTGTTGCCTGATGTCGATTTTGCCGCATCTATAATTAAATACTGATTGTCTTTGGTAACTTTAGTATTTACATATCGATACTTTTGTTGCTCTGTACCACCGAATACTAGTTTGTCGTTAGACTGTTCAGTTCCAAGCTCGTGATAATAAATTTTGTGTTGATCCGTTTTAGCTGATAATTCACTACCTTCAGGCTTGTCGTAACTTGCATAAAAGAAACCTTCATTTCTATACCAAGAAACGTCTGCAAATTTAATGTTCTTTATTTGGCTGGTAACTTCTTTTAAGGTTTCAGTGTTAATTGTGATGGCTGTGCGCCAGTCACTGCCACCTTCAGAAATCAGGTAGGTCAAAAGGCTACCATCACTAGAAAAGTATGTTTTTGAAAGTGAAGTAGTGCCATCTTCACTAAAGGTATTAGGGTTTAAAAATTGTTCTGGCTCAGCATCTTGTTTTTGACGATATAAAACAGACTGATTTTGCAAACCGTCATTTTTATAAAAGTAACTGTAATCACCTTCTACGAATGGTGCCGTTACTCTTTCGTAATCTAATAATTCTGCTAGTCGATTGGCTAATTTGTCCCGAAAAGGTATGTCTGCTAAATAATCGAAAGTGACTTTATTTTGTGCTTTTACCCATTGAGCAGTTTCATCACTCATATCATCTTCTAACCAACGATAAGGGTCTGTTACTTGAGTGCCAAAGTAAGTATCTACAGTCTCACCTTTGTGAGTTGAAGGGTAAACAAGGTTTGATTTTGTCATTGGATCACTTGATGGTTTTGTAGTTTGTTCTACTTGGCTTGAGTTACAGCCTGCAAAGGCTAACAACAAACTTAAGGCGAGTATTGGTCTTTTCATAATTCCCCGATGTTATATCTTATAATTTTTTGCGGCGCTATTTTTACAGAACATGACATTCTTGTATAGTGTTTCAATAATTAAATTTCGATCTTGGTTAAAGTAATTGAATTCATGCGTAAAAACATATCCCAAAAGTACGATTTCATCATAGTTGGCGCGGGGTCAGCGGGTTGTGCTTTAGCCAATAGGTTAACTGAAAACAGTCGTTTTGAAGTCTGTTTGATCGAAGCAGGAGGAAGGGATACCAATCCGTTAATTCATATTCCTTTTGGCTTGGCATTGTTGTCTAGATTTAAAAAGCTGAATTGGAATTATAATACGCAAACTCAATGTGAGTTAAACAACCGCAGTCTTTACTGGCCTAGAGGCAAAGTATTAGGTGGTTCCAGTTCGATTAATGCAATGTGTTATGTACGCGGTGTTCCTGAAGATTATGATCATTGGGATCAGCTAGGAGCAACAGGTTGGGATTGGCAGTCGGTATTACCCTATTTTAAAAAGTCAGAAAAATTTGCTGCGTATTTACATTCCTTGCATGGTTCTAAAGGATGTTTAGATGTACAAAAATTACGGCATACCAATGTTATGTCAGAGTCTTTTGTGCAAGCGGCCACAGAAGTTGGCTTAGGCATAACAAGTGACTTTAACCAAGCAGATCGTAATGGATTAGGCTATTACCATGTCACTCAACAAAATGGCCAAAGGTGTTCGGCAGCTAAGGCTTATTTAACGCCAGCAAAAACTCGTAAAAATTTAACACTTGTTACCCATGCTTTGGTAGAAAAAGTCCTTATCCAAAATGGAAAAACTCAAGGTGTTAAATTAACACTTGATGGTGAGTCAATAGAGTTAACCGCAACGAAAGAAGTCTTGTTAAGCGCTGGCGCCATCAATTCTCCCCAGCTATTAATGTTATCTGGCATTGGGCCTAAAAATCATCTTCAACAACATAATATTCCTGTGGAACATGAATTACCGGGGGTAGGTCAAAACTTACAAGATCACTTAGACATTATTATTCAACATAAGTGTAAAAGTCGCGATAGTTACGCCGTGATGCCGGCACTTATTCCAAGATATATTCGCGCGGCATTTAACTTTGTGTTTAACAAAAAAGATTTGTTAACTAGCAATATTGCTGAAGCCGGTGGGTTTGACACAACCCAATATGCAAAGGAAATTGCCGATATTCAATATCACTTTTTACCCGCTGTCATTAAGGATCATGGACGTGCTACTGCATGGGGATATGGTTTTAGTTTGCACGTATGTGATTTGTACCCTAAAAGCCGCGGCGAGATAAAATTAAACTCATCTAACCCTGCAAAACCGCCTTCCATTAACCCTAATTATTTAACTGATCCAGCTGATGTCAAAGTGTTAATTGCGGCAGTGCGTAAAGGCCGAAAAATATTAGCCGCGAGTACCTTTGACCAATATACATCAACAGAAGTGTTACCAGGCAATGAGACACAAACAGACGAAGAAATCATTGATTTCATTCGAAGCAAAGCTGAAAGTATTTATCACCCAATTGGTACTTGTAAAATGGGTGATGTGAATGACCATATGACAGTCGTTGACCCAGAACTAAAAGTGGTAGGCATTGACGGATTAAGAGTAGTTGATGCCTCAATTATGCCAAGCTTAATAGGTGGTAATACTAATGCTCCAACTATTATGATTGCCGAAAAATGTGCTGACTTAATTAAACAAGAACATGAAAAATAATGCTGAATTTCCGAAAATTTTTTGTGTCTTAAAGGGAAATTGAAGAAGAGATGTTTAATCTGCGAGTAGATGTGATTTATTAAATACCATGTTCAAAGTTATCCACTGAATGATACTATCAAAATTGTTGGTGTCCAAAACTAGGATGTAATATGAAGTCATTTGTTTCTTCCCTTTTGTTGATGTTTGTCTTGCTCTCATCAAATAATTCAATTGCAAAAGATCAGATTGCCCAAATAAAAGCTTTAGCAGATAAGTATTCTGAGGTTACCTTTACTTTTTCACAGCCTTACGCGTATTTCGAAGATATTAAGTTAAAACGGCATAATCTATTTCTCAAAAATTCGCTGGAGAGTTTTGCTACCTTAGCTAAAGTTGAAGATGAAATATTGCAGACTTTAAATCAAATAGATGTCAACAAGTTAGAAGAAAACCAAGCGCGAATATTCTATGCTAAGTTCAAAGAAAGCCTAGAAACGAGCGTCGAGCTTAGAGTTTGTAAATCAGAACTTTGGGATTTGAGCCATATGTTTGGTCCTCATTCAATACTTGATTTTTTAGTCAATGTGCAGCCTCTAGAAACAAAGCAGAACTTAGACGATGCACTTGAACGTTGGCAAGACGCTGCTTCCTATTACGATCAAGAAATTATTAATCTAAGCCTCGGTCTAAAACAAGGATACTCAGCGCCCAAAAGAGTGGTAAAACGACTCATTAGCCAATTAGACGGGTTAACCTCGTCACCGGTAGATGCGCATCCTTTCTTAAAATTAGCCAGCAGAACGGACGACCTAACCTTTAAAAGTGCATTTAAAGAAGTTTTAGATAAAGAGTTAATTCCAGCGATTAAACGTTACTCAAGTTTTCTTAATGATACTTATATCAAAGATGCACGCTCTGAGTTAGGAATACACGTTTTACCTAAAGGTAAAGCGTGTTACATGGCAAAATATCGGTATTACACAACGCTAAAACGAACGCCTCAACAGGTTTTTGACTTAGGTTTAAAGACGGTCAATGGCAATAAAGACAAAGTGATTGAGTTAGGTAAAAAGTATTATGACGTAGATTCGTTTTCTGGTGCGGTTAATAAAGCGAGTAATGATCCAAGTCAGAAGTTTTCATCCCCTGAAGAGATGCACCAGTTTTTTGAGTCTGTGGTTAAACGTTCAAAAATTAAGATAACCGACTACTTTCATAGATTGCCTTCCATTGAAATGGTGGTGGAGGCTATTCCAGAATATCAACGTGGGACAGGTAGAAGTGCACACTACATTTCCGGGACTGCTGACAGAACAGCCAAGTTTGCTTATGATCCAACGAATTACCAAAAGGAGAATTTTGCTTCTGGTGAGCGAGTATCTGTGCATGAAGGTTATCCAGGTCATCATTTGCAAATAGCATTGGTTCATGAGCAAGCTAAATTCCATGAAATTGAAGGGCTTTTTTCTAATTCTGCGTTTGCTGAAGGCTGGGCGAGATATGCTGAAATGCTTTCCGAAGAAGCTAACATTTATCAGTTTGATTCGACCAAAATATTAAGACGTGCGTGGCCTGCTCGAGGCATGGTGGCAGACACAGCGATGCATATGCTGGGCTGGAGTAATGAAAAAGTCTCCGCGTTTCTTAAAGATTCAGGTGCTTCATTTGCTAGAGATCCCGATACTATATTAGATCGAATGGCGGCTATGCCTGCTCAGTTAACTGCATACGATTCCGGTGCATTGGAAATTTTTGCCTTGAGAAAACTGATGCAAAGTAAGTTAGGCGAAAAGTTCGACATTAAAGATTTCCATGGGTTAATTCTAAAAAATGGCAATGTACCTTTGTCAGTTTTAAACGAACAGGTGATGGAATTTCTAATGGAAAAACGATCGTTATAGGCTAACTAAAATCATTTTGTTAGCAGTGTCGACGAATAAGAAAGGATTTGCATGGCTGAGCCCCTCAAAAATCAATATGGGTTAGAAATTCCCGAGAAAATAGCTGATATGACACTCAGTGTATTTTCAAAATTTGATAAACAAGGTTTTATTAAATGGATTAGCACTGACTATGATTCTTTGGAGTTGATGGATCGTGGGCGTAAAATTTCAGCGGCATTGAAGGTATTTTTGCCAGATAATTATCAGCAGGCCGTAAAGATATTATTAGACTCCGCAGAGCAAACTGTTGAGTTTGATGAAGGCAATAGCATTGCCTCATTTTTATTTATGCCTCACGTTAATTTTGTTGCAGAAAATGGATTAGATGATTTCGATACCTCAATGTTTGCCTTGTATATTTTGACTCAAAAATTTACTTCTGAGTTTGCCATTCGGCCTTTTATTCAAGGGTATCCAGAAAAAACACTTAAGTTACTCACTAAATGGACACAGGATCCGAATGAACATGTTCGAAGGTTAGTCTCTGAAGGGACTCGGCCACGTTTGCCGTGGGCATCTCGGCTACCAGAGTTTATAAAAGATCCCCAAGCTGTTATTGCATTGTTGGAATTATTAAAAGATGACCCCGCACTGTATGTCAGGCGTTCAGTGGCTAATAATCTAAATGATATTGGCAAAGACCATCCATGTTTATTGGCTGACATAGCCAAACGTTGGTTAAAGGAGGCGTCGCCAGAACGTACTTGGTTGGTAAAACATGCACTAAGAAGTGCAATTAAACGGGGCGAAAAAGGCGCGTTAGAGGCTTTGGGTTACGGCAAACCAGCAAATGTTCTGATCCAGAATGTGTCTGTGTCACCAGAAACAGCCAAGGTAGGAGGCGCCATTAACATTGTCTTTGATTTACAAAACCTTGCTAATTCAAAAGTAAATTTGATGGTAGATTTTGCTATTCATTTTGTTAAAGCAAATGGGTCTAGTGCAGCTAAGGTTTTTAAATTAAAAGCCTGCGAGCTCCAACCTCAAGCAGTGCAGTCATTTAGTAAAAAAGTATCGTTAAAACCTATGACCACTCGGACCTTGTACTCCGGAATACACAAAGTTGAAGTTATGATCAACGGACAGACCCATCCTTTGGCAGCGTTTAACTTAATTTGATTTAATTTAATTTAATTTAATTCGAATTCATCTCATCCCATTCATAAGAGTCAATTTGCCTTACATTCCCTAAAATAATAATGTCCTAAATTGTTGTTTTTATGTCTATCTGGTCATCTGGCTTTTAGGTAATATCCAAGTATGAATTCATTCTTACTTGGTTTACCTAATGACAATTCGTGTTGCCTTTTTCATCGCAGATGGGTTCCAGCCTCTCGACCTATTTGGCCCGCTAGACACTTTTACCGAAGCCAATACATTTTTAAAAGACAGTTACCAATGTGACATTGTTAGTTTTGAATCTGGGTTGATTAAAAGTGCTAATGGTCATTCGGTTATGGCGGATTTTTCTGTGGTTAATGTTCCAGAGCCAGATTATTTGGTGATTTGTGGTGGTTCTGGTATGCGCACTCTTAAACTCACAACCAAACAATTCATTGATTTAAAACAACTCGCAAACGTAGCTAAAAGAATTGTCAGCATTTGCACGGGTACTTTTATTCTTGCCCAATTATTTCCAAATACGCCTTTAACCGTCACCACTCATTGGCGTCATTGTGCTCAATTAAGTGAACAGTACCCCCAATGTGATGTGTTGCCCGATCCTCTATACATTTGCCATAAACATATTTACTCTTCAGCCGGCATATTATCAGGAGTTGATTTAAGCTTAGAGTTAGTCAGGCAAGACTTAGGAAATACTCTTGCTGCGTCTGTTGCGAAAGAATTAGTGGTGTATTTACAAAGAAAAGGAAGCCAAAAACAATTCTCTGATTTATTAAAAACTCAATCATCTGATAGTTTACGCTTAAATCCAGTGATTGAATGGATGCTGGATAACCTACAACAACCTATTAGTGTTACAGACATTGCGCAAAAACTCTGTGTCAGCGAAAGGCAAGTCTCTCGACTGTTTAAACAACATGTCAACTTAAGTCCAGCCCAATATTTAACCCAACTACGCATGTTCCAGGCTAGAGATTTGATTAGTCACGAGAATCGTTCTTTACAAGAAGTCTCTAGACTAGTGGGTTTTGCCAATTACGAAAGCTTTAGGCGCGCCTTTGAGCGTTATTTTGGTTTATCACCATCAACTTACAATCCATGAGTTATTACGTGGATTATTAACAACAAACTATAAGGAAATATCATGAAACCTTTATATTTATATCGTGCTAAATTAGCTAATAAGTTCGGCATTTTTACTTTGCTGAGTGTCATTTTGACACATCAGTGTTTCGCCCTCACTAATGAACAACAAACTGTGATTAAACAAGCTAGTGAAGGAGCGCCAGCACATATTACAGATAGTGCTAGTTTTATGATGTTTAGTCAGGGCGGGTTTGAATTGATTAAACAAGGTAATAATAACTTTACCTGTTTGGTGGTGAGTAACCCACAGGGTAGATATGAACCTTCTTGTTTTAATCAAGAAGCCATGCGTTCTGTTTTTCCTTCCTATGAATTGCAAATGCAGTATTTATATCAGGGGTTGTCTCATTCGAAAACAGTTAAGAAGTTGGCTGATGCATTTAAACAAGGTCAATTACCTAATGCGGAGCATGGATCTTTGGTTTACATGATGTCAAAACATAATAAATATTTTGATCCCCATCACGGTACACTTGGTGATTCACCTGTTCATCAAATGTATTTTTTCCCAAAGTTAGCAGACAATACCTTTTCTTTGGTTAAAGGCGGGCCGTTTTTGTGGCAAGGTTTTCCGCACCTTTCGGCCTTGATCGTTGTGGTTTCTAACTAGAGATAGAATTGAGTGTAATCTGACATTGGTTGTGTGTTATATTTAATTTAACCCCTTTAAATATAATTTTAACAAGCTCGCTCCTATATGAAAAATTTACCTAAACCCTACATTTTGTTTGTTTCTGTTGTGTGTATTTTGTTTACTTTTTCGGCTCATGCCAAAAAGCCAAATGTGCTACTTATTATGGCTGATGACCTTGGGTTTGAAGCCGTGGAAAGTTATGGTGGGCGCAGTTACCAAACGCCTAACATGACCCGTTTGGCAAACCAAGGTGTGCAGTTTAATCAAGCTTATGCCACACCTTTATGTTCACCCACTCGTGTGCAACTCATGACAGGAAAGTATAGCTACCGAACCTGGACTGGGTTTGGCTTGTTCAACCCTAAAGAGAAAACCTTCGGTCATTATATGCAAGAAGCTGGATACAACACGGCTATGGCTGGTAAGTGGCAGTTGCAAAGTTATGACCCGGTTGGGTTTCCTGGGGCGGAACATAGACGTGGTAAAGGCATGAGAGTTGAAAATGCTGGATTCGACGAGTATAGCTTATGGCATACGGCTCACACCGAAGACAAAGGGTCTCGTTACCCAGATCCTTATATTAATCAAAACGGAGAATTTATAAAACAGACTGATGGTCAATATGGCCCAGATATTTGGACCAATTTTTTGTCTGATTTTATGACCCGTAAAAAAGATGATAACAAGCCGTTCTTCGCCTATTACGCCATGTCTTTACCTCATTCTCCTTTTAATCCGACTCCTCACAGTAAAGAGTGGGGTGATCAAGCTAAAAAGTTTGACGAAGAAGAAAAGTACTTTGGCGACATGGTGGAATATGCTGACTTTGTATTAGGAAAGTTAGTGGATAAGGTGGATGAGTTAGGCATTCGCGAAGAAACCATTATTATTTTTTACAGTGATAATGGCACCCAATGGAATGTGATGTCAGATCTAAATGGCCGTTTAGTACAAGGTGGTAAAGCCATGATGACAGACTTAGGAACACGAGTTCCTATGTACGTTAGTTGGAAAGGTAAAACCCCAGAAGGTAAAATTAATTCTGATTTAATCGAATCCACCGACTTCTTACCGACTTTACTCGACATTGCTGAACAACCCGCTGTGGCAAAGCAAAATAATATGGACGGCATGAGCTTCTATTCACAAATTAAAGGTGAAAAGGGCGATACCCGTGATTGGGTGTATATGCATCACGATCCTCGTCCAGGTAAAGCCAAAGACCGTTTTTATCTGCAACGTTTTGCTCGAGATAAAAATTACAAACTGTATCAAGATGGTCGTATGTACCAGCCAGCAAAAGACTTGTATGAAGAACACGAAATTATGCCAGCAGACGATACACGTAAAACAGCAAAAGTACGTAAAGCGTTACAAGCAGTATTAGATAAACATAAAGATTATGCTGTGTACGATCCTCAGACTATGCCCAGAGAAGCCAAAAGAAAAGCGTTCCTTAACTATTACATGTTCGAAGATTTCACCGGGTGTGTGGTGATGGAAGCCGAAAGTATCGGTTTTGCTTTGGACGAGTCTTGGATAATACAAAACCTTATTCCAGGACATACTGGGGCAGGGTATTTACGTTCGTTACGTGACCAAACCGAAAAACCTGAAAAGGGCATTCTAGCCTTTAATATGAATACTTCTTCACAAGGTAAATGGTTTTTTGATGTGCGCCATCGTCATGATCACGCTGATGTGAATAAACAAAACGGATTTTGGATGAAGATTGGTAGCGGCCCTTGGAAGGCTTACTATTCTGCAGATAACAAAAAAGTTAAAGGCTGGGAGTTTGGTATTCGCCAAGACCACTCAACAGTGGTTAGTACCACGTTTAAGGCAGGAGCAAATCAGATAAAAATAGCGCCTATGTCCGACAACTTTAAGTTAGACCGAGTGGTGGCTTATCGTGAAAATCGACAAGGCTGTGCTAAGGATGTTGACACACCGCAAGTAGGTTATCATCCTTGGTTTGATGCCGCACACTTCGCAGAATAGTGTGAATTAAACATTTAAATTAGGTCGCTGTTAAGCGGCCTTTTTTGTATCCGATATACTTTTCTAAATGTGTTTATATAGTTAGGAGTTATACTGTCAAATAACCTTATATTAATCGTTGTAACTAAGAAGCCCGGCCCGAATGCCTGAAGTTAACCCACTAAAAATTAAAACATTTTCTACCCCAAAACAGCTTTGCCAATGGCTTAGTTTTAACCATGCCAGTGAAACTGAATTATGGGTGAAGATTTTTAAAAAGAACACAGTCATACAGAGTGTGACTTGGAATGAGTTAGTGATAGAGGTGTTATGTTGGGGTTGGATAGATGGACTTAAAAAGTCTTTGGATGACAGCGCTTATTTGCAACGTATTACGCCTAGAAAAGCTCGTAGTGGCTGGTCGAAAAGAAACACCCAACATGTTGAGCGTTTGATAAGCGAAGGGCGCATGCAAGAATCTGGTCTTAAACAGGTACAAGCTGCAAAAGCCGATGGACGCTGGGAAAGCGCTTATGTGGTAAGTGAAATGCAAGTGCCGCTTGATTTTGTCGAAGCCCTTAATAACCAACTACAAGCTAAACAGTTTTATCAATCGTTAAGTAAATCCAGTCGTTATGTGATCGCCCATGGTTTACTCAGTGCAAAAAAGCCTGAAACTAGGCAAAAGCGGTTCACTAAATATTTAGATATGTTGGTCAATCAACAAAAGCCGAAATAAAGTGGATGTAGAGGAATAATAAGAGCATAAATAACTATGAACACCATTTTAGTTACTGACATTTTTGGTAAAACCCCTGCTTTAATAGAGCTAGGTAAAGCATTAAACACCAGTATGATAGTTGATCCATATGACGGGATTGATATGGCTTTTAACAACGAAACTGAGGCATATACCTATTTTGTTGAAAAGGTGGGTTTTGAAAATTACCTAATAACCTTAACCAAAGCGGTCAAATCTGCTAGCTCCATCAACAAGTTGATTGGTTTTAGTATTGGCGCTGCGGCAATTTGGAAATTATCTGAAAACCCAGCAATAAAAAATGTAAATGGTGGGATTTGTTATTACGGCTCTCAAATTCGAAATTTAAAACAAGTGAATCCTTTATTTGAAGTGGACTTAATATTTCCCAAATGTGAGTCACATTTTGATGTAGATAAACTTAGGGCAGAGATAACCGGCAAACCAAATGTGAATATTGTGCAAACACAGTACTTACATGGTTTTATGAACCCTCTTTCAGACAATTTTAACGGGCTAGCTTATCAGCAGCAATTAGAGTGGCTTCAAATGAAAACTAATTATTAATTCAATGAGTTCTCGAACTTGTACTTTGTCTGAATGATTAATTTAAAAGTTAACAACCTAGATCTTTTCCAGCAAGATGTAACTCTACAGCTCGTTTAATAAACTCTGGAAGTTGAGTTTGTTGAACATTGATAGATTTACTCACTCTAATACAGCCTTTTCCGGTATTTAGGCCAGCCAATAATTCTCCGCTAGGATCAATTTTTTGAATATTGCCCACATACAAACCAACAAAATGTTTTTGTACATTGAGGTGAAATAAAGTCTGGTTATTTGACTTGGGGTTATTTAGCGAGTGATTATTTAACGAGTAGCTTAGCATCTTATATTCAATGCTTTCTTCGATGTTTGTAGCAAAGTCTAAAATCAGAGCGCGGATTGCTAATAGGGTACCTTTACGCCAATCTTGCTCTATTGTTTCTAAGTAGGCTGAAGGTGTAGTCACATCATATTGCATGGCTTAGCTCGTCATGTTTTGGGTAAACAGGTTCACAGCGCAATCGCACATTTCGTCTACGTGGGATTGGTCAGCGTATATTCCATCAATGAGTAGTCTAGCAATACCATGCATAGTTGCCCAAGTGACTTGGGCTAATCTCAAGGTATTTTCGTTATTTGGTAATAAGCCTTGTTGTTGCCATGTTTTGGTCATTTCAACTTGATAGTTAAAACTCGGGTATGCCACATTTTTTAATTCATCGGTAGCAGAGTTTTGTTTCCAAATGACTCTACCAAACATCAAATCATACAACTCTGGATTGTTAGCAGCATAATTTATATAACCTTTAAAGAAAGCTTGGTATTGCTGATTTAAGTTGATGTCGGTTCGTTTAAATATTTGTTCAGCATCTTGTTGCCAATGTATAAAGCCTTGTTCAGCAATCGCACATAAAAGCTGGTTCTTGTCTTTAAAGTGGTGGTAGGGCGCCGTGCGCGACACGCCGACTTTTTCTGCCAATTTTCGCAGTGACAAACCGTCTACTCCCACTTCTTTCAATAAATCATTAGCCGCAAGTAGCAGTGTGCTGCGTAAATCACCGTGGTGATAATTGGTTTTAATATTGTTGGCTTGTGTCATAAATAAATGCGTTAGCTTTTCTGACCTATAGTGATAGTACAAATTATTCATTGTAATCTTGACAGTGTCAAAATAAACTCTTATCTTGACACTGTCTAGTTTGAGTGGTGATAACTTTAAGAGGAAAAATAAGTGTCTAATCTTGAATATAATTTATTGGTTACCATGCAGGTGACAATCGAAAATCATATTGCACATATACAGCTAAATCGCCCGGATGCTTTAAACAGCATGATCCCTGAATTTTGGTCTGAATTGCCCGCTGTGGTGCAAAAAATTGATGACGAAGCCGAAGCGAGAGTCATTGTAATATCCGCACTCGGTAAACATTTTAGTGCCGGCATGGATTTATCTGTATTTGCCAGTATTGCTAAAAGTTTTCAAGGCGAGCCTGCCAGAAGAGCAGAGCAATTTCGCCGTTTAGTACTCGAATTACAAGCTAGTTTTAGCGCCTTAGAACACATAAGAATTCCGGTTTTAGTGGCAATGCAAGGCGGTGTGATTGGAGGAGCTGTTGATATGGTCAGTGCAGCCGATTGTCGCTATTGCACTAAAGATAGTTTTTTTACTATCAAAGAAACAGAGTTGGGAATGACTGCAGACGTAGGTACCTTGCAACGCCTACCTCATTTAATCTCTCAAGGTTTAGTTCGAGAATTAGCCTATACCGGTCGTAACTTACACAGTGACGAGGCCCTTGCTTGCGGCTTAGTGAACCAAGTTTTTGAAGACCAAGCCAGCATGTTATCAGCGGTGATGGCGATTGCAGAAAACATAGCGGCAAATTCACCAATGGCGGTATCGGGTTGTAAAGAAATGTTGAATTACAGCCGAGATCATAGTGTCTCAGACAGCTTAACCTATATGGCAACTTGGCAAAGTGGCATGTTTCAAATGCCAGATATTCAAGAAGCCATGGCAGCAGGCAAAGAACAACGAGTGCCTAAATTTACCAATTTACATAAAAAAAATACCGGGCTGTAAAACACATAGGAATATATTGATGACGTCAAATTCACACCCTTCTAATGCGGGTAACGCAGGATTTAGTAAATATCCGCATTTACTGGCACCACTGGATCTTGGTTTTACCCAGTTAAAAAATCGTGTATTGATGGGCTCAATGCACACCGGTTTGGAGGAAGCGCCGAATGGTCATGTGCGGATGGCTGCATATTTTGCCGAGCGTGCAAAAGGGGGAGTAGGTTTAATTGTAACTGGCGGGTTTGGTCCGAATAGTGAAGGTGCCACACATCCTAATACCCGTGGTGTGGATTCAGACGAAGCCGTTAGTCAACATCAAGTGATCACTCAGGCTGTGCATCAGTATGACACTAAAATTTGTATGCAAATTTTGCATACAGGGCGTTATGCTTATAATCCTCAGTTGGTAGCACCTTCAGCAATACAAGCGCCGATTAATCCATTTAAACCCAAAGCCTTAGACGCTCAAGGTATTGAAAAACAAATACAGGATTTTATTAATACTGCTCTACAGGCGCAAAAAGCCGGCTATGACGGTGTAGAAATTATGGGCTCAGAAGGTTATTTCTTAAATCAGTTTATTGCCGTACGCACCAATCAAAGAGATGATGAATGGGGCGGTGATTATCAAAATCGTATGCGGTTACCTGTAGAGATTGTGCGTAGAGTACGAGAGGCGGTAGGTACTGAGTTTGTTATCATTTACCGTCTTTCGATGTTGGATTTAGTTGAAGGCGGATCAACCGCTGAAGAGGTAATTGAACTAGGTAAGGCCATTGAAAAAGCGGGAGCCACAATTATTAATACCGGCATTGGCTGGCACGAAGCCCGGATCCCCACCATAGCCACTAAGGTTCCTCGCGCAGCCTTTACTTGGGTCACGGCTAAATTTAAACAAGCTTTGTCTGTGCCTGTTATCACTTCTAATCGAATAAATACGCCGCAAGTGGCTGAAAATGTATTGGCTCAAGGTGATGCCGATATGGTGTCTATGGCTAGGCCATTTTTAGCCGACCCTGATTTTGTCATAAAAGCGCAGCAAGATAGGGCAGATGAAATCAATACTTGTATTGGTTGTAATCAGGCATGCTTAGATCACGTATTTGCTGGAAAAATGACCAGTTGTTTGGTTAATCCAAGAGCATGTCACGAAACAGAGTTAAATATAACTCCAGCTGTCCAATCACAAAACATTGCTGTAGTAGGGGCGGGGCCAGCAGGTTTAGCTGCTGCGGTAACTGCCGCTGAGCGAGGGCACCAAGTTACTTTGTTTGACAGTGCCAGTGAGGTAGGTGGGCAATTTAACATTGCTAAACAAATTCCAGGAAAAGAGGAGTTTTACGAAACAATTCGATATTTTTCCCGTCAACTAGAAATCCACAATGTCACGATTAACCTAAATACACGGGTCGACACCGAATTGTTAAACAATGGTGATTTTGACCAAGTCATTATTGCAACTGGTATTAAACCTCGAACGCCAGAGATTAAAGGTATTCAACATGCCAAGGTATTAAGTTACCTAGATGTGATAATGCATAAAAAACCTGTCGGTAAAAAAGTGGCGATTATTGGGGCGGGAGGCATAGGTTTTGATGTGGCTGAGTTTTTGTCACATTCTGGCGAGTCTACCAGTCAAAACATCCCTGCTTTTATGCGGGAGTGGGGAATAGACATGACCTTGTCATCTCGCGGGGGGATTGAAGGTATTCAGGCTCAGCCTGCTCCTTCACCCAGAGAGATTTTTCTATTGCAACGTAAATCCAGCAAAGTCGGCGCAGGCCTAGGTAAAACTACCGGCTGGGCACATAGAGCTGGCTTACTCAAAAAAGGCGTGAAAATGTTAGCTGGTGTGGAGTATCAACAGATAGATGACAATGGTTTGCATATTCAAATAGACGGTGACTTACAAGCTTTAGATATAGACAATGTCATTGTTTGCGCTGGGCAAGATCCACTAAGAGAGTTGGTGCATGGTTTATCAAAACCTTATCACTTAATTGGTGGAGCTGACGAAGCGGGCGAGTTAGATGCCAAGCGAGCTATTGACCAAGGCACGAGAGTGGCAGCCCAGTTGTAAAATTGCTATAGGTTTTTATTAATTTAAAGCAAAGGATTGCTTGTTTTATTCTGCCCCTTCTAGTTTAAATATTTTTCTCCTGACAATTTCATTTGTGTTTTATCCATCTATGATTTTTTAGATATAAATTTGTATTTAGTTATATGAAAATTGTTAACAATTTATTTTCCTTTAGTTATCATGTTGAAACATTTTGTTGTTTGGTTTTCGCCATTAGAGTTGTCCTTCATGTACTTTTATAAAAATATTTTAATATGCCTTTCATGTTTTATCCTTTTTTCTGCTTGTGGAGGCGGCGGAGGGTCAACACCTGAGCCCCCTGTTGTAGTCGAAAAAGACTCTGACAACGACGGTGTTAAAGATAATGTAGACCAGTGTCCAACTGAAGTGGGTCCATCCACCAATAATGGCTGCCCAGAGCCAGCTCCAGAGCCAGAACCTGATGCTGATTCTGACGGCATTGTGGATGCAGACGATGATTGCCCAAATGAATCTGGTACCGCCGCTAATAACGGTTGCCCAGCACCCGCTACCACTGCCGACACAGACAAAGACGGTATTGCCGATGCTGTAGATGAGTGTATAGACGATAAAGGATATGAATCTTTTAATGGTTGTCCTACTCCTAAAGACTCTGATTTTGATGGCGTTGCAGATGTTGACGATCAATGTGTGGATGAAAAAGGCCTTCTCGATAACGCTGGATGTCCGGCTGATGCTCCAGAAGATGCTTTTTACGTCGCGTTAGATGGTAACGATGATAATAATGGTTCAAGTACGCAACCTTTTAAAACCTTTGCAAAAGCTATGACTGCTTTGTCAGCTGGCGATACCTTGGTGATTAAAGGCGGCAGATACTCAGAAAAGCTTGATATCACGGTTTCTGGAACGGAGTCATCTCCAGTTGTTGTAAAAGGGGCTAACGGAGAGAAAGTTCAAATAGCTGCTACTCAATATGTAAACAACTGGCAGTTGCATGACGGAAATATATATAAAGCTCAAGTAGAATTAACCTTAGGGGATAGTTTTAACCAAGTGTATTACGACGGAAATATTATGGATTTGGCTCGTTGGCCAAATAATGAAGATAATAACCGTCATACGGTTGACGCACACCCAATAACAGGCGGTGATGGTTCAACTATTAATGCCACAGGTTTACCAGATGATTTGGCTGGTGGTTATGTATGGTATTTAGGCGCTCATTCGGGTACCAGTTGGACTCGCCCAATCACTCAATACACCGCTGGCACAATTACTTATGAATCAATTGATGTAAACAGGTGGCCTTTTAACCCTCACAATCCAGGCTTACTCAGAAATGAAAACTATGGCCGTATATTTGTGTTTGGTCGTTTAAGTTTACTAGATCACGAAAGAGAATGGTTCTACGACAACAATACTCAGACACTTTATCTGTATGCCCCAGAAGGTGTTACGCCAGAAGATAATACCGTTGAAGTTGCCGTGCGAGAAAGTGCAGTTGAAGTCAATGCAAGTTACGTGAATGTGCAAGCTATTGAAACCTTTGGTGGAAGTGTCCGTTTAAATGGTAATTACAATACTCTGCAAGACTCTGTGGTTTTACATGGCTCTCAACGTTTAGATGAATTAGACAATAATAACGCTCAAGTCAATGATGGTGCAGTAGTAATCAATGGTCATCACGGGACTATTAGCGGTAATCGAATTGAGTATGGATCGAACAATGGAGTACGAGTGTTAGCTTGGGGGGGCCGTGGTGATGGTAGCTTGATAGAAAATAATTTTATCCGCTATTTTAACACTATGGGGATCCATTCTTCTGGTGTTCGTGCTGGTGGTGTAGGGGTGATAATTCAGAAAAATACTATTTCTCATGTTGGTCGAGATGGTATCTCTAATTTCGGCACTGATTGCGAAATTGCCTACAATGATGTGTCCCAGGGAATGTTGATTAACAACGATGGCGGCGTGTTTTATACAGTTGGTAATGACTTACCTAAAAATACCGAAATTCATCATAATTGGTTTCATGATTTTCACGGGCCAGAGTATGCAGATGGAAGAGCAGCAGGTATATATTTAGATAACGATAGTAAAGGTTATTTAGTTCACCATAACGTTGTGTGGAATATTACATGGACAGGTCTGCAACTAAACTGGGCGAACTTTGATAATTACATGTATCACAATACCCTTTGGAATCCAGGAGAAGCTATGGGTACTTGGGTAAATGGCCGAGATCAAGGCGATAATAGAGTGTGGAATAATTACTCTAGTGTTGGCGACTGGATACAAGATGCAGCTTTTGATTTAGAAGGCAATATTATTGATGAAAGCTCCCCCTTTATGGATGCTGAAGGCTTAAACTTTATGCCAAAACCCGATTCTGTGCTTATTGATCAAGGTATAGGTATTTCAGATTTTCCAAAAACAACTTCAGGATCAGCTGCCGATGTAGGCGCCTACGAAAGAGGTGGCGTACAATGGACTGCGGGTGTGAATGCTATCGAGGATGAAGAATAAAAACCTGACGGTTATTATTCTAAAATAAAGATATTAACGGTCTCTTATGAGACCGTTTTTTGTTTTTAGCAATTGATTCGCTTCTAAATTTTAAAGAGCTTAAACGACCAATGGAGTTCTTGACCGAGTTGTTTTGATGAAACGCATAAATCAGAGATTTAAGATTGAAATCAATCCAGTGGAAGACTAATGTGTATTTGACCTGTTTGTTTTTTGGTAAGTTTGCAAATGATTCATCGACTTTGTGTAGTTTTTCAAATATTTACTTTCTTAACATCATTGTTAATGCCGCGAATAGTTAATGCCAATACCATTACATTGAACGATATCGATTGGCCACCTTATTTGTTTCCAGAACAAAACAGCCAGTATGTTGGCATAGGTAAAGAGGTGCTGAATACTTGTTTGGCAGAGACAAATTACCAAATGACTTATGTCCCCCTTCCAATCAAACGTACACCTTTGTACATGAAGAATGGCCGTTTAGATGTCAGTATATTCAGTTATAAAAAGGAACGTGAAACCTTTCTTAGTTACGGTAAGGTTCCTATTTTCCGCACTGAGTACGGTTTTGCAGTGCGTGCTGACAGCGATATTAAAGTGAATTCATTGGATGATTTGGCACCTCACGTGATTGGCCTGCTAGCCGGTTTATCATACACCCCAGAATTGATGGCCATTATTGAAAAAAAGCGTCAATTAGGTGAAGTGACTGACGGGTATAGTATTAATTCTATGTTCGCTCAAATGTTAAGTCGCAATCCACGATTTGATATTATGGCCGATTCAAAAGATACGTTTTATTGGCGGGCTAAAACCTTAGGTCTCAGTGAAAAAATAGAGGTATTGGAGTATACGATTGCTTACAAAGAGTATTTTGTCACGGTATCAAATAGCTCTAAAAATATAGACAATATCCCCAAGTTCCTGACTAATATGGATTCTTGTATCACTCAATTGCATCAAACGGGCGAATACCAAAAAATACTCGACAACTATAGAGTTGTTAAAGCAGCCGAGTAAACTATTTAAAGTATTTTTATCATTGATGGTGTTATCAATATTAGTTTGATTTAATAGTCCACACTCTAACGTAATCTACAGTCATGCTAGGCGGAGCTTGATTGAATGATTTAGGATCAAAACCTTCAATGTGAGTTAGAGGATCAAGAGGAATAAAACCATTACATTTAAAATCTGTGTAAGGTTTTCTAAGGCCAAGGGATAGGGCAACTTGCATAGGTCGTTGTTTCCAATAGTTATTTTTAGCTCGGCCTACTTCTTTTTTATCCACATACCAGATGATTTCTTGTTCAGTTACTTTAGCACCATAAATATGGAACTGTTTACCTGGATCCTTAGTGAGTACATTGACGTTTTCTTGTTCATGATACTTGCCTGGTCTGCGCCAAGCTCGGCTTGTTGAGTTGGCTTTTGCATCCTTTTTAGTTAAGGCTGTATGTAAGTTATGGTCGGTAATGTTTTCGTTTCCCGGTTTAAAGTTTTGTCTTTGTTGCATTTCAACTACATCGATCTCACTGTATCTTACCGACCCTTCTTGTAATTGGTTGTCGTCAAAGTTGCTATACATCCAAAATGCTGGAGAAAACCCAGGAAACACCTTTGAGCCTAAAATACGAGCTTCGTAATAACCAGTAGTGCCAGCAGCGATACTTTGCAACATGGCTGATTTAAAATATAAGGATGAATTGGGAATAGATTGGCCTTGTGAACAGGCATTGCTGATATTTCGAGAGTGGGGGTTATACACCATCTGAATGACTAAATTGCCATCTTTAGTGCTAGCATTGTTGTCATTATCCCAACTCCAAGTT
This sequence comes from Paraglaciecola sp., assembly GCF_051252315.1. Lineage (GTDB taxonomy): Bacteria > Pseudomonadota > Gammaproteobacteria > Enterobacterales > Alteromonadaceae > Paraglaciecola. The sequence goes on along the minus strand of NZ_JBPOFP010000004.1, from coordinate 21,790 downwards.
TGTACATGTTTGGGGTTTTTGATCCATTTGTCATAGTCAAGAAATGGCCCATTAAACTCATCGGAGCGACCTTTATCAATCAGCCAGGTTTCATCTTCGCTAGCATTTAAAGGTTGCACTGAGGCAAAGGTAGCAGAGGCTAATAGAATTAAGCCTGCACAGGCTGTTAGTTTAATTATGCAATGCATGTTTAATAGATTGTTCATTTAGCTTTTTACTGACGTGATAAAAGGTATAGTTAGCATATCACACAAACATGCCAAAAAAACAAACGTATGATGTTTGTGGTTTATCTGGATCTATTTTTAAATTTTTACGCTTTTATCAGTTTGGTTGATACGTTTTTGATACATAAAAGCAGCGGCTAACATAAACAATCCAATCCCAATCATCAGGGCTACCTTTTGCCATAATATGGCGTTTGCTGCATCGATTAAGCCTAACTTGGCTAAACCCAATGCCATGAAAGTTAATGCTAGTTTTGCAATGAATTTACTGTTTTTATGAGTAAAGAATAAGTAACTACCATGCAGTATTAGCCAAGGTGTTATTAACAAAGTTAATTTCCACTCGTTGAGTAAAAGCATGCCGCTGGCAGATAACAATACATGTAGCAGTGTATAGCCGGTTTTGTTGTGGTTAATTAACCATAAATCAAGTAGGTTTAAGCTGTGAGTCTTAAGCAAGAAGGTTAGAGGTATTACCATGCTTAAGGATAACCAAATGCTACTGCTAATAATATGTGCGCTGCCAGTAATAGCCATCAACAGCCAGGAAAGTAGAATACTACATATACTTAAGTATCCTAATATGCGGCGGTTTCTGAACAATATTTTGTTATGCTGCGCACTTAAGACCATTGCAAATATATAAACACTGGTCAAAATACCGGCCCAAACAAAACTTGTCCATTCCTGCATGTAGATAGCTATACAACCAGCCAGATAATATAAACCTATAGAGGCTATTTTTTTGTTTAAAAGCGGCGCATGTTGTTTATGGGTGTTAATCAAGAAATAGCTGAATATTCCTAACCCGATCAGGTTCGCAATGGAACAAATTAAAGCTTGGTGGTGATAATTATCTATGGTGAACGCAAGATTATAAACAGCGGCAATGGCAAATATTATGAGTGACTCGGTTCTGATAAATGCATGTTTGATTGCACGGCCTAACAGGTAAGCTATTGACGCAGAAGCCCAAAAAGCGATGGCCGAAAATTCGTTGTAGTGTTTAATTGCAGAAGGCAAAAAGGTTAGAGGTAAAACTAGGTAAAAGGTTAACCTGAGTGCTTCGGCTAGTTTTGCTAAATGTCCTGTTTGATTAGTTCGACGATAATACTCAGCAAATAACCAAGACTCTGCAAACACAAAAATCAAAGCAGCTTTGGCGTAATTAGGTAGGTCTCTAAAAGAGAGTGACTGCACTTCATTGATCCCTAAAATACAAATTCCGACGGCAACGGCACTTGCCAAATAAGTCACTATTTCTGAGGTTTTACATTGTGCTCTGTAGGTTTTGGTTAATAACCAAATTTGTAATGGTAAGACCGCTATTGCCATCCACACACCTAATTGAACCCAAAGTAGCGTTAAGATAAACAAACCTAACCAAACTGACTCTACAGGCCTGAGAGCGCGATGAAGTTGCTGCTCCCATTTCCACTGCCAATTAATGACATCTGCATAGTGGCTAAAGAGTTTTCTAGCTGCAAATATTATGGCGCCAATACTGGCTACCACTAGATTGCCTTTTAGGCTTGATAAGGCGGGGTCAGGGAAATAGGGGAATACTGCAAAAACGGCATGTAAAATCGCAAAAGCTAACAAGGCATAAGCTTCAATTCGCACAGATAGGTAGTTTTGTTTTAGGGCAAAATACAAAATAAATAAGCCTTCAACACCAATGGCAAATCCCCAGTAATCGGGGGCTAGGCTGCTTACAATCGCGACTAATAACCAAGTGCTCGCAAACAAGGAGTGTAAACTACAAGCGTGTGAACTAAGAGATAAACCATCTTGCTTTTTGGTCTTGAAAACTAAGTAACTACTTAATGCCCCATTCACAAAAGCAAAAAGCGGCACTAACCAAGTGATTGTTACTTCACTTTGGTAAAATACCCCAATACTGGCAAATAAGATCATCACCGATAAAGTGATGATGCTTTTTGAAATTTGATGGGTAGAGTTAAGAAAGCGACATAAGTAAAACAAAAATAGGCAGTAATACCCTTGAGAAAAATAGGCAATAAGTTGATTCACTGACATTGAAAGTAATAAAAATTCTAAACAGCTATAGGTGACAAAGACGCTAATAATACCCAGCCAAGGCCAGTTTTTATCATTGGCTTGGTACAAGCTGGCCATAATGATAAAACCTAAACCTAGTAAATAGAGGCTTGTGCCGGATGGGTCTAATTGAGATATAAGTGGAACTGCAGCCCCACCTATTACGGCGATAACACTTAATACTTTTGCATTAAACTTATTCGACAACCAAAAACAGGCTGCTGCTATGATTAAATAACCCGATAATACTGCCCAATCGGGTAATAATTGATAATAGCTGCCAGCCATATAAACCGTTACAAAATTGAGTAATAACCCCAAGCTAATAATGGCTGAAGATATTTCAGCATATTTGACTCTATTGGCTAAAAGTACACCGCCATATGTGACACCAATAGCAATAATAAATAATAATAACGATTTGCTTCCAGCGCCTAATTCTCCTACCAGCAGCTGTGCCAAATAACCAAAACCAGCGACTAAAAGGGTAATGCCGATTAGCATAAACACAAATATTGGGCCTTGCCCTTTAGCTTGATAATGCTGATATAGGCTAACTGCAGGAGAAATAAATTTTGTGAGGGGGGAAGAAAGGTTTATCAGGTGTTGGCTGAACTCTTTTAAAAGCGTCCTTGCAAAAGAAGGTTTGGATTCTGGTTTAGCTTTTTCTTGTTTGTCGGTTTGTATAAAAGTTGCTAATTGAACTTCTGGTTTTAGCTCCTGCTGCGAATAATTAGCCGACGGCTGCGTAGTTTGTGATTCTTCGCTTAATTCTACGTGCTCATGATGAGTTGAATCTGCATCGTTTTTAAGTGAAACAATTTTTTGCTCCAATTTATGCAAACGACTTGAAAACTCGACCCGAGTGAGTGCCAGTTCTCGTTGTAGCTCATCAATTTTTGAGTCCTTTGACGCCACTATTTATTCCCTTTCATCAACCATGCAATAAGTCTTAAGTATTTAATTTAACACAGACTTTTTTGTTTCTCTAGGAATCTGGAGGTTATTAAAATTAAGTGATATTCAAGTGCTGTGGTCATGTAGGTTAACTACTGGGAACGCTTACGTCAGCAGATACAGGTAAGTGTATATCCTTTTCTTACCTGTACCATTAAGATCATTTGCTAATTGTTACATTCAACTTTGTAAGGTAAATAGAGGTGTAACCCTCAAACCCAGAGTCAGTTCCGGCGATGACCCAAATTACCCCATTGTCATCGGACATAACGTTAATAGCTTGGCTAGTTTGAACTGTTTTCGCTGTGTAAGAAAAAGCATTTTCTGCCTCACAGTCAATACCGTTATTGATATCACCAACAGTTTGACCTTGGGTACCTGATTGAGATTGGTTTCCCAAATCGGTTGTGATCCTATACATGTCATTGTCTAGAGTATTCGAAGGTTGTGTGTCACTCACCCCTAGTTTTACGTAAACCGATTCACCGGGTGCACCACCGATTCCAAAACAATTTTGGGGCACGTCAGTTAAAAATTCTAATGCCAAAGAAACGGTATACATAGTATTGCTTTGTAATAAATCGATAGGTGCAGATATTGTCATTAACAAATCATCAGAGTGATTATTACCTGTCAATTTCCAACCCATTTTTTCTGCAAATGGTTCAGGTAGTGTTTGATGGCTTGCATCTAATTGATAAAATGCTTCTTCACCTTGAGGGTAGTCAGAAAATAGTGGCGTAAAGCCTCGATCTGATTGAGCAAAGTCAATTTCAATAGGTTGGCTAATGTCGCGGGTAAATTCATCATTGTTACACGAAAATAAGCTGGTGGTTGTTAAGGCTAAAAGGCTAAAAGTTTTGTATGTCATCGGTAATCTCAACGTCTTAATAAAATTATCGCAGGCAGTTTAACGAGTTAGTCACATAATTCTGTTACAGCTTGAGTTAAAACGTTACAGGATGTAATTAACCCTAACTCTGGATAAGCTGGGCCTCTCGATAACGCTCTTTTTGCCCCTAACTATGTTGGTTTTCCTAGCAATAGCTCGCTATTACGTACGAAAAACCGCCTTGTTAGGAACAAAAATTTCGTCATCGAATAATCTACTACTAATATCTAAAAGTATTTTTATAGATAAGCCCTTGAATTTTATTTAAAAATTTAAAGTGGAACGACGCTTCTTATCCAGACTTCGGGTTAATTATCAAGTAAATACCAAAAACTGAGTTAAAGTCACTAGAATATTTTCAAATAGCTGTTTTTACTTGATATGAGCAGCTATACTATGCGCCGCATTTGAAAGCGATATAGAAAAAGCAAAATGAGCGGCTCCATATGGGCTGTTCGATATTATAAATTTAAAGGATAAAAATGACTCCTATTACTAAATCTTTTCAGTATGGTCAGCATACTGTTACTCTTGAAACCGGCGTAATTGCTCGTCAAGCAACTGCTGCAGTCTTAGCAAGCATGGACGATACAACTGTATTAGTTTCTGTTGTTGGTAAAAAAGACACTAAGCCTGGTCAAGACTTCTTCCCATTAACGGTTAACTATCAAGAGCGTACATACGCTGCTGGTAAAATACCTGGTGGTTTTTTCAAACGTGAAGGCCGTCCTTCTGAGTACGAAACATTAACGTCTCGTTTGATTGACCGTCCAATTCGTCCATTGTTCCCAGATGGGTTCATGAACGAAGTACAAATTATTGTGACTGTTGTTTCTGCTAACCCAGAAATCCCAACTGACATTATTTCACTTATCGGTACGTCTGCCGCTCTTGCTGTTTCTGGTATGCCTTTTAATGGCCCAGTTGGGGCAGCTCGTGTTGGTTATACTGATGAGCAATATGTATTAAATACACGTACTTCTGAACTGGAAGCTAGCGAACTAGATTTAGTTGTTGCTGGTACTGAAGGTGCAGTATTGATGGTTGAATCTGAAGCAGACGTTTTGTCTGAAGAAGTGATGCTAGGTGCTGTTATGTACGGTCACGAGCAAATGCAAACTGTTATTACAGCAGTAAGCGAGTTTGCTGCAGAAGTGAACACACCTAAATGGGATTGGGTTGCTGAAGCAGAAAATACTGAACTTAAAGACAAAATCAAAGCATTAGCAGAAGCCGGTATCACAGAAGCGTATCAAATTTCTGACAAGATGGAGCGTAAAGACGCCATCACTGCTTTAACCAATAAAACGGTTGAAGAAATTACTGCTGCTGATGAAGCGCAAGATGCTAAAGAAGTATCTGAATTAGTTCACGAACTAGAAAGTGACGTAGTTCGTTCACGTATCTTAGCTGGTCAGCCACGTATTGATGGTCGTGATCCTGCGATGATCCGTGCACTTGACGTTGCTACTGGTTTGTTACCACGTACTCACGGTTCTGCTTTATTCACTCGTGGTGAAACTCAAGCAATCGTAGCTGCTACTTTAGGTACAGAGCGTGACGCACAGATGATTGATGGCTTAAATGGTAAAGAAGATAGCCGTTTCATGCTTCACTATAACTTCCCTCCATACTGTGTAGGTGAAACTGGTTTTGTTGGTTCTCCTAAGCGTCGTGAAATTGGTCATGGTCGTTTGGCTAAACGTGGTATTCAAGCGGTTATGCCGTCTGAAAAAGATTTCCCGTACGTTGTACGTGTAGTATCTGAAATCACAGAATCAAATGGTTCGTCTTCAATGGCATCTGTTTGTGGTACTTCTCTTGCGTTAATGGACGCGGGTGTACCAATTAAAGCTTCTGTTGCTGGTATTGCGATGGGCTTAGTGAAAAATGATGAAAACTTTGTTGTTCTTTCTGACATCCTTGGTGACGAAGATCACTTAGGTGACATGGACTTTAAAGTAGCCGGTACAACTGGCGGTATCACTGCACTACAAATGGATATCAAAATCGAAGGTATCACTAAAGAAATCATGCAAGTAGCGCTTAAGCAAGCTAAAGAAGCGCGTTTACATATTCTAGGTGTAATGGACCAAGCGATTTCTGGTCACCGTGAAGAAATGTCTGAATTTGCTCCACGTATTTATACAATGAAAGTAGAAACTGACAAAATCCGTGACGTAATTGGTAAAGGTGGTGCGATGATCCGTGCTATCACTGAAGAATCAGAATGTAATATCGAAATCGAAGATGACGGTACTATCAAAATCTTCGCCACTGAATTAGCTAAAGCTGAAATTGCTATTGCTAAGATTGAGCAAGTGACTGCTGAAGTAGAAGCGGGTAAAACTTACTCTGGTAAAGTGACTCGTATCGTAGATTTTGGTGCTTTCGTTGAAATTTTACCTGGCAAAGAAGGCCTAGTTCATATTTCACAAATCGCTCACGAACGAGTTAACAAGGTTTCTGACCATCTTGAAGAAGGTCAAATCTTAGACGTTAAAGTGGTAGAAATTGACCGTCAAAACCGTGTTCGTTTAAGCATTAAAGATTTAATCGAAAAGCCGGCTGCTGAAGCGCCAGCTGAAGGTAACGAATAATCGTTATTTGATATAATTGTTTAAAATCAAAAGGAGCCGAAAGGCTCCTTTTTTATTGCTCGGTGTTTTTCATATTGTTGATTTTACAAGGTGAACTTCACTGATGTTTGTAAGTAGCTTGAATCAAGATCTAAACCGATATCATTGACAACATATTTACCAAACTCAACACCAAATAACATATTGGGGCTGTATTGCTTGATTAAGTTAACGGCGTAATGAGAACGGTCATGTCCCAATATATCAGTTTCACCGTTACCGTAAAAAATTGTGCTGCGATATTCATTACTCCACACTCTTCTGTAACCTACATACCAGGCGGTGGTTTGTTCTGCTTTGGTTTCTTGGGTTATTGGATCAATAACGATATCTGTGGCTAATGTTATTCCTGCATAACGACCAGACTCCCCTAAAGTAACCTGAAAACGAATATCATCTTTACCGACAGAATTAATCCTACCAGATAGGCTTACGGCTGTAGCGGTAGCATCAATACCACCTTGGTCAACTTTTCTTAACAAACCCGCTACGCTGGCTTGGCCCCAATCACCGCTAAAATTGTATCTGGCAACTAAATCTGGGATTTTACTATCTGGATCATTATTCGCCCCAATCACACCCACATTACCAGACGCCCCATTTCCATCACTGTCTCCAAAAGTTTGAGAATTTTCGAGAGCAAATTGCCAATTACCCGTGGAATAACGAACTTGAACTTGTCGAATAAACCCTTCTGCAACCATAGGCCCCCCAAAATCTAAAGATTCAACTAAGGCTGCAAGAGGCATGAAAGTGGACCAGGTTTGCCCAATTAACCAGTTCTTATTTTTCACAAATGCGTGGCGTAAACGAGGGTTTACCGAATTACTGATAATTTCGTTGCCCCCACCGCCGTATAAATCCATTTCAATAAAACCAGTCCAATCACCATGAATATAAGAAACATTGAATCGACTTTCTTTTATATTTAGCCCAAGCTTTGATGTATCTGCAGCCCCAGGATTATTGCCTATCCAATAATCTTGGTAATTCAAATCTCCGTTAACGTATCTGGCATCCGCTTTTAGGTAACCTCCAAACTTTATTTTATCCCCGTTTTTGAAGTCCAATTCAAATGCGTCTGCATACGCTGATGAGCTCATAATATTCATGCCTATTGCCAATACACCAAGCGCAGCGGTTTTCTTTATTATGCTATTCATGTGTTGCTCCTATGTTTTGAAACTGAGCAAACTATGAATCAAAATTATAAAGTTACATATAAGCTATTGGTCTATCAGCCCATGGTCTATAAGACCAATGTCTCATTCCACAGTTTTCAATTGCGCGTAAATTGTATCTATATAGATACAATAGTTGGAGATGACCTATGACCCATTCAATTTACCCTGTTTCTGAACAGGCAAAAAAACATGCACTTATCAGTAAAGATCAATACCTTGAGATGTATCAACAATCTATAGACTCCCCAGACGAGTTTTGGGCCGAACAGGCTAAAACACTAGATTGGTTTAGGTTTCCTAAAAAAATTAAAAATACTTCATTTGATAAACAAGAAGCACAAATTAAGTGGTTTGAAGATGGACAACTCAATGTTTCTTACAATTGTATCGACAGACATCTTGCCCAACACGCTAATGAAAACGCTATCGTGTGGGAAAGCGATTGTGGTACACAAAGCACCAATATCACCTACCAGAACTTGCATGACGAAGTTTGTAAGATAGCGAATGGCATGAAAAAACTTGGCGTTCAAAAGGGAGACCGCGTGGCAATATATATGCCTATGATCCCCCAAGCAGCGTTTGCAATGTTAGCCTGCGCTAGACTTGGCGCGACACATTCTATTATTTTTGCAGGTTTTTCACCCAATGCTATTGCAGACCGAGTTAACGACTGCGGTGCTAAAATAGTCATTACCGCTGATGAAGCGCTCAGAGCTGGAAAACCAATCCCTTTAAAAGCGAATGTTGACGAGGCATTATTGGATAATCGATGCCCTAGTGTTGAACAAGTTATCGTATGGCAGCATACCCAAGCTAACGTGAATATGGGCAATATTGATTGCACTTGGCAAGATTTAATAAGTGATTGCAGTAGTCATTGTTCACCAGAAGTGATGGACGCGGAAGACCCCTTATTTATTCTTTATACCTCAGGCTCTACAGGCACACCCAAAGGTGTGGTCCACACCACGGGTGGTTACCTTTTATATACGGCAATAACCCACAAATATGTATTTGACTATCAGCCAGGAGAAGTTTACTGGTGCGCCGCAGATGTAGGCTGGATAACAGGCCATAGCTATATGGTGTATGGTCCGCTAGCCAATCGTGCCACTACCTTATTATTTGAAGGGGTTCCCACGTATCCAGATGTTAGACGGATATGCCAAATTGTTGATAAACATCAAGTCAGCATTTTGTATACCGCACCAACTGCAATTCGTGCTTTGATGGCTCATGGTGATTTTGCTGCATCAGACACTCACGGTAAGTCTTTACGTTTATTGGGCTCGGTGGGTGAACCTATCAATCCTGAGGCTTGGGGCTGGTATTATAATGTGATTGGCCGAGGTCGTTGCCCAATCGTGGATACTTGGTGGCAAACTGAAACTGGTGGTTTGATGATCTCTCCCTTGCCAGGTGTGACAGATTTAAAACCGGGCTCAGCGACGTTTCCTTTATTTGGGGTTGTCCCGGCTTTGGTTGATAGCGAAGGCGTTGAATTAGAAGGGCCGGCAGAAGGAAATTTAATCATAAAAGATAGCTGGCCTGCACAAGCTCGTACCATCTATAAAGATCATGAGCGTTTTATTCAAACCTATTTAAGCACCTACGATAATGCTTATTTTACCGGTGATGGTGCAAAAAGAGACGAAGATGGCTATTACTGGATAACGGGCAGAGTGGATGATGTGTTAAATGTGTCAGGGCATCGTTTAGGCACCGCTGAAATTGAAAGTGCGCTGGTATCACATTCATCAATTGCAGAAGCCGCAGTAGTTGGATTTTCACATGATATTAAAGGCCAAGCAATTTATGTTTATGTCACACCGGTCGACGGCATTGAGCCCAGTGACAAGCTTACCGCTGAGGTGCGTGCATGGGTGCGAAAAGAGCTCAGCCCTATTGCCACACCTGACTTAATTCAGTGGACCACAGGATTACCGAAGACACGTTCAGGAAAGATCATGCGACGTATATTACGTAAAATTGCTGCCAACGAATATGCTCAGTTAGGTGATACATCAACCTTGGCTGATCCGTCTGTTGTGGATAGTTTGATAGAAAATAGGCTAAACGTATAATTTGGGATTAAACGCTTTTTATAATTTACCTTTGTTTTTGAGAGCAATTGCAAATCAATCGTAAATTGTTAGACTAAATTTTCTATAGTAGGAAGAGACAATGCTGACAATATTGCTTGCTGATGATCACCCCATGTATCGAGACGCCCTAAGAGGGGCGTTAATGCTTAATATCGAAGATTTAACCTTACTCGAAGCCAGCGATTTGCATGAGACCGTTAATGCACTGCAAGAGAACGATATCGATCTACTGCTGTTTGATTTGCATATGCCTGGAAGTACCGATTTATTTGGTTTAATTCATATTCGCAAATTGTTTCCAGAAATACCCGTGGCGGTAGTTTCGGGGATTGAAGATGTAGGCATTGTGTCTAAGGTGATGAATGCCGGAGCATTGGGTTTTATTCCTAAAACCACCCGAGCGAGTGAAGTGGCAGAAGCTGTCGCCAGCATATTAGAAGGGGAGGTGTGGGTACCAGAAAAAATGCCTTCTGATGTAACTGACTTTGATGAAGCTTTTGCCAAACTCGCTGAGTCAGTTTCTAGCCTCACTCCTGCTCAATATAAAGTTCTGTGTTTTATGCGTGACGGTTTGCTAAACAAACAAATCGCCTATGAACTAGACATTGCTGTTGCTACGGTAAAAGCTCATGTCACTGCAGTATTTAAAAAGCTGGGGATCAACAATCGAACTCAAGCCGTACTGATTGCTTCGCAGTTAGAGTTAGAACAGCCGCCAAGCAAGTGACGTGAGTTTGGGGGGCTTCTTTAAACTCAAGGTTTATTCTTTAGGCTTACCGTTTGTTCTTCAAACTTACCGCTTGTTCTTCAAGCTTAAGAGCAGCGCCCTTAGCTTAGCCGGTTTTATGGGTTTACTTAGATAACCTATGGTTGTCGCAGCGCATTGCTTCTTTATCTCTTCATCTTGACTCGCTGTGACTAAAGCTGCGGGGATTTCCTTACCGGCTTGTGTTCTAAGCTGACTAATTAATTCAAGGCCATTAATTCCGTTGCCAAGGTGGTAGTCAACCAACAATACATCAGGTTGATTTTGGTCGAATTTTTGTTGCGCCTCGTCAGCGCTGCTAGCCTGAAAACATATTAATTTCCATTTATTGAGTAAGGTCTGCATTGCGTCTAGATTCTCTATCTTGTCATCTACGCACAAAACCTCTAGGCCCGCTAATCCGGTGTAAGTTTTAGCCAGTACTTCAGGCTCAGGGGAAAGGGCAGGTACCATGGCTAGCGTAAGAGTAAAACAACTGCCCCTACGCAACTCTGATTTCATGGTTAAGGGACTTCCGAGTTTCTCAGACAATCGAGAAACCACGCCTAGTCCTAAACCGGCACCGCGCTGCTTACTTCCGTCAACACGGTAGAAATCTCCAAAAATATGCTGTTGTTCGGTTTCTGATATGCCAACCCCAGTATCCCAAACTTGTATCACGACCGAATTTTGGCGAGCTCTAACGGATAATAAAATTCCACCGGTATCAGTATACTTAACCGCGTTGGACAACAGGTTTTGCACAATTCGGTATAGATAGGTTTTGTCAGTGTCCACCCATACATCGGCAATTCTTGAGCTGAATTTAAGGCCTTTACTTTGTGCCTGCATGGAAAACTCATGTATAAGTGGAGACAGTATTTTGATAACGGAATGTGGCCCTTTAACAGGCTTTAAGTCTCCTTGATCTAAGCGTGCAATGTCTAATAGCGTTGCTATCAGTGCCTCACTTGAAGAGACACTTTCTCCAAGTTTATTAATCATATTTCGCACATCGTCTTGCATGGAGACTTCATCGAGGGCCGATAAATATAGCTTTGCCGCGTTTAGAGGTTGCAATATATCGTGGCTAGCTAAGGCCAAAAAGCGCGTCTTATCGGCATTGGCTCTTTCAGCATTTTGACGAGCATTAATTAGCTCCTGCTCTAACTCAACGCGACGAGCAATTTCATCATGAAGTTCAGCATTGATTGCTTGTACTTGTTCGCCGCGAATTTTGACTCTGTTTTCCAGATCAATATTGGCGTCTTTTAGTGCCTCTTGGATCTCAATATGTGAGGTAATATCACTAAAACTAGTCACAAAACCGCCGCCTGGTAGGGGATTTCCGACCATCTCAATCATCTTTCCATCACTTCGTTGCCGAACAAATTTATGAGCATGTCCTCGACTTAAATGTGCCAGTCGTTTTTTCACTAATGCATCAATTTCACCCAGACCACAATCACCGCGAGATGCATTGTATCGAACCATATTTTCAATCGGCATCCCTACTGCCACCATGTCTTTTGGATAGTTAAATAGTTCTAAATAACGTTTATTCCATGCCACCAAGTTCAGGTTCTTATCGATAACGCTGATCCCCTGATCTAGGCTCTCGATTGAAGTAAATAAAGCACCAGTATTAAATTTTATCGCTTGGGTGGAGTCATCAAAAAAATTAACGACTTCTTCAAATCCGAGTTTTTTGCCATTTAACACACTGTCGATTAGTGCTCTGGCGCTAGAGCCACCTAATACACCTCCTAGTGCCCGTTCGCAAAAAGCCACAAAGTCGGTATGTGGCGAGGTATCAGAGTGAACCGTCATGTCATGTTTTTGTTGGAAGTCATCAATCAATCCTTGGCAACGGGTATCGCCTAGGAAAGTAGAAAGTAATGTTATGAGGTCAGCAGTGGTCACCGAGGGAGAAGGCTTCTTAGGTTGGTTATGCAGGCTTTCCCGAGGGGCAACAAACGCTTGAGCCTGAATACGGTCAACTAATCTTTCTGTCGCGATATAAGAGAAAAACGTATAGGCAACAAAGTTAGCGACCAAACTAATCATGGCAACAAAGGATATGTTGTTGTTAGTTAATTGCGAATCTATGTTTCCTTCAAAAGCGGGTAACATCAACCACAAAATCCATACCACAATACCGCTTATCAAACCTGCATAAACACCATGGGCATGTCCTTTCTTCCAATACAAACCGCCAATAATAGAAGGCAGTAACTGAATAACCAAGGAGAAAGCAATCAAACCAATGGATGCCAGTGAGGAACTATTGGCCATCTGTTGATGATACAAGTAGGCCAACAATAATAGTCCTGCAATAACCCAGCGGCGGGTGATCAGAATGTTTTTACTGACATTTTGTTGGTGATACGAACTGTTATGTTTAGCTAATACCTTCGGCAAGATCACGTCATTGGTTAACATGGTACTAAGTGTTAACGTGGCCACAATTATCATAGCGGTAGCTGCAGATAAGCCCCCTACAAACACCAGCATTTGCACTAGCCCAGAGCCCGAAATTAAGGCCAGTTCAAGTACATAGGTATCCGGCTCAGCTGCCGTATTCGCTAATAGTGTTTGCCCCGCAACAGTGATGATTGGGATCGTTATGGCAATGAGCCCAAGATATAAAGGAAACATCCATCGCGCAGTTTTAAGGTGATCTAAATTTTGGTTATCAACAACGGCCACATGAAATTGTCTAGGCAAACAAATAACGGCCGCTCCAGCCATAATGGTTTGTGCAATGAATGGAAATGATTCAAATGTACTCAGGGATTCAGCAGTGCTAAATGATGCAAAAAGAGGCGCTGAACTGTTTGGGTACCACATAAAAAAGGCGACTATCGCTATGACTAACAGGGCGAATAATTTAATGCTTGATTCAAAAGCAATGGCCAGTATAAAGCCTCTTCGGTATTCAGTGACATCGGTTCTTTGGGTACCAAAATAGATGGAAAACAAAGCGATAAAAATAGTCGCCAGTAACACAATCGATTCACTGTCTTGTTGCTCTGATACCAACTGAAATGCAGAGCCAATAGCTTTTAATTGTAATGCCACATAGGGAATAGTGGCGAGTAGTGCAATGATGGTGACTAATAAGGCTACGGTTTGACGTTTACCGTAGCGGGACGAAATAAAATCAGCAATGGTCGTAATGTGTTGCTTTTTACTTACCAAGGTCAGTTTTTGAATAAAGCGAAAACCTAATAAATAAACCAATATTGGGCCAAGCAAAATGGGTAAGTATTGCCAGTTATTTCGACTCGCTTCACCTACAGCGCCAAAGAATGTCCAAGCGGTACAATAAATGGCAAGTGCAAGGGAGTAAATTGCTGGGTGAGAGGTTAATTTTTTGGCGAGCGGAGAATCGCTATCACCCCATCTTCCAAGCCAAAATAACCCACCTAAATATACTAATGCTAAGGCTACCCAACCTATCGCCATGCCTGCTCCCAATTTACTTGTAGAGGTTATTTTTAACCTGAGTTTAGGTTACATATTACTGAAGATTACTTTAGCACAGGTTATATGTAACTTTGAGAGTCTAAGACTATGGTCTTAATTTTGGGTTGAAAGGCATTCGCGGTGCTCACTAAGATTATTCACTTCGTTCACCGCCATCCATGGCTATTTTTCAAACCGCATCCTGCGGCTCGATTTACTTTTTACCAACAGCCGCAAAAAGTAAACAAAAAGGGCCGTGCTCCAACTAAGTTCTAATGCCTGCGCGACTTGCCTAACAAAGGTCGCAATGATTTGTTCCCTACAAGCATTACTCAAATAACATCCATGTTCTTTTCCCTTTGTTAGTCAGCGTTGCTCGGCGAACTTAGAGTCGCATGCCAATTACCCTAACGAATATTGGCGTGAATTGGGAACCCTTGAATGTGGGAAAGTGGCGATACCTGTAGGTTGGTCTTTAGGCCAACAATATGTGCTTAGTGCACAACGGCATTCGCACTGTTCGGTGAACTTTGAGTCGCGGTAAAGCAAAAGCACCTGCTTCGCACATAAGGTATTTTTGCTGAATTAATTACTTCTTGTCCAATAACAGCTGATCGGAGACCTTTTGGGGATTTCTACAAGTACCTTTTGCTTCACTTACGAAAAACGGATATAAAAGAAGAACCTAGTTGTTGTGTAAAAATATGACCTGAATAATGTCGTGTATAAACACGACGTTGTGACGTCTAATAAATTGTTAGTTTTTTAAAACTGGTTACCTCACTCTATCAAAAAAGGATGATTTGATGATAAATAAAATTACGACCTTATTCTTTGTTTTTACTTTTTCGGGTTGTGTTGTGATGCCTGAAACTGATAATAAGCAAAATTATCAATGTGGTTTATCTACTGATAAGAAAACGTTGAAAGTTGTTAATTTAATGGATGGTGATACTAGTTTTTATGAGTGGAATGATGAGATTTCTTCAATTATAACAATGCCAACTTCCGCCGTTGTATCTAGTGTTTACGTAGCAGTGAATAATATTTATCACTTTGGTGAAAAGCAGATAAAATGTGGTAACAAAAACTAACAAACGCATTAAGCCTGACTCCGCAAGCAGGCCGGTTTTTTGCAAAATACACGGCGCAAAAAAGCGGCCAACTTGCTCCGCTGTTTATGCGAAGCGTTATGTTTTTAAAGGATGAACAATGAAATCTAGGATAGTTTTAGCTTTATTGGGTTTAACTTTCGTAGGCTGTGTAGCGCCTCTAAAACCGACGTTTGATTACCAGAGCTCCAATACTAAATCAGATGAAGCAAAAAAGATTTATGACATTGCAGTGAAATGTTGGTCTAAAGATTTTTCACTGTTCCGAGACAGAGTTATTGTAGAAGACAAAGATTCTTCACTGCTGCAAGACCAAGTTGTTGTTGAAAGTAAAGACGAAACTGGAGTTACTGTAATCACTGCAAGGCGAGCCACTTCAGACATTGGATATCAAGCACCTTTTATCCGTATTCTTGTAAGTGAAACTGGAAACAACACCTCTGTTCATGTGGAAGAAGGTGACTATGCTGTTGCGGCCTATGAAAACCTAACTCAAGATGTTAAACGATGGAGCAGCGGCGTTCTCACATGCAGTAAAACATAAAAAACACAATAACTGGAAAACAACTCGCTGAAAAAAGCTCGTATTTTCCAGTTATATTAAGCGTTAGCAATTTTATATAGTTGCGTTGATTAAATGTATAAAGGAATTTTTACATGGACACTAAGCAATCAAGTAGATCTATATTAAGTTTTTTTATTCCATTCCTAATTGCCTACTTGGGTTCAAAAGGTATATTTTATTATTTTTCTTTTGAGTATTCCTTATTTTCTGACCCATTTGATATTCAAAAATTATTAATCGATTTTAGCGTTTTTATAGTGTTATTTTATGGCGGTACTATTTTGGTTAAGTACTTTATAGGCAGTAAAAATAAGCCTGCGTAATAAGGGCTAAAAAGCTTATAAAATTTCATTAGGGCCAAACGATGGCCCTCACTGGGCGCGAAAAAAACGCGAACCATTTATACAAGACGTTCAGCATTAGGTTTTCAGGAGGCTATTTGATTCGAAGCGTATTTAAGGAAGATGCAATATCTATTGCTGAAATCTACAATCATTACATATCAGAAACTATTATTACATTCGAAACAGAAGCGGTAAGCCCTGAAGATATGTTTGATCGTATATCTAAAATTCAGTCAGATGATTTGCCATGGTTAGTTGCTGAAAATGATTCAGGTAAAGTCATTGGTTATGCATACGCTAGTAAATGGAGAGAACGTTTTGCTTATCGTTTTTCAGTGGAAGTAACCGTATATTTATCTCCTAGTTACTCGGGTAAAGGTGTTGGAACACAACTATATGAAGCCTTATTCTCAGAGTTAAGACTTCGCTCAATTCACTCAGTGATTGGTGGTATTACATTGCCTAATCAGGCCAGTGTTGCTTTACATGAAAAATTTGGTTTAAAGAAGGCGGCTCACTTCAAAGAGGTCGGATATAAATTCAATCAGTGGTTAGATGTTGGTTATTGGCAAGGCGCATTAAAAGCCTGATAAGAATTTAAACAAGGACAAAAAAAGTTGGCATTTTGTTCACTACGTTTACTTATTTTTGCTTGTCAATTAGGTGTTAAATGCTATTAAACATTGGTGACCTGACCAAGCCTTGTTTATTGTGAGAATATTAACAGTCGACGTGGTACTTTATTAAAATCGGCAACATCTCCGTACATCGAGTTATTTAATAAAGGACCTATTATGAAATTTTCAACTAATGTCACTCGCTTTCTCTACACTTCGCTCATTTCTCTATCCCTATTAACTTTTACGAATGTAGTTTATGCAAATAACGTTGCCATTAACGTAATTGAGAATAACCTAAAAAGTAATATAAAGGTCAAAGGTGAAAGTGAGAAAAGTTCCTCAATAATAATGCTAATGAAACAATTGAATGTACCAGGCGTGAGTGTTGCGGTCATCCATAATGGAAAAATAGATTGGGCAAAAGGTTATGGTATTGCTAATGCTACAAGGTCTGTTGACACTAGTACTTTATTTCAAGCGGGTTCAATTAGTAAGCCAGTTGCAGCCCTTGCAGCACTGAAGTTGGTTGAGCAAGGTAAGCTAGATCTGGATGTGGATGTAAACCAATATCTAACAAATTGGAAGGTTGAGGGGGATTTGTTAACAAAAGAAAACCCCGTTACCTTACGTCATCTACTTACGCATACTAGCGGGCTTAGTGTTCATGGATTTCCTGGGTATGCAACAGGTAGTACAATACCAAGTACAACTGGTGTACTAAGTGGCAAAGGAAATACTGATAAAGTTGAAGTTAATCAGATTCCAGGCAGTAAATGGCGATATTCAGGTGGTGGTTATACTGTCATGCAAAAAATAGTAGAAGACGTCTCTGGAACTTCATTTTCTGAATATACTGATAATCAAATACTTAAACCCATGGGGATGATTCATAGCTCTTATAAGCACGCTTTACCGAATAGGTTAAAGATTCATACAAGTGCTGCTTATAACAGGAGTGGTGAAATGCACCCTGCAATTTACAATGATTATCCTGAAAAGGCGGCCGCAGGTTTATGGACTACTCCGTCAGATTTAGCAATTTACGTCATGCATATGCAAGCAATAATGTCAGGAAAGAAAGACGGAATACTGAAGAAAAAGACAGTAGAGGCCATGTTTACTAAACATAAAGGGAGTTGGGGTTTAGGACCAAAGGTTAGTGAAGTTAATAATGAATTAGTCTTTTCTCATGGTGGTAAAAATCTTGGTTTTACCAATGAATTTAAAGCTTTCGTGAATAAAGGCGACGGCATGATAGTGATGAGTAATGGTGATAATGGTGGTCTAATCAATAAACAGATTATGAGTGCTATTTCAGAATATTATGGGATGGGGACTCATTCGCCAAAAATCATAGATGCGTTACCTTTAACTATTGATGAACTCAAAGCTTTTACTGGGTTGTACAAAATGAGAACGGGTGAGAACGAGTTTAAATTGAAACTTAAAGTGATTGATGGGCAGTTGAAGATTAAAGCACAAAATGAAGTACAGTTTTCGCGTTTAGTCCCGACTAAAAGTATGACTTTTATTAATGTCGAGTCTGGAATGAATCCCTTCGAATTTCATAGGGATGATGCAGGTCATGTTAGTGGTTTATTGGTATCAAAAAGATTTAAATTTAGCAAAATAAATAACTAACCTGAAATCGGAATAAGAAGAGTCGCCTAAGTTCAGTTTTTATATAGAATTCATGCATTTATAAGTTGGCAACTACTTACGATTACTTTTAGATCACTCGATAACGAAATTTTTATCGTATAGCAAGGCGGCTTTTCGTGCGCAATAGCTGGCTATTGTTAGAAAATCCAACGCCGCTAGGCGCAAAAAGAGCGTTATTGAGAGGCTCGGCTTATCCCGAGCTCAGGTTAACTAACCTCGCCGCAAACACAATTGTAGCCAACCATTATTTTGTACTTATCGAGATTGCGTGAACGGAGTGAATAAAAAGCGAAACGCATGTTAACGAGCGTTAAGGCAATACTACTGGGTCGTCGTAGTAAACTCCGATATGTAACTTCCGCCTTTAATATTTAACACAAGTCTAAGTGTGTAACTTTGCCCTGTGTCACTAATGAGTTCTCTCAAATTAGTTTCAGCATGCCAATAATAGGGGCTTTGTATCATGCCTAATGGATAGGCGGTGGGGGTGTTATTTTTATCAACCAGAAATAGTGTGGCGTTGTCTAATGGAAAGGTTGAGTTGACTGTGGTTAAGTTGCTTTTATCAAACACATTCACTTTGAAGTCGCCGGCTTTCAAAATACATTCTTGATTGATTACGTCACAGTTTTCAACTGGAAGTAACTGGATCACTTTCGGCTTTTCGGCTTGGCCTTGGGCATAATAATCTGCCGCAATGTATCCAATAACAGCGAGGATTGGAGCCACCATAAATGCGGTTCTTGTATGTTTATTCATTATTTTTATCTTTGTCTTTATCTATATTAGCGCTTTTGTAATGTCTGATTATATCGAACTTAGTGAGTTTAAAAATAAAGGCTAAAGAGCACAACTCTTTAGCCTTTAATATTCAGTGGGCTAAGTTTAATGAAACAAGCTTAGTGGTCGCTAATTGCTGCTGTGCCACCAGGCGTTCGCATGTTTTCGACTAAGTCTTGAACCGCTTTAGGTGCAGGACCTGTAAACTGAAGCACAATAAAAGCTACGCCAAAGTTAACCAAAGCACCGACTACACCAAACGCATTAGGTGAAATGCCAAGGAACCAGTTTGCCCCCATATCACCTAAGAAGTCTGTACCTGGAATAAACATTATGCCTTTGTGTTGGAACACATAAAGCATAGTCACACCGATACCAGAACACATACCTGCAACTGCAGCAGTGCCACTCATTTTCTTAGAGAAAATACCCATCATGAGTGCAGGGAATATGGATGACGCTGCCAAACCAAAAGCTAGCGCCACCGTCCCTGCGGCAAATCCAGGCGGATTTAAACCGAGGTAACCGGAGACTAATATGGCCAGCGTCATGACTATACGCCCAGCCATCAACTCGTTCTTTTCAGACAAGTCTGGCGTTAATACCCCCTTCATTAAGTCATGAGAAATGGAAGATGAAATAGCTAACAGTAAACCTGCGGCGGTTGACAGGGCTGCTGCTAACCCTCCGGCTGCGACCAATGCAATCACCCAATTAGGTAAATTAGCAATGGCTGGATTAGCTAACACCATAATATCGCGATCCACTTTTACCATTTCATTGGTTGTTGTATCCGCTGAGTATTGGATTTTGCCGTCGCCATTTTTATCTTCAAACTGCAACAAACCAGTTTTTTCCCAGTCTTTAAACCACTGAGGACGCTCTGAATAGTCTAGATTTTGGCCTGCTGTAGGTTCAATTGTATTCATCAAGTTAAGGCGAGCCATGGCACCAACAGCTGGAGCAACGGTATACAATAAGGCGATGAAAACTAAAGCATAACCTGCCGAAGAACGAGCGGCTTTAGCAGAGGGAACCGTAAAGAAACGCATGATAACGTGGGGTAAACCAGCCGTGCCAATCATAAGCGACATGGTGTAAGCGAACATATCTAAGGAGCCATTCATATTGCTTGTGGTGTATTCTTTAAAGCCTAATTCGGTCACTACTAAGTCCAACTTATCAAGTAAGTAAACACCACTTCCATCAGCCAAGGTTGAACCTAGACCAAGTTGTGGAATGGGGTTACCGGTGAGTTGAAAAGAGATAAAGATTGCAGGAATGGTATAGGCAAAAATGAGTACACAGTACTGGGCTATTTGTGTATAGGTAATGCCCTTCATTCCACCAAGTACGGCGTAGAACCAAACAACGGCCATACCTATTCCCAAACCTAAACCGTAGTCAACTTCTAGGAAGCGAGAAAACGCTACGCCCACACCTTTCATTTGACCGATGATATAGGTTAGTGATGCAATGATTAAACACACAACCGCCACAATCCGAGCCGTTTTTGAATAATATCGATCAGAAATAAATTCAGGCACGGTGAATTTGCCGTGTTTACGCATATAAGGCGCAAGTAACATGGCGAGTAATACGTAACCACCGGTCCAACCCATTAGGAATACAGAACCGCCATATCCTAAAAACGCAATTAGTCCGGCCATTGAAATGAATGACGCTGCACTCATCCAATCGGCACCAATTGCCATGCCGTTTTGCATGGGGGTGACACCGCCTCCGGCGACATAAAAATCACTAGTTGATGCGGCTCGTGCCCACCAAGCTATAGCAAAATATAAAGTAAACGAACCAAAAACTGCTATGTAGGTATATAGTTTTAACTCATCCATTATGATTCACCCTCAGACTCGTATTTTTTATCGAGCTTGTTCATCTTATGGCTATACCAAAAAATTAACCCGACAAAAGTATAAATAGAACCCTGTTGCGCAAACCAGAATCCGAGTTTATATCCACCAAGACGAATTTCGTTCAGGGGTTCTACTAATAACAAGCCAAAGCCAAATGATACGATAAACCATATGACTAGGCATATTGATATTAAACGTAGGTTTTCCTGCCAATAGGTTGTCTTCTTTTCCATATTATTCTCCTAGCACAGCATGCTAATTTATTTATTACAGTCGCCATTTGTGGTTGTAATAACGTTATTTTCGAGAAAAAGTTTTTTTAGAAATGTCGGACAGTGTTCACATTACAAAAATGAAAATAACTATTAACAATTCATCTACAACTTTAACTGTTTGCAACACTAGCAAGCTTTTTTTTTGTCTCATATAACACCTTGGTCTTATACGGTGTTTTAGCTGTTGACTTAATGGCTCCGTCGCCCCAAATTAGCTACATACGAGTTAAAAATGCTTTTGAAAAAAATAATAATGGATCTTGATATGGATAAT